>JAYVXO010000040.1:0-23191 GCA_043785105.1 Fimbriiglobus sp.
GGTTGACCGCGAAGTGGCAGATCGTCCAGGATGCCGTCCGCGCGTACCGAACGACTCCGCGATACCGCCTTCAAAATGCCGCGACTGCGTAACTCCTACAAATAACAAACTCCAGAGATAGTTTCGCACGGTAAACCTCGCAGTGATCGGCTGAATACAATCGGGCCAGTTAGAACGTACAGGTTCTACAGTGCAAAATGAAGGCCAATGCAACACCGGGGGGTGTCTCAGGCGGAGTGAAATCGCAGGAGCGTTCAGATAAGAATGTTCACCGCAGAGCCGCAGAGAAATCCATTCAAATTGATGCTGAATTGCCTACGCCGCTCCGGTAAATGTGGTTTTCTGTGGCGCAGTGTCAACCCGATGTCACTCGACTAACAACACCTCCGTACATCGACAGTTCAATGGCTGGCGACGTGGCCGAACAATTCAACACACCCCGAAGGTCGTGCGGCATTGGCGGAGTTTCGGGACAAGCAATACGCATGTTTGATGGCTGTTTGTGCAGTGGGTGAAAATGATTCAGTCTCGACACGAAATTGATTTATCCAGAAGAATTGCTGTGTGCAGAGTGCGACTTTGTTAACGCAAAAAACGGAATTTGCAAATTTTTCTTACTGTCCATTCCTTCGTCACAAGCCGAACATAACTTCAGGATCAATCGGCATTTGTGGAAAATTCAACCGGCCTGACGTGGCGGGTCGATCGAGAGTTTCCGGAAAAATTTACATTTCTTGGCCATTTTTCATTTGCCTTCTCAATTTTATACTGATAGCCTGACCCCTAATCGCTTTCGGGTACCGCTGCACAAGCGTCACGAACGATACCACCGCTGGGGTTAGCCCGATGGTTTCCGGTTCGTTCAAGTGACTTGGGATTTGGTCGCAACGGCTTCGACCTGCTAACCGGGACTTGTTTGACGGGTGCAACCAAGCGATGAACGATCTCGATATTCAAGAGGACTGCCGAACAAGGAAGGACACGCCGAAGTCCGAGCACAAGGCAACGCAAAGTTTTTCAAACAACCAAGGTCTTGTCGGACGTGACACACACACCATGATTAGCGACTAAGAGGAATGCTGCAATGACGATTCGTGCTCTTGCCCTGGCTGTACTCGTCACGCTTTCATTGTTCACGCGGACGACCCTAGCTCAGACGTACACGTTCAACAATCCCGTCGGCGGGCCGTGGAGTACGGCAGCCAACTGGACGCCCTCGTCTGGTCCCGTTGTCGCACCGAACTCAACGACCGCGATCGCGCGATTCAATAGTTCGTCAGCTTACACCGTCAACGTCGATGGGTCGTACAACGTCCTTGCCTTGCAATACGGGGCCAGCCAAACTGGGGCAATCAACTTGCGCGGGATAGGGGGGACTCCGCCCAATCAGATCATCCTCAACCCTGGGGTCGGTGCCAACGGTTCGATCCCCGGTAACAACGGTCAGACAACGATTTACGCGGAAGCTGGCGCTGTGGTAAGCCACATCATCGGTGCTGGGGTGTTTCTTGGGGGCGGCTCGGCCGGGTCACCTGTCAACCACGTTTGGGAGGTACAAGGTCAGCCTAGTATTACAATCAACGGTCCGATTTCCGCGACTACCAGTTCAGGAAACACCGTTGCCAAGACAGGTACTGGTACTGTCATTCTTGCGGGCAATAATTCATCGGGGCAGCTGTGGTCCGGTGGACTAACGATCAATCAGGGAATGGTATTGGTTAACAGCGTTTCAAACGGGACTGGCACCGGTTCGGTCACGGTGAACTCGGGTGGAACGCTGGGAGGACGCGGTCAGATCAACATGGGCGCCTCAAACGTCACCACGATCAATGCCAGCGGAGTTCTAACTGCCGGGACTAGCGCCGCAGCACCCGAATTCAGAATCTTCAGCGCCGGCGGCGGTGGCTTAACAATGAACGCGAATTCAACATTAGCCGTCAAGCTATTCGGGACCGGCGCAACCGAAATGAGTCTGGTGACTGTGCAAGGCAATACCGTGATCAACACGAACAATATGACCCTCGACTTAGGAAGTATCTCGTCAACGCAATCGCAGGTTGATCTGCTGCGTGCGAGCGGCGCTCGGTCGTACAGGGTTTTGACTAGTACAGAAAGCTTGTCGGGGACTGGATTCAATACTGCGGGATTTAGTGTCACGAACTTGGGTTTGTTCATGAATTCGGAGTGGTCGTTCGGAGCCTTTGATACAACAGGATCCCCCCCCCTTATTAACGGAATCGTCACGGTCAACTTCAGCCCGGTACCTGAACCGGAATCGCTGCTGGCTCTGGCCTCCGTGCTGTTGATAGCAGTTTATCAGTATCGCACTAAAATCGCGCGACATGTAGCGTATTAAAATATAATAATGATAACAACAGAGTTGTTGTAGTGGGTTGAAAGTAAGAAGTGGGCCGGTGAGTCTTTGCCGCGAAGCTGAACTCACCGGCCGCAGAGGGGTCCGATGATTAATCACCGAACTCCATCATCATTTCTACTTGCGACTCAACTATGTGTCAAGCCGAAGGACCGGCTACCCGGAGTCCGGCTGCGTTGTAACCCCTTACAACCGCCATGCTTCGGTTCGGCTCCGTGACGACGACGTTGATGTCAATGTCCGTCTTCATGGCTCCGATCAGTTTGCAAGCTAACCGTCGCCCAGTCATGTCATTTCGGCTTGATGGAGCGCCAGCTTGTCGTTTCACACCTAGTTTGGAGCAAGAAAATGAGCATGCGCATTGGTAAGAAGTGGAATCGGTTGATGAACATCGAGAAGCTCGAAGACCGGACCAACCCGGACGCCACCTTCGGCTGGGAATCACTCGCGGCCGACACCGGCCTGTACTTCCGCATCGATGGCGACACCAGTGGTCAACTGATCGCGGACAACATCAGCGTGATGAACGACCCAGTTCATGGCACGATCAACGTGTTCGTTAGCACGAGCAGCGCTGACGACTTGGTCCCGCTGAACTATTATTTCTCAGTCTCGGGTGGTGAAATCGCCACCGCGCAAGCGATCTACGGCAAGCCATTCAAGGGCTTCAGAATTAACACCTACGACGGCAACGACACCGTCGGCGCCCTCGGCTTGCCTTGGCAGGTCCAAGTCAACGGCGGCGACGGCAACGACAACATCACCGGCGGCTCCGTTGCGGACATTCTCAACGGCGGCGCCGGGGACGACACGATCAACGGCAGCTCTGGCAGCGACACCATCACTGGCGGCGACGGCAACGATGTCATCAGCGGCGGCTCCGGGAACGATGTCATCGACGCCGGCAACGGGGACAACACGGTCTCGGGTGGCGCCGGGAACGATACGATTGTCGCCGGTACAGGCAACGACAGCATCGACGGCGGCGCCGGTAACGACAGCATTATCGCAGGTGCCGGCAACGACACCGTGACCGGTGGCGATGGCAACGACTTTATCGACGCTGGCGCCGGCAACGATAGCGTTGACGGCGGCAACGGCAACGACACGATCTTCGGCGGCGCCGGTAACGACACCCTCACCGGCGGGGCCGGTGAGGATCAACTGTTCGGCGGCGACGGCAACGACATCGTCAATGCTGATACTTCCGATGTGGCTTTCAACGGGGGAGCCGGCACGGACACGATGAACTTGTCCGGCACGGGTGACCTCGGTCCGGTCATCGACCACCAGAACGACGGGTTCGAGAACTACAACCTGAACCCAGCCGCCAACGTGGTGTTCGCGCCAAGCACCGCCGACTTCAGCAACCCACAACCGAACTACGGCGGCATCGGCCTGAACCTCGGCGACACGCTCAGCTACCAGAACGCTCCAACCGGCCAGACGGTCGACATGAACAGCTTGCCGTTCGGTCTGGCCGGGAACGGCATCTTGAGCGTGATCGGCTCGTCCTTCAACGATTTCATCACCGGCACTCCCGGCAATGACAAGATCGACGGCGGGGCTGGTGACGACGTTCTCATGGGTGGAGCGGGTAACGACACGATGAATGGCGGGGCCGGCAACGATATCGTCCTTGGCGAAGCGGGTAACGACGTTCTGTCCGGCGGGGCCGGCAACGACTTCGTGGCCGGTGGCGTCGGCGACGACTCGCTCATCATCGAATGGAACGGTGGCGCTCTCAATGCCAACGATACCTTCCTTGGCCAGGACGGGTTCGACACCTTCGTATTCAAAGGCGTGCCCGACGCCGACGGCAACCCATTGAACGGCATTCAACCAAGCGCGGCGAACCTCGCCACGATCTACTCCTACATGAGCGCCCAAAACGCTTCGGCCAAGATGGACTGGAACCTCGGCAACGCCGGGCCAGACAACACGACGTTAGTGTTCATCCCGTAATCAACTTCCGTAGCGGGTCGGGGATCGCCCCGGCCCGCTACGGGTTTCTGAACTTGTTGAACCAAGAAGTGATTTGTAACACCAGACCTAAAGCCGAGATTGCCATGCGGATGGGTCACAGGCGCCGTGCATGACGGCCAACACTTCCACGCGATCCGAAAAAACGACGTAAAAGACCACATAGCGAAATCGCCTGAGGCGGACCGCTCGAACATCTTGCCATACAACGCCATACATTTCTGGCATTCGATCTGTCCGTTCCAAAACATTGCCGAGTTGGGTTGAGCATCGGTTGCCCAAGCCAGCCTGAACCGTTTCCAATGCGACGTAAGCTTCTTGGGAGTCAGACTCAGCCACTGGACGGACAATGACCGGAAGTCTCACTGAACTCTTACCAACTGGCTCACGACCTCCCGCCAAGGGCGACCAACTCCGGGGTTTGCAATGGCATCGGCCCGACGGTTGGCGAGTTCGGCAAGTTGCCAAGCGGGTATGTCAATCGGATCAACAGTCTCGGGAAGACTGTTCCAAATCTGTTCAATCAACTCCAAACGCTCGCTGACCGACAGCCGGTCAATGCCAAGCGATTCGATCGTAGATGTCATGGGAATACCTCCGAGATTGATTTGCTCGCGTTGCTGACTAATCATTACTGTTATGGGCTGAGATCGACAGTTCCATTCTTAGAGCCACGACATCGCCCAACTCCATTCTGACTGTACCCCCGCCCCTCCACCACCGCAACTTCTTTTCCCCACAAGCCTGGGTTCTCTGGACTCACTACCCTAAAATAACTCCAGTTCCATTACTCGATTCGGAGGCTTCGACATGCCGACACGGATGGCAATTTTGATGGTGTTGGTTTCCGCGACCGTGGCCCGTGCGGACGATTGGCCGCAATGGATGGGGCCGAAGCGTGACAACGTTTGGCGGGAAGACGGCTTGCTGGAGAAGTTCCCGGCGGGCGGGCCGAAGGTGCTGTGGCGCACCCCGGTTGCGGGCGGTTATGCCGGCCCTGCGGTCGTGGCGGGGAAGGTGTATTGCTCCGAATACAAGTCCGAAAAAAACCTCGGCGAAGGCAACTTCGAGCGCAAAGAAGCCGACGGCGTCGAGACGTTTTTCTGCCTGGATGAAAAAACCGGCAAGCGGCTTTGGGAACACAAGTACCCCGTCCGCTACACCATCAGTTACCCCGGTGGCCCACGCTGCACGCCGAACGTGGACAACGGCAAAGTCTACTTCCTCGGCGCCGAAGGCAACCTGATTTGCTGCGACGCGGACAAGGGCGCGATCATCTGGCAGAAGGAGCTGAAAAAGGAGTACGACACGAAATCCGCAGTGTGGGGGTACGCCGGGCACCCGCTCATTGATGGCCAGAAGTTCATCACCCTGGCAGGCGGCGAAGGCAGCCATATCGTGGCGCTCGATAAAGACACGGGCAAAGAGATTTGGAAGTCGCAAACGTCCGAGGAACAAGGCTACTGCCCGCCGACGATCATCAATGCCGGTGGCGTGCGCCAACTCATTCTGCCCGGTCCAACGGCAGTCAAGTCGCTCAATCCCGAGACCGGCGAACGGTACTGGACCACCCCGTACAAAGCAGACAGCGGCTCCATCATCATGGTGCCGCTCGTCATCGGAGATTACCTCTTCATCGCCGGGTACAAAGACAAAAGCTTGCTGCTGAAGCTAGCGAAGGACAAACCCACCGCCGAAGTCGTCGCGTTGAACAAGCTGAAGCACTTCGTTTCGCCCGTCAACGTGCAACCCTTCGTACAAGACGGCATCGTCTACGGCATCGACGGCAGCGGTGAAATGTACGGCGTTGAAATCCCGAGTGGCAAACGCCTTTGGACATCGACTGCCGTGCTGAAGGATGGAAAAACCTTTGGCTCCGGCACCGCGTTCATCGTCAAGCAGGCGGATCGGTTCTGGTTCTTCAACGAACTCGGCGAACTGGTCATCGGCAAGCTCTCCCCGACAGGGTACGACGAAATCGACCGGGCCAAAATCATCGACCAAACCGGCTCCGCGTTCAACCGGAAGGTCGTCTGGTGTATGCCCGCGTTCGCCAACAAGAAACTCTACGTCCGCAACGACAAAGAAATGATCTGCGTCGATCTAGCGAAGTAACCCTCTGTGGGGCACCCGTCACCGCTGCCCCACGCTTTCTGACCCATGCCGGGTTGACACAACTGCCACCCCCGACTAAATTTGAACGCACCAGGGGATATAGCTCAGTTGGTAGAGCGCTTGAATGGCATTCAAGAGGTCAGGGGTTCAACTCCCCTTATCTCCACTTCACAAACCCTGGATATTCCAGGGTTTGTGTCATTTCTAGTTGAACGTTCTGTTGCCGCGTTTCTGACACGGATAGCGGTTATCAGAACGTGGCACAACTTCCATTCCGCCCACACGAACTCGTCAGTGGGTCTAGCTAATTTCTCAGCGGTGAACATTCTTTCTTTGCCCCCCCAGTGATTTTAGCTGCACCCCGTAGGCGGCATAATAACTGGTTCGACTTCGGTACTCCAACGTGATGGGAGTCACCGTGCGCGCCGACGACACACTTGCACTCTTCAAACTTGATGGCAAGAATGGCGTGGTTGATAGTCATGCTCTGAGCGATCGAGCAACTTTGATGGGGGACGATCCGTGTTCACACTTCTTTTGATCGGGACATTCGCGGCGGCGGACCCACAACTGACGGGGCCGCAAATCACTGGCGTGGTCCAGGATTTGGCGGGTCAACCTGTCCCCAACGCGACCGTGTTCATCCGCACCGCCGGACCACGGGAAGGTGTGGGCGTGCTCTGACCGTCTTGTTACCCAGACTGTTCCAAGCGAACAGTCACGGACGGGCAGGGCAAGTTTGCTCTGACGGATTTGGACGCGAACTTAAAGTTCCGCTTATTGGTTGTCGCAGACCGTTTCATCGCGGCGCAGTCCCCAGCAGGGGTCGATCCACGGGCCGGTCCTGTCAGCTTCAAGCTGGCCGTTCACGATCTTGACAAACGGGCGCCGGAGCTTGTCTTTCGCGGACGAGTCATCGACGAAAAGGGCCAACCCGTTGCCAACGCGACCGTGGCACCGTGGGGGTATATGAAAGGCGACCGGGGGCAGTTCGGTAGCGGGTTGAAAGGATTTGACCCACTTGTTGTCACGGACGCTCAGGGCGTCTTCCGACTCGGCGTTCCAGAAACGGGTCTCAAATTGTCCGTTTACGTTTCGGCGCAGTTTATGGCACCGCGCAAGGTGAACGACCTACCGGTGGACGGCAAGTCACAGGACTTGTCACTGTTTCGTGGCGTCACGGTACGCGGTCGCGTGTTGAAAGACGGCAAGCCAATCGCAGGTGCTGCGATCGGCATCGCGCAGAAAGATCGCGGCATCAACTTTCTTGGGGCCTTCCAGGCGGCGGTAGACGACGATGGCACATTTCAGATACCCCATCTCCCGCCTAACGATGCGTTTTATCTGTACGGGATCATGGACACGATGAAGTCGCAGGGTGCTATCGCGGTTCAGGAAGTGCGAACGGGCGAGAGTGGCACCCAAGTCGATGTCGGTACGCTGGAACTCAAGCCCGGTTTCCAACTGTCAGGCCGCGTCGAGTTGTCAGACGGGAAGGCTGTCCCGAACGGATTACGCTTGTTGTTGAGCCGCGATGAGGCATGGGACGTTCAACAGGTGGTCGTCGGTGAAAACGGATCGTTCGCCTTCGGAGGTTTGCCGGCTGAGCTTTACAGTTTGTCCACGAACTTGCCGGGCTACCACATTTCCCCAGAGAACAAGAGTCTTGATCCGATCCATGATCGGCACTTACTTGGCGTCATTCAGTCGGATGTCACGGGGTTTCGGTTCTTGTTCGCCCCCGGACAGCCGGACGCGAACGCAGGTGTGAACGATTCTGATAACGGCTACCGTCATGTGCGTCTGAAAAGCACTCCACTGCACGGGGCGGAAATCGTGCCGGAACCGAGCGCCGTGTCACAATCGAACGTGGGCATCGTCAACGTTCGATTTTGGGTCTGGGCAGGTGTCGTCGGACTGGTCGGACTTTTCGGGTTGTGGGTCTGTGCGATTATCCTTGTCCGGCTCCGGCGACGGATGGTGTCGAAACCGGAATGAAGCTGATTTCAAGATGAACCGTCGGGTGGCGATTTGGGTTCAAACAACTTGCACGTCCACACCCCACTACGGTGGAGCCAGAACTGGGCGAGGGTTTTTAGCGTTTCGAGGCCGTATTTGGTGCTGCGGCGGAAGTTGATCGAACTGGCTTCGTTGAAGTAGCGGACCGGGACCGGGATGTCCGCGAGGCGGAAATTGAAGTGGACGGCTTGCACCAAGAATTGGGTGTCGAACACGAAGTCGTCGCTGTTGCGGTCGAACGGGATGCGCTCCAGCACCGCCCGCCGGTAGATGCGGAACCCGCTGTGGAACTCGCCGAGGTTCTGGCCGAGGGCCATGTTCTCGATCAGCGTCAAGCCGCGATTGCACACGTACTTCCACCACGGCATCCCACACGCCAGCGCTTCGGACCGGGACCGGATGCGGTTGCCAAGCACCACGTCACAAATACCGAGTTCGATGAAGCTAAGTGCATGAGGAATCACGCGGCTATCGTATTGGTAGTCGGGGTGAATCATCACCACGATGTCGGCGCCGTGTTGGAGGCAATACTTGTAACACGTCTTTTGATTGCCACCGTACCCACGATTCACGTCATGCACGATGACCGTCAAGCCCATCGCACGGGCGATTTCGACGGTGCGGTCCGTGCTGCAATCATCGACGAGCAAAATCTCATCCACGCTGCCGGGCGGGAAGTCGGCGAGCGTGGCGGCGAGCGTTTTCTCGGCGTTGTAGGCGGGGAGAACCGCAATGATTTTGTGGTCACGCGGCGGCAACGCCGTGAGCGGCTTCAGCACCGCTTTGACAGGAAACGGGTCGTGCGCAGGGTTCAGCGGCGGACGATCAAGAAGCGTTTCAGGCATCGCGTGTCAAACTCAAGGAAGGCGGGCGTAACTAAGGTAGCAGGCATATTGTATTGACGCGATCAACGCCCTAAGCAACCTCACCCCCGGCCCCTCTCCGACGCGGCAGAGGTATGAACACAACTTTTTGACACGGATTTCGCCTTCCGTGCCTACGTCGCTTGCGTAAAATTGGCTGGCATTCACCACGCCGTGGCTCGCCTTGCGGGAATTGGCTTGGTGCGACAAAATAGACTTGACCCTTATCTTTCCACAAGGAGTTAGCCATCAGTAAAGCGTTTGAGACGCAGCGGGACGAGTTCTCGGTTAGCCAGGAGAAGGCGGTCCTGGTGTCGGTTTCCTTGCCGGACCGGCCGTGGCTCACGGACGACCCGTGCGAAGAAATTCGCGGCCTTGCGGAGTCGGCTGGCGCCCGTGTTGTGGGGGAACTCACGCAGAAGCGGCACGGCATCCAACTCGGCACCTACGTGGGCACTGGCAAGATTCAGCAACTTCAAGAATTGGTGGAAAGCAGCGATGCGGACGTGGTGATCTTTGACAACGAGTTGACACCGGCGCAAGCCCGCAACCTCGAAAAAGCCGTCGGCGTGAAGGTGCTGGACCGCTCCGAGGTGATCCTGGACATCTTTGCGACCCGTGCCCAAACCCTCGAAGCCCGCCTGCAAGTCGAACTGGCGCAACTTGAGTATTCGTTGCCGCGACTGAAGAACATGTGGACCCACTTGTCCCGGCAAGCCGGCGGCGGCATCGGCGTGCGCGGGCCGGGGGAAACGCAACTGGAGTCCGACCGCCGAATGGCCGGGATGCGGATCCGGGACTTAAAACACAAGCTCGCCGAAGTGCAAGCCCGCAAAGAGCGCGAGGTGAGGAGCCGGGGCGAGTCGTTCACGGTCTCGCTCGTCGGCTACACCAACGCGGGCAAATCGCGGTTGATGAACAGCTTGACCAAAGCGGGCGTTTACGTGGAAAACAAACTGTTCTCCACCCTCGACACCCGCACGCGCCAATGGCACATCAAAGACTTCGGCAAAGTGTTGCTGTCGGACACCGTCGGGTTCGTCCGCAACCTACCGCACGACCTCGTGGCGTCCTTCAAAGCGACCCTCGCGGAAGCGCGGCACGCCAAGCTGTTGCTGCACATCGTCGATGCGAGTAGCCCTCTTGCGGAGGAACACATCCGGGCCGTGATGGAGGTTTTGAAGGAGTTGGAGTGCGACAAGAAGCCGATGATTCTGGTCCTCAACAAGATCGACCGCGTACCCGATCGGTCGTTCCTGGACGTGTTGAAAGCCCACCATCCGAAGGCCGTCGCCATCAGTGCGGTGTCCGGCGAAGGCGTGCAAGAACTGATTGACGCCGTGATCGAAGCCCTCGCCACCGACATCGCCGCCGCCGAGATTGTGCTGCCCGCTGGCAACGGCAAACTGCTCGCGTTCCTGAACGCCCACACCGAAATCTACCGCCAAGAGTTTCGCGGCAACGACGTGGTGATCCGGTGCTATCTGCCGAAGCACTTGCTGTATCAGGTGGAGGGCGAAGGGGTGAGTGTTAAGTATTTGAAGCAAGAAGTGGTGCAGGAAGCAATTTGACCGAGCAAAGCCCACGGACGATCGTCCGTGGGCTTTCCGCCCATCTCAAACTTTAGCGCACTCGCGCTTTGAACTTCACCATGCCACTTTGCCCCGGTGCGATGGGTCCGGGGATCTCGAACCGCACGACTGCGGAGCCGGCTTCGTTATCGACCGAGGTCACGTTGGCAGGGCGATCGGTTTGGGCGGAGCCGGCGATGTACGAAAGGCGACCACTGAGGCTGTCACTCAGGATCAAATCCGTGGCGGGCTTCGTGGTGCCGTTGCGGTACTTGATCGTGAACGTGACGACTTCACCCGCTTGGACTGGGCCGGTTGGCTCGACCGATTTTGTCACGACGATCTGATCTGGGGTGTTGGTAATCTCATCCACTTCCAGCGTTCCAACGACGACTTGGACGCCGGATACGGTGGCCATGCCTTGCACCTTGCTCAGGCTGATGAACGTATGAACCCCTTCCCGGACCACCACGATTGCAGGGCGAACACGGCTGTCGAAGCCGAGGGGTTTGTCACGGTTAATGGCGGCCATCGGCGCGTTGTTCGAGCTAGCGACGACGCGGCTTAACACTTGCGTGGTGGCATCCAGGCTGTGCGCGACTTGCACGCCACCCGGCATCACTTCGACTTTACGTACCACGTAGCGCGGCGAGCAAATGCAGACTTCGTTCGACGTGGCGACCCGGCGTTTGCCGTTCATGGTGTATTCGAGCGCGACATCCGTCGGGTTCAAACCGCCCAGTCGTTGACCGAGACCAATCCCGAGAATCGCGCCTTTATCGCCGCCGTCCGTGAGGCATTCTTCGGTCGTCGGTTTCGGGCCGATGATCGGGTCGTAGAGCGGGATACCGGCGCAAGGCAACATCGCGGGTGCGGCCGGTGCGGGCAGTGTGTTTTGGCCGGGGAGCAAGATCGTACCGGCGACCGTGGCGTGGGCCAGTTCTTCCGGTTCGGGTTTGCGATCGCCCATGCGTAAAATTGCCACGAGGCGACCGTTGTCGCGTGCCGCGTCCATCGCGCCGTCGAGTGTGATGTCGGTGAATTCGAGCGGCTGGTCGGGCTTCGCTTCGATCGGCACGGCTTTCGTGGGGTCTTCGAGGTAGATCACTTTCGTCACGAGCGTGCCGCCGAGGGCGCGGTCGATGTCCGCTTTGGTAATCAGAATCGGCGCGGGGAATTCCATGTACTTCATGCCCGGTCGGGGCACCAGACTGCCGACCACTTCGAGGACCGGGTAAAGCCGCTCCGTCGGGTGGCCGGGTAGGTTCGCCAGTTCGAGAACGTACCGATAGCCGGGGCGGAAGCCTGCCGTGACCGGGGTGGCAAAAATCTTCCCTGTGGCGGGGCCGGGTTGAAGCACAACCTTCACCCCGTCCGGTGCGAGAATACGACCGGCCAACACCGGGGCGGGTGGCCCCATCGGCGGGCAGGTTTGACGTGGCATCGTGGGATGCGGATAACCCATGTACGGCATGAGCGGCGAGGACATCTGTGTCGAAGGGGCACACCCCTGCGCACACCCCGGAGCCATCGGCGGGTTCACTAGCACCATCGGTAGCAGCAAGCTGAGTGTCGCGTTCATGACCGGGGTTCCTCAGGACAAAAGACGGCGACTCGCTTCCCGCGAGTCGCCGGTGCTTCCAACGTCAAACGGGTTAGTTCAAGCTCGGCAAGCTGATTGGTCGGCTCAGTGTTGGCGACTTGACTCCACTCGGCAGTGGTGCAGGCGTCACGGTTGCGGGGCTAGCCGTTGGCCGTGTGATCGACGGCATCGTCATTGGTGCGGTCGTCGGCATAGTCATTGGAGGCGCACTCGGTGCCATCATGCGGGGTGGTGCGGATTGCATCGCAATACCACCACCGACTGGGGCGTCCAGTGCGGGCGTGTTCGGGTCTTGCAGATCGACGTTACCGATGCGGACCACGGCCAGGATCGTCCCGCGACGGTTGGCTTCTTCGAGCGGGTTGACACCCGGTTCGAGGCGGGTCGAAACGACTTCTTCGGCACCGGCCACGGCGGCCAAGTCCTGGAACTTCTCGTCCGGTAGGTAGATCACCTTCACGACGAGGTTGCCCGCTTTCACTTGGTCGAAGTCTTCATCCGTGAAGGTCACCGGCACCGTGTTGTGCGACAAGTACGTGACCGTCTTCGCGGTCGCCGGGTACACTTCGAGCGTCGGGTAGTATTGCTTGCCCGGCTGGTTCGGAATGCTACTCAGCCGCAGGCGGTACATGTTCATTTGTGGGAAGTTGTACCGGGCAGGGGCTTCCAGGCCGGATTCGGGGAAGCTACCACCAGCCGATTGCCAGGTGATCTTCATGCCCGCTGGGTTGCCGAAGCGGATCGACGTGCGACCACCCGCATACATCCCTTGGTACATCCCACCACCTGGGCCACCCGCACCGATTGCTGCCACGGCGCCATACGGCCCCATCGCAGGAACCGGGACAATGCCGCCACGCCCCATCATGTTCTGGAAGCCGCTCGTGGTCGGTCCGTAAGCCGGCAAGCCGCCCCCGGCACCGGGCGCACAACCGGCAGGGCCACAACCCGCACCGGATGTCATCCCGCCACTCCCATTGCCAACGACCGCAAAGCCAGCGGTTGGCGAGATGACGTTTTTGAAGCTGCCGTTGCGGACATCGGCCCGAACGACGCCGGCGCCTTCTTTGCCACTTGGCATTTGTGCGGCGGCAGTTACGTGAATTGGCTCGTTGGTCGGCCCTTTCACGTTAGTGATTTCTTGCATCCGGGTCGCTTGGCCGAATGGCCGCGCCCCGTCTTGGGCCGTGTTCCCACTCGGGCTAACACAGCCCCCCAGCCCGGCCAATAACACAATCGCGGCGGCAGTACGTTTCATGGTCCCCCCCATTGAACAGTTCGCCCCATAACGGCCGGACGACGACCGAAGCTCCCGAAAGGCACCGAATCGGTACACTCTCTTGTTTCACGTTCAGCATCGACAAATCAGCCGCCCGAACTTTGCACAAATTCGGAACACTCGGCACATTCGATCGCGTCAATGGTAAATGGGGCAAGGTAGGGCGGTTTTTGCAGACCGCGTCAGACGTGATTTGGTAGATTTGGTCGAGCAGTTTCCTGGGGTGCGCGAAACGCGACCCCAGGCTAATGGCTGTAATCCCTTCGGGATAAAGACACCCCGAGGCATCCCGGTGGGGATCAAAACAACCTGAAGCATCCCGGTAGGGATGCCAGCGATTAGCCTGGGGTTGAGCGCAGCGACACCCCAGGTATCAGCACCCTCCCGTTTCAACGCATCCCGGTAGGGATGCCAGCGATTAGCCTGGGATTGAGCGCAGCGACACCCCAGGTTCTCTTCGCACACACCAAAACTGGATGAACCAAAACTCGCAAAGCCCCAACTTCCGATTGGAGCATTTTTAGATTCAATGTAGCGTCCGGGTTAGCCCGACGCGCGAGCGAGGGGTTCGGTCGGCCCCTCGCTCGCGCGTCGGGCTAACAAGAACCGCCAGATTGATGATGAAAGTGCGCTAGCCTAGCGACACCCCCAGTCAAAAACCGCTCTGTCCAAACTGGGTTGGGGTGGGTATGCGGGGGACATTTGCTGTTGGGTGGGTTGGGAATAGGCTGTCTGTTGGCGAACCCCGTCTGTGATTTTGAGGTTTCCTGATGTCCGTTGATTTACTGCCCTCGGATCGTCTGCCGCCACAAAGTCGGGAAGCCGAAAAGGGCGTCATTGGGAGCGTGTTGCGGGACAACCAGGTGTTGTCGGACTTGCTGCAGATCATCCGGCCCGACAACTTCTACTTCGACGCCCACCAGAAGATTTTCCAGATCGTCATCGACTTGTACAACGACGGCAAGCCGGTCGATTTGGTCATTTTGCACGAAGCGTTAAAGGCGAAGAAACAACTCGAAGACGTAGGCGGGGTGGCGTACCTCGCGGAGTTGTGGGACGCCGCGCCGACGGCGGCGAACGCGGAGTATTACGCCCGGATCGTGCGGGATAAGGCATTAGTGCGGAACCTGATTCACACCAGCACGGAATTGCTGCGAGACGCTTACGACGGTGTCACGTCCGCCGACGAACTGCTGGGCCAAGCCGAACGCAAGATTCTGGACATCGCCGAGAAGGGCACGACCGGCGAGACGTTCACGCTCGAACGGACCCTGATCGACACCTTCAACCGCATCGACGAACGCGCCGGGAAGGCCCACCTGAGCGTGACCGGGTTGGGGACGGGGTACGTCGATTTGGACAACATGACCGCCGGGCTGCACAACAACGAACTCGTGATTATTGCCGCCCGGCCGTCGGTCGGGAAAACCGCGTTCGCGCTCAACGTTGTGCGACACGTGATCCTGGAAGACCGCCAGCCGGTGTTCTTCGTCAGCCTGGAAATGTCGCGGTTAGAGTTGGCCGAACGGTTGTTGTGTTGCCAAGGCCGCGTCGATAGCCACCGGCTGCGCAAAGGAACTCTGGATAGCAACGAGATTCAGAAACTGATGGCCGCCGGGGACACGCTGCGGGGCAACGCCCACGCGGGCTTCGTGAAGCTGTTCATTGATGATTCGCCCGCCCAGTCGATGCTACGCATCTCCGCGAATGCGCGACGGCTCAAGTTACGGCACGATATTCGGTTGGTGGTGATTGATTATTTGCAGCTCATCGAACCGGAAAACCGTCGTGACCCCCGTCAAGAGCAGGTGGCCCAGATCAGCCGCCGGTTGAAGTTCTTGGCGAAGGAATTGCAACTCCCAGTGATCGCACTTGCCCAGGTGAACCGCGCCTCCGAAGACCGCCAAGACCACAAACCGCGCCTATCCGACTTACGGGAAAGCGGTTCGATTGAACAAGACGCCGACACCGTAATGCTGCTGCACCGCCCCGGCAAATTCGACGGCACGCAAGAAGACAACGTCCTCGAAATCATCATCGGCAAGCAACGCAACGGCCCCACCGGCGAAATCACGTTGGCCTACCTCAAGCAATACATGCGCTACGAAAACTTCGCCGCCGACAGCAACTACGGCGGAATCTGAGCCTCAAAAAACCGTATTCACCACAGAGGGCACAGAGAGCCACGGAGAAGAGTAAAGACGTGTTTTGGATTTTGCTCTGTGGCTCTCCGTGCCCTGTGTGGTAAAACGTTCTTGTTCGCACCCCTGGTTTATGACCACCGATATTTTGGCCTCGCAACCTCGGAATAATCCTGCTAAATTCCGTCCCGACGCGGCAGAAACGCTGTTCGCTGCGAAATCGCACTGGAAACTGTCGATTGACACGCTATAATCTCAGAGACGTAACGATTGGAAGTAGACGATTGCGATTTGTACGTCCCCTTTTATCGCGCTGGGCGCGTCTCGACTTTTCCTCCCATGATGATGCAGGAAGTTGTGATTTGAAAGCGTTCTTCGAGGTTTTGTACTGCACCCGGTGGGGTTTTGGAAAGTCTGTGAGCTAACCGATTGCGTGAAAGTGTGTTTCTTCGGGTGGCAGAGTTTGCCATTCGCAAAATTTCTTGGCCTAGGACCCGAGCCGACGGTAACAACAGTCCCGCGTTTTTTCGTTGAGGGACTCTTGCATCAAATGCCGCGGCTCGTGCTCCGACCTTTTTCGGTTTCCCATTTCTTGAGGTAAGTGTTATGCCCGACGCCAAGAGCGTCGAAGGGTCGCCTCGACCCCCCGTCATCCGGAAACGCATCATCCGGAAACCCGGCGAGACTGGTCCCGCTCCAACGACCCCTCCCGCCGCTGTGGCTGCTGTCCCCGTCCACGAGCCGGTTCCGATTCCGGCTCCCGTTCAGGTTCCGCCACCGGAGCCAGTCCGCGTCGTCACGGCTCGGCAACCTGCACCAGCGCCGGCGCCCGTGCGGGTCGTCTCGATTCCCGCACCTTCGGCACCGCCTCGGCCGGTTGGTCCGGTTGTGCGACCGGAGGGGTCTCGGCTTGATGACCTGTACCGAATGCCGATGCCGAAACTGTTCCAATTAGCGGAAAAAGAAGGCATTCACGAACACACCGGGATGAGCCGTGCTCATCTCATCGTGGGGATCGTGCGGCGGCAAATCGAACGGACGGAAGTGGTCCGTGGGTCCGGAACGCTCGAAGTCTTGCCGGACGGATACGGCTTCCTTCGCAGCGCCGCCCACAACTACCTGGCCAGCCCGGAAGACATTTACGTCTCCCCGAGCCAAATTCGCCGCATGAGCCTCCGAACAGGGCTTGTCGTCGAAGGGCCGATTCGCTTGCCGATCGAAAATCAGGACAACTTTGCCCTGATGCAGATCGAACTCGTGAACGGTCGCCGCCCGGACGAAAGTTCCGCGATCACGAACTTTGAAGACTTGACCGCCCTTCACCCGAACGCGCGCTTCCGCCTGGAAACGGCGCCGGATGAAATCTCGATGCGGATCGTCGATATCGTCACCCCGCTTGGCAAGGGCCAACGCGGGTTGATTGTCGCGCCACCCCGCACCGGGAAAACGATTCTGCTCTCCAAGATCGCCAACGCGATCATGAAGAACCACCCGGAAGCTTACGTCTTCGTGCTACTCGTCGATGAGCGGCCCGAAGAAGTCACCGAAATGCAGAGCCTTGTGCAAGGTGCAAACGCCGAAGTCGTCGCCAGTACCTTTGACGAACCGCCGGAAGAACACATTCACATTGCGGAAATCGTCCTCGAAAAAGCCAAGCGGATGGTCGAGAACAAGCGGGATGTTGTCATCCTGCTGGACTCGATCACCCGACTGGCTCGGGCACACAACACCGAAGCCCCTGGCGGCGGCAAGTTGCTGACGGGTGGTCTTGACTCCAACGCGATGCAGAAGCCGAAACGCTTCTTCGGGGCGGCCCGCAACGTCGAAGAAGGCGGTAGCCTGACGATCCTCGCTACCTGCTTGATCGACACCGGCAGCCGCATGGACGACGTGATCTTTGAAGAGTTCAAGGGAACCGGCAACAGTGAACTCCACCTCGACCGTCGCCTCGTCGAAAAGCGGGTGTACCCCGCCATCGACGTGAACCGCAGCGGCACGCGGAAGGAAGACTTGTTGCTCCACCCCGAAGAGCTACAAAAGATCACCATCCTCCGCCGAGTGCTGGCTGACATGCACCCGGTCGAAGCAATGGAACTGCTCGTCAACCGCGCGAAAAAGACCAAGAACAACGCAGAGTTCCTCATCAGCATGAACTTGGGCTAAGTTGGAATTTTCGACAATGCCAGACAAAGCCCACGAACGATCGTTCGTGGGCTTTTTTTGTTGCAGATGTGGTAAACTACCACCACTCAGATTCGATCTCCCTCGGAGACGTTGCCATGACCGCGACCCGACCGGGCTTCACGCCGTTCCGCTTCACCCGAGAGCAGTACTATCACCTCCATAACCTCGATTTCTTCGACGGCAAACGGGTCGAACGGCTTCGCGGGGAGATCATCGAACGTAATCGAGCCAACTGGCCACATGTTGTCTCCGCTCGCAAGTCGGGAGAGTTGCTGAACGCCATCTTTTTGAATCAAGCGTGGATTAGCTACGGCAACCCAATCCCGACCGATGACAGCGACCCGCAACCGGATGTAATGGTCGTCCCCGGTCGATTTGAGGATTACCACGACCACCCCACAACGGCCTTGCTGATCGTCGAAGTGTCGGACTCAACGCTATTCAAAGACACGACCCTGAAAGCCGAAATCTACGCCACAGCCGGGGTGCTGGACTACTGGGTAATTGACGTGGAGAACCGGCAACTGCACGTCTTCCGCGATCCGGTATTGTTGCCGGATGTGTTGGGTGCCACGGCGTATCAGTTCCATGTCACATTCGGTGAGACGGATTCTGTCTCTCCGCTGGCGTTGCCGAATCAATCCATTCGCGTTTCGGAGATGTTGCCATGAGTCCACTACCTCACGGACCATTGACTCGCACGCCGCCTCCATCCTGTGCGCCGAAGCCATTCCTGTGGACGGTGAAGCCGTTTCACCATTTGGGCGATCTCGGGTGGTTTGAGGGCCGCCGTGCCAGTTTGATAAACGGGATCATTATCGAAGAAGGAATGATGACCCCGCCGCATGCGGTAGCGATTGAACTCACCATGGATGCCATGTGGACCACGTTTGGTACGGGTCGGCGAATCCTGTGTCAGTTACCGTTGGTTTTCGACGATTTCAATTCTCCGCAACCTGACATCGCCGTCATTCGTGGGACGGCGCGAGGCGCGATCGAGCACCCGACGACGGCGGAACTCGTGATCGAGATTGCGGATAGTTCGCTAAACTACGACACGACGGTGAAGGCGGAGTTGTACGCCACGGCGGGGATTCCGGAGTACTGGGTTGTGGACCTGGAAGGCCGACAGTTGCACGTCTTCCGCGATCCGGTGGCGTTGCCAAAAGGGTTGGGCGCGACGGCTTATCAATCACACACGACATTGGCTGCGACCGATTCGGTTTCTCCACTGGCTGTGCCGGGTCAGTCCATCCGTGTTGCGGACTTGTTACCTTAGAAATGAGATCACGATTCATGACACCTTCGGACGCTTACGTGGAACTGGTGCGGCGATCGAAAGAGGTTGCGGTATTGCAATCTTGCTCGTCAGTGTTGGGGTGGGACCAACAGACGTACATGCCGAAAGCGGGGGCGGGGTTTCGCGGCGATCAGTTGTCGCTGATTGCATCACTGAGCCATGAGAAAGCCACCGATCCGAAAATCGGCGAACTGCTCGCGGTCGTCGAAGGGTCGTCGGTGATCGCGGACGCCGAGTCCGTGGAAGCGGCGAACGTGCGCGAGTTGCGGCACGGCTACGACCGGGTGACGAAGCTACCGAAGCGGTTGGTCGAAGAGTTGGCGAAGGTCACATCACAGGCCCACGAAGCGTGGGTGGAAGCGCGGAGTAAGAGCCACTTTGCGACGTTTCAGCCGTTGTTGGAGAAGGTCGTTTCACTGAAGCGGGAGGAAGCGAGCGCGGTCGGCTACGCCGATCACCCTTACGATGCGCTGCTCGATGAGTACGAACCGGGCGCCACGTCCGCCGAGATTCGCCAAGTGTTTGCGGGGTTGTCGAAGGAACTCGTCCCGTTAATTCAAGCCGTTGCGGACTCGGGGAAAAAGCCGAAGCCGGGCGTCTTGGAACGCGACTACCCCGTTGACCGCCAGAAGTGGTTCGCCGAGTCCGCTGCAATTGCGATGGGCTTCAACTTCCAAGCCGGGCGGTTGGACACCACCGCTCACCCGTTCTGCTCCCCGTTCGGTCCGGGCGATTGCCGGTTGACGACGCGCTACAACCCGCGCTGTTTCAACGACTCCTTCTTCGGCGTGATGCACGAAGCCGGGCACGGGATTTACGAACAGAATCTGCCCGTGGCCCACTACGGCACGCCGTGCGGGTCGCACTGCTCGCTGGGGATTCACGAATCGCAGTCGCGGTTGTGGGAGAACCAAGTCGGGCGCGGCAAGCCGTTCTGGCAGCACTTCTTCCCCCGGCTAAAGCAAGCCTTCCCCGCGATTCTCGATGATGTCTCGCCGGACGATTTCGACTTTGCGATTAACGAAGTGAAGCCGTCGTTCATCCGCGTCGAATCGGACGAAGCCACTTACAACTTGCACGTCGTGTTGCGGTTTGAACTCGAACTCGACCTGATGAGCGGCAATCTACAAGTGGCCGATTTACCGACAGCCTGGAACGAACGCGCCAAGAAACTCCTGGGGCTGACCGTTCCGAGTGACCGCGAGGGGTGCTTACAAGATGTCCACTGGAGTTTCGGGGGCATCGGCTATTTCCCCACTTATACGCTCGGCAATCTCTACGCTGCCCAGTTCATGGACGCCGTCAAGCGCGATGTCGGGGCGGATTCGCTGGCAGAGCAATTCAGCCACGGCGATTTCACCGCGTTGAAATCGTGGCTCGTGTCCCACATTCACACCCACGGTCGGCGGTTCCGCGCCGGTGAACTTTGTCGTCGGGCGACCGGGAATGCACTCACCCCGGCACCGTTCGTGGCATACTTAAAAGAAAAACTCTGCGGGTTGTATGGAGTGTGCTAGGGTTGTGTGGCGATTTGGGATCGTGCGTAGCGGCACGGATCGGGTTGATTCAGGTTCGGCATGAAGTCAATCGTCGGCGCAGAAAATGCTGGTATGTCTATTGGAAAGAACGGACCGAACCCCCGATCGACTTGTCTCAAAATAGTGCCGGTAAATAGCGGTTTTAGCGACCCCTTCCCGCGCTAACCGTTGTGACGTGGGGTTTACACCCCATACAAACTGTTAACACCGCGAAACAGACCACGAAGCCATGAACGAAATTCCCCGACAGGATGATCCCCTTGATGTCGAAGAAATGGACGTCATGGAGACAATCCGCACACAGGCTGGGGAAACCGAGTGGATTGGTCACCCGAGCCGACCCACGTTTGAAGCCGACGATTCCCACGACAACAACACCCCGCCCCCCAACGTTCCGAACCCCGAAACCGGCGACCGCATCGGGCCGTATGTCCTGGGCGAAAAACTCGGGAGCGGGGTTTCGTGTTTCGTCTATCGCGGTTGGGACGAACAAAACGAATGCCCCGTGGCGATGAAAATCGTCAACTGGGCGAACGTCTACGACCGTGCCGCCGCGATGAAGCAGATGCGCACCGAGGCCGCTGCCCTGGCCCGTGTCAAGCACCCCCGTGTGGTCCGGTTCATTGATTTTGGCTTCGACCCGCGCTGGCCGTACATCGTGACGGAGTTTGTCGAAGGTCGCCCGATGGGGGAACTGCTTCGTGGCGGCGGGGCACTGCCGTTGGAGTGGGCCGTTTACCTGATTTCGCAGGTCGTCGATGGCCTGGGTGCCGTGTGGCGTGCGGGTCTGGTTCACCGCGACATTAAGCCGGACAACGTTCTCGTCGGCCCCAATGGCGTGGCCAAACTGATCGACTTCGGGCTAGCCAAAGCCCCCGTGGTCCGCAACGCGCCGCCGACCGGCCCCGAACTCGCCGGCACCGCCGCGTACCTCGCACCCGAACAGGCGCGCGATGCGTCCATCGTGGACTTCCGCGCCGACATCTATTCCCTCGGCGTGACGTTCTACGAAGCCCTAACGGGTCGCCTCCCCTTCGAGAGCCGCAACCGGATGCAGGTGATTTTCCAACACATCAACACGCCCCCCGTCCCCCCGATCGACCGACTCCCGACCATCCCACAAATCATCTCCGATATGTGCCTGTGGATGCTCGCCAAGAACCCCGACGAACGCCCCCAAAGCTACGACGAACTCCGCCAATCGTTCGACACCGTCACCGGCACGTAAACCTGTGAAGAATTTTCACCACAGAGACTCAGAGACACAGAGAAATCCATTCAGATTGGCCTTGGATTGCTCTGCGTGTCTGTGGTGAACATTGGTTTTTCGAGGCCCAGAGAATTTGGTTACACCCAAGCCGGCGGGTAGGCGTCACGAAAGTTGGTAGAAAGTTTGTTCACGACACGGGCGATCGTTGTGACTTCAGGCTGAAAGCCTGGGAGCACCCAGCCCAGGGCGAGGAGGCTTGGCGACGACGCCCTGGGTAGTCGCGTAAAAATTCTTCAGCCTGAAGGGCTGACAGCGATCGCACTTGGCTCGCAACCTTTCAGGCTGCTCCTGGGTTGGGGTCGTGAACCCAGGGCGTCGCCGCAGCGGTTCGCCCTGGGCTAAGTTCTCCCAGGCTTTCAGCCTGAAAACCGAGCGATTCGTACCAAAAACTCTACCAACAAATTTGACGCTTACACCCCGGCCGACCAGTACGCGCCGATCCGCTTGAGCCGCAGCGATGGGTGGTTTAAGTCCGCTTGGAGCAGTCGGAAGTTCTTGTCCGCCAGTTCCCGCACGGCGTCTGGCAATTGGCGGTACCAGTACCAGAACTCCGGAGTGGCGAAGTGATTCATAGCGGCGTGCAGCGTCCGGCTTCAAACTCGATGTCGGCTTGGCGCCCAACTTCGTCTAAACGCCCAGCCAGAACATCGGCCTCAATCTGACGATCCCAGGCGTGAGCCAAATACTCCTCGAACCATTGCGTGAACGCCGTCAAATCGGTCGGCGCCAAGCGAGCCACGGCAGTTTCCAGTTCTTGCAGACTCATTGTTCCCTCCGATAAATAGGTTGTACCAGTATCCCAGATCACCCGTTAGGTGACAAGGCATTGCAGGTCGTTGATGCTCGCCAAGAACCCCGACGAACGCCCCCAAAGCTACGACGAACTCCGCCAATCGTTCGACACCGTCACCGGCACGTAAACCGATACACAAACGTAACGGCGTCGGCGAT
>JAYVXO010000041.1:0-7908 GCA_043785105.1 Fimbriiglobus sp.
TGCCACGGTCGAAGCAGCACCTCCCGACTGGGCTGCCATCCGTTTCCAATTCGCCGAACTCCACAGGCACTTTGCACACTTGGCCGAACAAGAATGCCACTGGCAAACTTCCAATTGGCGGTTCGTCAAGCTGGCGAACTCGTTCCGGATGCGTGCGGCGGAGGCGTGGTGCGAATTCCCGATGGAACTTCGGTTCGAGTACCTACGACTTTCCCAACGACACGCGGACTGCGAGTACTTGCTCTATCGCAACATGCCGGACGAAGTTCGTTCTTTGTTCGAGCGGGCGGCGAACTCACTACCGCCAACGGTAGCCGACAGCCCAGTCATGTTTTCAAGACCCGTCGGAGAGTTTGTCGTGGGCATCGCGTCGCACCTGAACCCTGACCCCGCCGCCAAGTGGGTCCGGTTTGTGTTCAATTCGCTGCGTGAATACGACCAATCGGGTGACGAGCTTTGCTTCAATTGCGTGAGTGTGGTCGGGCGTGCCGCGAACCCGTTTGAAGACATCTACGGCTACGCCACACTGAAGAACGGGTTCTTCGCAGCATCCGCCAAGGCGATTGAATTGGCAGGGTTGCTCCCAGCGGGAACTAGCATTCCTACGGCAACTCCAATCACTTCTTCGCCCACCACCGATGGTGACACTAGATTAAAGACCATCGAGGAGCCGACTGGAGAGAAGGCCGATGGCATGGAAGGCGGATGTTGGTTGTGGTGGAAAGATAAGCGACATGACATCCCAAAGGGTGTTATTTACCGCCTAATCGACTTCATGTGGAAGCGAGATTCAGCTAGTTATGATGCCTTAAATGGACCAGTTTTTGATTCGGATACACTCCCACAAACCATTCGATCTCGCACATCTGAAGTGAATAAGGTATTCAAAAAAATCGGAGTTCATTGGAGATTAGAGGCGGATTCCATCTCTCGCTTTATCACCAAGAAACAGCACAATTCGGAATAAATCCGTCTAGAATCCGTAAACACGGATTCGTTCATCAACTCAACACGGATCGAGTGATTGCAAAATGCCTACGTTCAGCAATAGAACGGAGGTTGCACCTTGCAAGAACTCGACAATTTACCTGATCCGATTGAAGCCGTTCCCGATCCGGACACGGTTCGCTTCCTGCTCGCCGACGCGAGTCGTCGCAGGGAACTTTTGAAGTCCCTTCTTCGCGTTGCTCAACGCAAAGCTAACTACCCACCGCCAAAACGTCGCCTCATTCAAAGTGATGCTTTGGGAGAAACGGGGGTGGCCCGTGGCTGACACTCTCGCCATCTCCGTTGTTACATCGTCGCCAACAATGATCGACCGCACTGCTTTTGCGGCGATGTTGTCGATGGGTGCAAGCACCTTTGACCGCCACAAGGCCGCCGGGAAGATCGGGCCGAAGCCGGTGCGAATTGGTGGGTGCCTTCGGTGGAATCGTGCCGAAGTGGAAGTCTGGCTCATTCATCGTAATGGTGATGAACTCTTCACCGTCGAAACGTGGCCCGCGATTTGGCAACAAATTAACCGCAACTATCGAACAAAATATCCTTCATAACACTCCACCACGGGTTCAGGGTGCGCCGGCAAAGCATCTCCCCAAACCCGTGGCGATAGGATCAAACTATGTCTAGTTTACCCGATGAAACGTCGAAAGGCGACGATCACGCCGATGAATTTGCGAACAAAAACCAGCCCACTCACGACCTCACAAATCTCTTGCCCCAACACCTGTCCGAACTGCGGAATTCTGGGTTGTCGGACGAGCAGATTCATCTGTGTGGATTCTACTCGGAAGCCAACCCGTCACGCTGGTCGGCGTTGTTGAACTGGAAATCACCGCCGAGGCAAGGTGCCCCAGTGTTGTGCATCCCGTTTTTTGATGCCGACGGGAAGCCACTCGACTACGTTCGCGTGAAGCCCGACACGCCGCGGGCGGGCAAGAACGGCAAACCGATCAAGTACGAATCGCCAATCGGGGCATCGAACCGGGCCTATCTCCCTCCGGCAACACGGTCCGCGCTAACGGATTCAACGAAGTCGATCGTTATCACCGAAGGCGAGAAGAAAGCGGCGAAGGCCGCTCAAGAGGGGTTTGCTTGCGTTGGGTTAGTTGGTGTCTACGGGTGGCAAAAGGCACGCCCGAAAGACAAAGCGGGCCAGGGCGAAGGCCCACGGGAACTGATCCCAGACTTGGCTAGTGTTGCGTGGCGTGATCGGCGTGTCATCATCGCGTTCGATTCCGACATTATCGTCAAGCATCAGGTGCAATGGGCCGAATGGCATCTCGCCGAAACTCTTGCGAAAGCAGGGGCGAAAGTATTGGCGATCCGAATTCCCGAAGCGGCGGACGGATCCAAGCAAGGACTCGATGATTTCCTGGTCGTCGCGGGTCCAGCCGGACTGAATGACCTGCTCAACGAGGCGATTCCTGTCGAAGTGCCGACGGATAGCCGACCCATCATCGTCGTGGACCACGAAGAGCATCGTGTGATTGGCGAAGCGGTCGAAGCACTGGCAAGCGAGGTGCTACTGTACCAACGCGGCGGGATGTTGGTTCATGTCGTCGAAACGGAAACCGTTGACGATGACGCCGTGATTCGCAGACCCGCCGGTTCGACGATTGTTCGGGAATTACCAGCAGCCTTACTCCGCGAAAGTCTCACCCGCTGCGCCCGGCTGAAGAAATGGGTCGGAACAGAGGAGAACGCGACACTTGTTCCGACGCATCCCAGCGAGTGGATGGTCAATGGTGTCCATAAGCAGTACGAATGGCCCGGAATTCGTCGTCTCGATTCCGTAGTGAGTCATCCCAGTTTGCTGCCCAATGGTACGGTGTTGGCCACGCACGGCTATCACAAGAAGTTCAAAATTTATGCCAGTTTACCACCGGGATTGAAGCTCTCGATTCCCGACAAGCCCGATCAAAAAGACGTGAAGGCCGCGTTAGAATCGCTGTTCGATCCGTTGGGAGACTTTCCCTTCGAGACCCCCGCGCATCGTTCCGCTTGGCTTGCGGGCTTGTTCACGCCGTTGGCGTGGTTGGCATTCGATGGCCCTGCGCCGCTGTTCCTCATCGACGGGAATGTTCGCGGCGTTGGCAAGGGATTGCTGGCGGACGTGATTTCGTTGATCGTCACCGGCGGGCGGTTCGCCACGATGGCGTACACCAACGACCGGGAGGAGTTGCGGAAGAAAATCACGTCCTTGGCCGTGGAGGGCGCGCGAATGGTCCTCCTCGACAACCTCGACGGGAATGTGGGGAACGATGTCCTCAATAACGCGCTCACAAGCTGCCAGTGGAAAGACCGCCTCTTGGGTGTGAATCGCAATTTCGATGGCCCGCTGAACTTGGCGTGGTACGGCACGGGGAACAACGTCCAACTTCACACGGACACCGCACGTCGTGTCTGCCACGTCCGCCTCGAATCAGCCGACGAGAGACCCGAAACAAAGTCCGGGTTCAAGTACCCGAACCTGCGCGACCACGTTCGCAATTATCGTGGTCTGTTGCTCAGTGCCGCGTTGACGGTGTTGCGGGCGTGGTACGTGGCCGGGAAGCCGTCCCACAATCTTTCGGCCTGGGGATCGTTTGAAGGCTGGTCGATGATCCGGGATGTGGTCGTCTTCGCGGGACTCGACGACCCCGGTGAAACACGACAAGCGATGCAATCCAATTCGGACCGCGATGCCGCCACAATGGAAACGATTCTTTGCGGGATGTTGAGTCTCGATGAACAAGGACGTGGGCTGACCGCCGCTGACATCATCGGCAAACTGAAAGAACTCCCGAAATCCCCGCCGGAGTATCTGACGGAAATGCGTTCCGCCGTCGAAGAACTCTGTGGCCGCCTGGATGGCCGCAGTCTTGCTTATAAGCTGAGGAGTTTCAAGCACCGCAACTTTGCCGGGATGAGACTCACCGCCTGCGGAGAAAAGAATGGTTCCAATCGGTGGGCCGTTCAACGGGTTGGTGCCAAGCCACTGACACCACAAACGGGGGATGCGGGGGATACGGGGGATGTTTTCCTCAGACCCGCTTCGCCACGCAAAATCCAACTCCCACTGGATTGGCAATCCCAAATGCTACCCGATTGACCGCAATTCGCCTTGATCGTCTCCAAACGAACCTGACGCGCCGCGTTGACCGTCAGGTATACTTCATTCTTTTCAAGTCCACCTCTCGATGCCGTGCTTATTAAGCTCATGGGATTGGGGATTGGCACCTTTTTCAGAAATTTGAATCTCATGGCTACTCTTCGTCGCAAGTATTACACCCGTCCGATTCCCGAAGAAGCGGTTCGCATCGTTCACAAAGGCAAACCCGCTGCGAAATACACGGGCCGCGACGGGAAGCCGGTGGTGGCAGTGCTCACCACAGACGGAACCCGGTGCCGTGTTCGTTCTGATAGTTGGGTCGGCCGCTACAAAGACGCGAACGGGAAGCTTTGCGAAGTCTCTCTTTCAACCGATCGGGCCGCGTCCGAGATGATGCTCAACGACTTGTTGAAGAAAGTCGAGAAACAGAAGGCCGGAATCATCGACCACTACTCCGCGCATCGAACCAGCCCGCTCACCGATCACATCGAAGCGTATCGCCGACACCATGCGGAACTTGGCAACACCGATCAACAAGCCGCACAGACCACGTCACGGTGCGAGAAGGTGTTTGCGGGGTGTGAGTTCCTGCGGTTGTCCGACCTCAATGCCGAATCCGTTTCGGGTTGGCTGACTTCACAACGGGGAAAGACACGAAGCAAAGGGGGTATCGGTGCCCGGACTTTCAACCATTACGTGACGACACTGAAGGCGTTCGGCTCGTGGGCGGTGAAGACTCGACGTGTCCATGAGAACCCGTTTCGCTTCTTAGCAAAGGTGAACACCGAAGTCGATGTCCGCCACGAACGACGCCCGCTCACCGATGATGAATTTGCTCGGCTCGTTCATGCAGCAACAAAGGGGAAACCATTCCGCAAGATGACAGGACCGAACCGGGCCGCACTGTATTTCACCGCAGCCGCCACGGGGATACGGGCGTCGGAACTCGCGTCGTTGACGGTCGGTTCCTTCGATCTCAACGGCAACCCGCCCACGGTCACTGTGGCCGCCGCGTACTCTAAACACCGCCGTGAAGACATCCTCCCGCTTCATGCCGAACTGGTAACCTTCTTGATTCCCTGGTTCGTTGGGAAGGCTCAAGATGCGCAACTCTGGCCTGGAAAATGGGCGAAGCACAACGAAGCCGGTGATCTGATTCAGCGTGATTTGGCGAACGCCCGCGCTGATTGGATTGGTGAAGCCAAGAGTGAGCGGGAACGGGAAGAACGAACCGCATCGGATTTTCTAACTTATCGTGACTGTGCGGGCCGCGTGGCGGACTTCCATTCCCTCCGCCACCGCTTCATCACCGAACTGGTGAAGGCGGGTGTGCATCCGAAGGACGCGAAGGAACTCGCCCGGCACTCAACGATCACCCTCACGATGGACCGCTACGCCCATGTTGGTGTACAGGACAGCGCCATAGCACTAGCAAAACTCAATCTTACGTCACCCATAATATGCACGGGTATCCAAGAATTTTGCGCCTCGAAGACCATCAATAGTACCGTGAACCTTCCCCTGAACCTTCCCCCCAACAAAGGGGAAGGAAGAGGAAAATTGAGCAGTTCTGAGAAAACGAACGATCCCCCAGAGGATGTCCTGGGTGTTACTGAAAGGCTTGAAAACAAGGGTTTTGTCGGCGAAAAAGTGTGTTCAACTCAAGTGCCCCCGGCAGGATTCGGACCTGCGACCCTCGGTTTAGGAAACCGATGCTCTATCCCCTGAGCTACGCGGGCAAATGCTGTAAATCATAGGGTTTTATTGCTTCTACTATAACTCCTTTACTTTTCGCGTACTACTTTTATACTACTTTAAGTCAGTTGCCCCCGTCGGTTGCACCCGACGGAGGCGACGCCGCTCCAACCCAGTACGAAGGAGTTACGCCATGACGATTAAGTCTATCGGAAAAGCCACGTCTCGGAATGCGAAATCTGTCGAAGATCGACCGAAGAAACCCTATGCGGATTTTCCGCTCTCTCCTCATGCGGGCGGGAAGTGGCAGAAGAAGATTAACGGGCGAACCTACTACTACGGTCGGTGGGGCAGCATCGTTGACGGCAAAATGACCCGGCTACGGGGCGACGGCTGGAAGGATGCCTTAGCTCTTTACAACGACGTTCACGAAGACGATCGAGCTGGACGCGAACGGCGTGCAACACTCGTGAACGGTACGGTAATTCAGTTAAAAACTGGTACAGCGGCACTCACTGTAGCGGACCTCTGTAACCGCTTCTTAACTGATAAGAAACGGAAGCTGGAGACTGGTGAGCTAACGTCCCGGACGGTTGGGGAGTACAAGCTGACGACGGACAGACTAGTGAAAACGTTCGGCAAAGTTAGGCCATTAGAAGATTTGGGCACTAACGACTTCACGTGCCTGCGGGGCGATTTGGCAACCCAATTCGGTCCGGTGCGACTCGGCAACGAAATCCAAAAGGTACGCACCGTCTTCAAGTACGGCATTGAGAACGGTCTGATCGAAAAGGTCGTTAAATTCGGGTCGGAATTTAAGAAGCCGAACAAGCGTGTGCTCCGTCAGCACAAAGCCAAGATGGGTAAGAAATTGTTCGCCGCTGATGAGGTCCGAAAGCTGATCGAAGTTGCCCCGCTGCCGTTGAAGGCGATGGTGCTACTGGGCATCAACTGCGGGTTCGGTAACGCCAATTGCGGCACGCTCCCGTTGACAGCCCTCAACTTGGAATTAGGGTGGGTCGAGTTCCCCAGACCGAAAACGGGGATCGAGCGGCGGTGCCCCTTGTGGCCCGAAACGGTGACAGCCTTGCGGGAAGCAATCGCCGAGCGGCCTACCCCGAAAGTCGAAGCCGCGATGGGAGCGGTGTTCGTCACGAAGTACGGCAACCCGTGGGCCAGCGAGGGGTCGGCAACGGCGGTGTCGCACGAGTTCGGCAAGCTGCTCCAGCAGTTCGACATTAAGCGGTGGGGTGTCGGCTTCTATACTCTGAAGCACACGTTCCGCACAGTCGCCGACGCCACGAAAGACCCGAACGCGATCCGGACCATCATGGGGCACACGGACGACGCGAACTACACGCACGGTATTGGCGACGAACGGTTGCAGGCAGTAACGGGTTGTGTTCGTGAATGGGTGTTCGGCGCGACGGAAGGGGGTACGAAATGAACGATCAACTTGTGTCAGCAATTGATGCTATTCTCTGCTACTCAGCTGAGTATCGCTGTGTGGAATCTCCGTCCAACGTATTTCGTCGGAATAGCTTGACCCGCGATCAGGTGCAGCGATTCCGCGAACTCTCAATCGAGGTAAAGTCCCTAGCCCATCAACCCGGCCTTCAAGACTGTTTACCTGATTGGCAACGTTTCGTATACGATGAAAACAATCGTGGACTTTCACATAACATTGCGTTTGAATGAGAATTGCATCTTCCTGGGGATTGGATCGATGGCTACTTTATTTTTATCTCTACGCACCAATGGCATGATGCGATATCAACGTTGAGGACACGTGCCGAACTCGCTGCTCAAAAATCAATACAGTCAAATGAAAACAAATCGGCAGTCGTAAATAAGCGGCTTGGTGGAAGACCACCAAAAGCCGAAAGGCCCCTGTCGATAAAAGTGATTTCTGCGTTGAGTAGTCACCACAGGTATGAAAATGGTAGCGTGATAAATTTTGAACCAGCTACGAAAAATGACATGAGGAAATTAGGACTTAGTGGGGCTGCACTATCACGATTTCTAGCAGGGTGTTGAAAAACTCCCCGTTGCTACCGCCCTTGGGTTGCGCTGTCTTCGTCGAATTCTTCGCGCGGGGGGGTATGCGATGCGGGGTCGAA
>JAYVXO010000042.1:0-7889 GCA_043785105.1 Fimbriiglobus sp.
CCCGTCTGCGGGGGGATTAAGGGGGGTCGAGGTTCCACCCCACCCCAACCCTCCCCGCAGACGGGGAGGGTGCCAGAACCATTTCCTGTCTCCCTCCCCCTCGTGGGTGCTCCGCCGCTTCCACTTGGAAAGCCCTACAATACCCGCCACTCACACGCGAATCGTTTCTCAATTGCAGGTGTCGCATGGCGGACGAAGTGAAGCATCGGGTGGTGGTCATTGGCGGGGGGTTTGGCGGGTTGTATTGCGTGCGGGCGTTGGCTCGCTCGCCGGTGCAGGTGACGTTGATTGACCGGCGGAATTTTCACCTGTTCCAACCGCTGCTGTACCAAGTGGCGACGGGCGGGCTGTCACCGGCGAACATTGCGGCGCCGTTGCGGTCGATTTTGAAGTACCAACGCAACGCCCGGACGATCCTGGCGGACGTGACCGGCTTCGACATTCCGGGCAAGCTCGTGCTGACCCAGGACGGCGAAAAGATCCCGTTCGACTCGCTCGTATTGGCAACCGGCGCGGGGCACCATTACTTCGGCCACGACGATTGGGAACAGCACGCACCGGGGTTAAAGACACTGGAGGACGCCACCGAGATTCGCCGCCGCGTGCTGAGTGCCTTTGAAAAAGCCGAACGCACGGAAGACCTCGCCGTGCGGAAACGGTTGCTCACGTTCGTGGTCATCGGCGGCGGGCCGACGGGCGTGGAGATGGCCGGTTCGATCAGCGAACTGGCACGGATCACGATGCGCCGCGACTTCCGCGCCATTGACCCGGCCCTGTGTCGGGTCGTGTTGGTCGAAGGCCAGACGCGGGTGTTGCCCGCATTCCACGAGAAACTTTCCGCCAAGGCCGCCGAAGCGTTGGCGTCCATAAATGTGGAAACGATGCTCGATTGCCACGTGACCGCAATCACGGCGGACCACGTGGCGGTGACTTCGGACGGCTCGAAGGAATCGAAACAAATCGACACGGAAACGGTGGTGTGGGCGGCAGGCGTCAAGGCATCGCCACTGGGAAAAAGGCTCGCCGAGGCGATCGGAACCGGCGTCGAAGTGGGCCGCGCTGGTCACGTGACCGTGAACCCGGATTGCAGCGTACCGGGGCAGCCGAACATTTTCGTCGTCGGCGATTTGGCGAGCTTGAAAGGCGAGAACGGCAAACCGCTGCCCGGCGTCTCCCCGGTGGCGATGCAAGAAGGGCGGTACGTCGCCGACCTGATTCATCGCCGCGTGAAGGGGGACAGTTCACCCGGCCCGTTCAAGTATTGGGACAAGGGCAGCATGGCGACGATCGGTCGCAGCCACGCGGTCGCCGATCTGGGATTCATTCGCTTCAGCGGTTGGCTCGCGTGGATGGCGTGGCTGTTCATTCACATTCTGTACTTGGCACAATTCTCGAACCGGATGCTCGTCCTGTTCCAGTGGACCTGGAACTACATCACCCGCAACCGCTCCGCACGGCTGATTACCGGCGAACGGGCCACACGCGAACTAACCAAATGAACCGAGTTGTTCCCGACGCGGTTGCACGTCAACCGCGCCGGAAGCAACTGCAGACATCATCACAGGTGCGGCACTGCGGATTTTCCCATCCGATGCGCTTACTTCTTCGTTGAAGTGAGGTCAAAATTCACGCCTGAGTTGCCGGACGATTTCACATCGTGCGACAGGGTCGTCTTATCGTTGTATTCCTCGGGAATGAAGGACTCGACCCAGTCTTCGCCTAACGGTCCCTTCTTACCAGGAACAACCCGCGACCCGCGGATCTCGACCTTATTTCTGCCCTCGCGCGCGCTGATTGTATACTTCCCGCCGACAATCTTCGCCCCGTCCGGCCCGGCGCTCTTGTCTTCGGAGTGGAAGACGATGTCCCCTTCGGCAATCTCCTTACCGTCGAATTTGACCGTCCCTGAGACTTCAACTTTCCGAGGCCCTGATGGCGAACAACCCAGTGCAATAACCAAGGCAATGAAAGGTAGCGATCTCACAAGAAACATTCGCATCACAACTCCTGATTGGACTCTTCATTAATGGAAGGGAAGAAAACGCCCCGGCCCGTTGAGCCGGGGCGATTGTTAACGTGCAGGAAGCAGGTTGAGTTAGAAGTCGCCCGGCACTTCGCCGCCCGCTCGCGTTCCGGCGTTCAGCCACACGAGAGCGTTGACCGATTCCCGCATAAACCGGATCGACCCGTCACACATCGCCACGTTCACCCCGCCGGTGTGCTTGCTCCGGGCGGCGAGGTATGCGTTCGGCGTAGCCGTCACGACCGTGGACGGGGCGAACGTCGTGGAAATCCCTTGGTACCCGACAACGTCCGCGACGGTCGTGTTGGGCGTCCGGAGCGTCCCGAACCAACTGTTGCCGTACCACGAGTTGCAATACCGACCGCGAAGGTCGTTGGTCGTGGTGTCCGGGACCAACAAGATTTCGGACAGCATCAGCGTGTTGGACGACCCGTCGGTCGCGTCCGTGATCCGCGTTTTGGATTTCACGAAGAACATGCCGTTCAGGTCCAAGCCAAATTGACCGAAGACCGTCGATCCGGCGTTCGTGACGTAGTTCGTGTGCAACCCCTGGACGGTTCCCGCCACGCCGTTCATCGTGTTGGTGTCGCGGGTCTGGGTCTTCGGGCTGTTCGGGTCCGACGGGCAGACGAGCGGCGGGACGAGGGTTGACTTGAAGGTGGCCATCGCCGCCCCGCCGCCGTTATCGCCGAACAATGCCCAACCGTTCCCCGCCACTTGGGTCTCGAACAGTCGGTACAGGTTCGCTTGCTCGATGTACGGCAGCGTCGGGTGGATCCAGCACCCGCGGATCCACGGGGCGTCGTTCCGGTAAAAGTTATTGAACTGACCGGGCGGGAAGACCAAGTTCGCGTCGTGGTGGTTGTGCAGGCCAAGGGCCAATTGCTTCAAGTTGTTGGAGCACTTGGCCCGTGCCGCCGCTTCACGAACTTTTTGGACAGCGGGCAACAAAAGCCCAATCAAGATGGCAATGATGGCAATCACGACTAATAATTCAATTAGTGTGAATCCGGGCCGGGAACGGGCATGACGCGATCGCATAGTGACACCGTGATAAAAGGTGAATCCCAAGTACAGGGGAGTCTGTCAAGGGATTACAATCGTAACCCGCCTCGAATGGATTTGCAACGGTTTAATGGTTGAAAATGCCCGGCACGATTCCCGGAACGAATCGTCGATCGCATCCAAGAACAACGGGAACATTAACCCTAGCGGAGTTTGCACCATGCCGAAAGCCACCTGGAACGGAACCGTCATCGCCGAGAGCGCCGACACCGTCGTGGTCGAGGGGAACCACTACTTCCCGCCGACCGCGATCAAGAAAGAATTCTTCGTGCCCACCAGCACCCACACCACGTGCGGTTGCAAGGGCGTGGCCAGCTACTACAGCGTGGTCGTCAACGGCGACACCAACAAAGACGCCGCGTGGTACTACCCCGAACCAATGTCGGCAGCGAAGAACATCACCGGCTACGTGGCGTTTTGGAAGGGCGTCAAAGTTGAAGGGTAGTGTTCACGCAAGGTGATCGGAAGTTAGGGTTGTTGATGGAATTTTAGCGATAGTCGGAACAGTTTTTGTTGCGTTCAGGATTCGTGTTGATGCACCAAAAACGCACATTCACCCGATGATTCTCTCTGTGTGAGGGGTTCCGCATCGCTGCGACCCCTACCGGGGTCGTGGAAATGTGGTGCATACTCCTGGGGTGTCGCTGCGCTCAACCCCAGGCTAATGGCTTCAATCCCTTCGGGATAAAAACATCCTGAGGCATCTTGAAGGGATGCCAGCGATTAGCCTGGTGGATGTGTCAACACACTTGCATCTCGACTGACCTCGCTGCAATCCCTTGGGGATAAAAACATCCTGAAACATCCTGAAGGGATGCCAGCGATTAGCCTGGGGTTGAGCGGAGCGACACCCCAGGTGACTTCCGCACAGGACCAAAAACGGGATGAGCCTGAAAACCCAACAACCCAACTTCCGATCAACCCACCCGGTGGGTGACGTGAAAAACTCGAAAACTCGGACCCTTGCAACTTGAGTGGACGGGACGCGATATGTCAGTGCGAATTGAAAGCCAAGCTGAGCCGATCCACGGGTACCGCCTCATCGAGCGACTCGGGAGCGGCGGCTTCGGCGAGGTCTGGAAGGCCGAAGCCCCTGGTGGCATCTTCAAAGCGATCAAGATCGTCCACGGCGACTTGCGCAACCGGGAGACCGACGCCTACCGCTTCGCCGAGCAAGAACTGAAGGCCCTCAAACGGGTTCAGGAAGTTCGGCACCCGTACTTGTTGGCGCTGGACCGCTACGACATCGTGGACGGCCGGTTGATGATTACGATGGAGTTGGCCGACTGCAACTTGTGGGACCGCTTCCGCGTCTGCCGCAAGCAAGGCTTGCCGGGAATTCCCCGTGACGAGTTGCTCCGGTACATGTCCGAAACGGCGGAAGTGTTGGACCTCTTCAACAGCAAGTTCCAACTCCAACACCTGGACATCAAGCCGCAAAACTTGTTCTTGCTCCACGACCACGTCAAGGTCGCGGACTTCGGCCAAGTGAAGGACTTGCAAGGACTGATGGCTCAAGTCACCGGCGGTATCACGCCCGTGTATGCGGCACCGGAAACCTTTGACGGGTTCGTGTCGCGGTTCTGCGACCAGTACAGCTTGGCGTGTGTGTACCAAGAGTTGCTCACCGGGCACCGACCGTTCGACGGCACGAGTATGCAGCAACTGCTGATGCAGCATTTGCAAATGCCGCCCAACTTGAACCCGTCGCCGTCGTATGACCGGCCGGCGTTACAGCGGGCGTTGGCGAAGAAGCCGGACGAGCGGTTCCCGAACGTCATGGCAATGGTCAACGCCCTGCGAACCGGCGGTGGAATCCCCCGCTCGTTCGGTGGCTCTACTAGCGAAATCGTGACCGCCATTGCGGCGCATTCGACGCCCGGCCCCGAGACCTCCCCCTCGGAACGGATCGAAGTGTACCTCACCGCCGACGGCCTCACCCCGACCGGGATGCCGTCGCAACTGTTGAACCAACTGGAAGCCAACGGCTCCAGTCTTTACGCGGCGGTGTCAACACCTGGGTACGGTCCCGTCGAATTGACCCCCTCTCCCCGGTCGGCGATGGAACCGTCGTCCTTGGTCGATCAAGTCGCACCGCCCGAACAAACCGGCACGGGTTCCCTGCGACCCACGTTGATCGTTGGCTTGGGCTACACGGGGATGCGGGTTCTGCAACGGTTCCGCAAAGGTCTCTCGGACCGCTACGGACCGTCGGATAAAACACCGCTGATTCGCACGCTTTACATCGACACCGATCCGGAGGCCCTCGCCTCTTCGACGACCGATCAAAGTTGGGCCGGGTTAGCGGGGCTACGAGACGATGAGGTCTACCCCGCGAAATTGCATCGCGCCGCCCACTACTTGAAACCCCGCCTCAACGGTCGAACGCTGCTCGAAGGGTGGTTCGACCCGTCGTTGCTGTACCGGCTTCCGCGCAACCCCGTCACGTTGGGAATGCGGTTGTTTGGCCGGCTGGCGTTTTGCGATCACTACCGAACACTGGTTCACAAACTGCATTCCGAACTCGAAACCTGTCTGGACCCTCAGTCGATGATGCAGACGCAGTTATCGACCGGGTTGCAAATGCAAACCAACCGCCCACGGGTCTACGTCGTGGCCGGTCTGGGTGGGGGCACCGGCAGCGGGATGTTCTTGGACATGGCCTACGCTCTGCGGATCCGACTCCGCCGGTTGGGCTACACCAACCCGGAACTGATCGGGATTTTATTAACGCCCCCGGATGTTCAATCGGGCGACATCACCCCGCAAGCCCAGGCCAATACTTACGCCGCCTTGACGGAGTTGCACCACTTCAACCGCTCGGAAACCGTGTTCAATGCCGTCTACGATGAGCGCAGTGCGCCGATCCGCGAAACGGAACCGCCGTTCTCGCGCGTCTACCTCTTGCCGGGGATGAACCACCCCCTTTCGACATCGTCCAGCGGGTCCAGTTTAACGCCGGTGGCCACAACGAACCGGGGCAGTGGCACGCAATCGAATTTCACCTCGCGCAGTCCCGGACCAATCAACCACCCGGCGCCCCGATCGTCCGGATCATTACGGTTGACACCGAACTCTCGCCGGTCCGGTTCGACCCTCGAACAGGAGCGAACGCCACCCGTTCGCAGGTCGGACGGGGATGACCGGGACTGTACGACCCTGGCCGCCGATTACCTGCGGTTGCACTTGTTCACCCAACTTGGGCCGCTTGTCGATAACGTCCGCCCGGCGCCGAGTGAAGACACCCCCAACGCGCAAATCCAAACGTTTGGCATGACCCGGTTCACGTGGCCGCGTGCGGAACTGGTCGCCCGAACGGCCCGTATCTTGGCGCCCGTTCTCGTCAACCATTGGGTCAGTCCGGACCCCGCCCAAGTCCGCCAAGTGATTCCGGCTTGGGCCAACGAACAGTGGAAACGCATCGGCCTGGAACCCGACCAACTCGCGGCGCACTTGACGCAGGCCGCCGACCAAGCGATGGGTCTCAGTGTCAAAGAATTGATTGCCAACGGCATCGAGCAATTGGTCCCCAAGCGATGGCTGACGCGGTCCCCGGATCTGGATAAAGCGGCGATTGTCATCAACCAGTGGCAAAAAATCCTCGGTCGGCCCAACACCCCGGCCAACCGCGGATCGACGCCCCTGGAAGACGCCCTCGCCGACGCGGCGGACGAGCTGACTGACATGATTAAGGAGGAACTGACCACGCTGTTCCCGAGCTTGATCGAAACCCCACTTTTCCGATTAGCGGGTACCGAAGAAGCGATCCGACAAGTGTTAGGTATCCTCGATCGAACCCGGATTCGCCACGAGCAAATCAGCACCGAACGGGAAGCGGAAGCGGGCCAGGCAATCGACCAATTGTTGACCCACGTGAACTACCACAAAGGGATGCGGAAGCTTACGGCCAGCGAATTCGCCGATGCGGTGCGAAGCTACCCGCACGCCCAACATCAACAACTCCTGGCGAAAGCCGTGGTGCGGATTTGTCGCCAGTTGAAGGACTTCCTCGTCGCGCTGTTGTCCGAAGTGACCGGGTGTCGGCAACGGGTCGAGTTATGCGTCCCGGAATTGACCGCCGACACGGACTTGATCGCCAACCCCCACCACGAACGGGAATTCCTACCCGCCGGGTGCAGCACAACCGAGGACGCCGTCCAAGTCTTCTTGCAATCGCTGACCGACGACGACCTCAACGACTTGGATCAACACGTACAACAAGGCCTCGAACTGAAATTCGGCGGGCTGTACCAAGCGTGTTTGAACACCACCGACGGTCACAGTGAGTTGCTGAAGGTGGTCCGCGAACAGACCCGTGCCTACCTCGATCACCGCCTTGGTGAAGTCGATCTGGCCGGGATGCTGTTCACCCATTTCGGCGCGAAGTCGAAAGCATCAGGCGGGTTGCAACAAGCCTTTGAGGACGCCGCCCCGAAGTTGATCGGCAACGGCCCCTGGTCGTTGCGGGGGATTAACGTCTTCGTCGGGCCGACGGGCGACGGCGGCGACCCGATCCGCGACATCGCCGCCGATGCGCTGCCTGATGGCACAATCGACGCAACGACCCACGACGAAGTCGTGATCTACCGCGAGTACCCCGAGATTCCCTTGGTCGCCGTTTCCCAACTCGGTCCGATGTGGTCCAACGCCTACCGTGCCGCCCCCGAGTTGCAGCAAGTGACCCCCCACACCCGCCTCGACGTGACGCAATGGTCGGACGTGGACGCCCCCCACGACCAGTAACGAATATTCTGGTTAGCCCGACGCGCGAGCGAGGGGTTCGGCGTAACCCCTCGCTCGC
>JAYVXO010000043.1:0-23052 GCA_043785105.1 Fimbriiglobus sp.
CATTTTCAGTTTCCTTGTTGCGTCGCGCTAACAAAAAGCCCCCAGAATGATACCGAACAGGCTCTAACTAAACGCAACAGGGAAATTGAAAATGCTCTATGTCCCAAAACACACTTGCTCGTTGTCACCCGTCGTCCCCGTCAACGGCGACAAACCGCCGTTTTAACCTGAACACACAACATTGATCGAAGTCACGGTGACGACGTCGGGCGTCACTTCAAGCAACGCAAACCCCTGCCATTTGTTACCCGTCAGATCGTAGGCTATGAGTTCACAAAGGTGTCGATCTTGTCGATGCGGAAATGGCGGCGGTGTGGTGGAATGTTTCGCAGGATTGCTGGCGACATCTTCCAACTGCTTCCAGATCGCCTTTAACAGGGACGAGTCTTTCGGAAGGCTACGCATGGACTCCAGAGCAAACGCAGAGAATCGAAATGATGGCATTGCAGATCAACCCTACTCGCCCAGGAGTTGTAGGTAAGCGGTCTCGGTGTCTACCGATTGCCGTCCACTACGCTCATACGCCAACTCGGCTTTCCAGGTTTCCGTCGGGTTGATGAATGGCTGACCGGGGTGGACGGATTTCCTCGCTTCTTGAATCGCGTAATCCTGAAAGTGGTTTCGCATCGTTTCCAGATTGAGGACGCGATCCGAACCCATGTCCGTGGCCAAGTCGCCGCGGGCCTCAAGCCAAGCCGGCTCGTGGTGTGTCATCTCCGCAAGTTTCTTGGGGGTGAACCCCGCGTACCGGCTCCAGACCATCTCCACGAGAGCCACAGATGTCGAGGGGATCACCGTTTGGGGTAAGCCAATTTGCTGAGTTGTGATTGGCTCTAACTGCCCTTTGAAACGATCGTAGACGGATCGAACGACCGGCCCATGTCGCCAAGCTTCAAGCGGCTCAGGAAAAAGTGGTTCCGCCAAGAGACCAAGTGCCCAACCTTGGCAGTAATAGAGCAACTTTTGTAAACGAAGTGGGCAAACAATCGACGATTCTTCCGGGTGCTGCGGATCAGCACCGACCAGCACAAGTTGACGAGCAATGTCGATCGCGGGTGTCATTTTGATTGCAGGTTGTTTTGGAGGCTCACGGTTTTGTGTATTCGCTTGAATCATAACAGCATACCGGAAACGGGATAGCTCCGCTATTTCCAATCTAGGAACAGCACCACAGACTTGACCTGCGGTGTGTGAGCGTTTACCATTTGATTACCTGCCGTTCTGCATAGTGCCCACTGTGCATCACAATTACTCATCGCTTGTCCAGATTTCGGGAGATGTTATGCGCTGGATGCTCTCCCGTGCGGTGGCGCTGGTTGCGTTATTGTTGGGTTCGATTGCGATCGCGCAACCGCCGCAAAATGCGTTGCCCCAACCACGCATCACGTCCGTGTTCCCGATGGGGGCCAAGCTGGGCACCACGATCGAACTCACGGTTAACGGCACCGACCTTGATGATGCTTCGGCGTTGTTCTTTTCGCATCCGGGGCTGTCCGGGGAAATCGTGGCGTTGCCGATTCCGAAGGTGGACCCGAAGGCCAAGGCGGACCCGAAGGCCAAGGCGACGAACAAAAAAGGGCCGCCACCGACGAGTGTGAAGTGCAAAGTCACGGTTGCCGCAACTGTTCCGGTCGGGCAATACGACCTGCGGTTGGTGAACAAGTTTGGCCTGAGCAACCCACGATTCTTCGTAGTGAGCGATCTGCGGGAAGTGGAGGAACTCGAACCGAATGACGATGCGATTTCGATGGAATCGACCGGCGCCGTGACAGGTGGCGTAGCGGGGTTGCCAACTAAAAACACGCCTAGGGCGCAACGCATCGAACTGGGCACGGTTGTCAACGGGGTGATCTCGACACCGACTGACGTGGATTACACGGTGTTCGCGGGCAAGGCTGGGCAACGGGTGCTACTACACTGTGCCACATCTTCGATTGATAGCCGGGCGCGACCGCTTGTGGAAGTGTTCGATCGGGGTGGCAAGCGGGTCGGTTTGAACCGCAACTACCAGGATAATGATGCACTTTGTGACGTGACACTGAGTAGCGATGGCGACTACTTTGTGCGGGTGAGTGAGTTTGCCTATCAACAGGGTGGCCCCGATTACTTCTACCGGCTAACGGTCAGCACCGGGCCGTGGATTGATGCAGTTTTTCCGCCGATTGTAAACCCCGGTCAGCCAACAGCAGTGACCGTATACGGTCGCAACTTGCCGGGTGGCAAACCCGTGCCGGGCCAACTGATTGATGGCCGCCCGATCGAATCCGTCGCGGCAACAGTCACTCCCCCAACCGATCCGGCGGCGCGAACGAAGTTGAACCTTCGAGGTCATGTGGCGCCACCGATGGGGCTGCAAGACGGGTTCGAGTTTCGCCTGCCGGGATCGAACGCGGTGCCGATCTATTTGAGCGATGCCAAGATCGTTCGTGAGGGAACGGCGGACAACGATAAGCCGGAAACGGCGGAGGCGATCCCGGTGCCGTGCGACGTTGTGGGTAGTATCGAGAAACGGTACGACCGCGACTTCTACAGCTTCACGGCGAAGAAGGGTGACGTGTACTACATTGAGGTTGTCGCCGACCGCATTGGTAGTGCTGCCGATCTCTCGCTGCGAGTTCGCAACGATAAGAACGCCGAACTCGCTGGCGAACTCGACGACGACAACGATTCCCTCCAACCAATCACATTCTTCACCCGCAGTAGCGACCCGCCCGCGTTCAAGTTCACGGTCCCGGCGGACGGGAAGTATTTGATTCTCGTCGGAAGCCTGGACGCGAACGTAAACTACGGCCCGCGTTGTTACTACCGGCTCCGGGTGAGTTTGCCCAAGCCCGATTTCCGTGCCATCGTGATGCCACGGAGTCGGGAGTTGCCCGCCGTGGTCACGGCCAACGCCGAAGGCGAAACCGCTTACGACGTGTTCATTCACCGCGTGGACGGCTTCACGGCGCCGGTCACCGTCACGGCCACAGGATTGCCGACCGGCATCACCGCGAAACCGGCACTCATCAGCATGGGAAACCGTTGGGGCACGCTAGTTCTGAGTGCAGCAATCGCGGCACCGGAGTATACCGGGCCGATCGCCATCACCTGTTCCGCAACGCTCGACGGCAAGCCAATCACCCGTGACGCCCGCCCCGCAACGATCACCTGGGGACTGCCGCCACAGCAACAAAACATCCCCACGATCACCCGGTTGGATCAACAGACGCTCCTCGCGGTGCGGACCGAGAAGGCGACCTTTCGCATCAGCACCGATTTTGCGACCGCGACGGTGAAAACGAAAGACAAGGACGGCAAGGACAAGGATGAAAAAGTCTCCGGGACCATCTACGTGAAGCCGGGCGACAAGCTCACGGTGCCGGTCAAAATCACGTGGCAATCCGGCGAAGCCCGTGCAAACCCGCTGACCATCATTGCCGAAGCGACCCAGATCAACCCGCAAGCCGCGCCGATCACCGCGAACAACAACCAGCCCGTTGTCGTGCCGAAAGAAAAGGCCGATAGCCCGATCACGTTGGATGTGAAAGCCAACGCGCTGCCGGGTATTTACACAGTCACGCTGCGGGCCGAAACCCAAATCAACACCGTTCGGGATCCCGCACAGCCGGACAAGAAAACGCCTGCCACCGTGGCCAGTTACGCAGCCCCGATCGAAGTGACGGTGGTCCCAACTGCGGTGGCCAAACTCACGGTTCAACCACCCAAGACTCCGCTCAAACTCGGTAGTACGGCGGAACTCACGGTGAAAGTGGAGCGGCTGGCGGATTACACCGGGGATTTCGAGATCACCCTGACGTTGCCCAAGGACACCAAAGGCGTCACGTTGAAAGGGGTCACGATCCCCACCGGCAACGACGAGATCAAGTTGCTAATCGACATCGCAGAAGATGCCAAAGTCGGCACGCTGACCAACGTCATCGTCCAAGCCACTGCCACACTCCACGGCAAAGTCCGGCTGTACCACGAAGCCAAGTTGAACTTGAACATTGTGAAATAACCGCGTTGGCGTCACGAAAATTGTTGGAATATTTATTCAGAACTAGCGATCTTTGTGACTTCAGGCTGAAAGCCTGAAAACCGAGCAATGTGCATCAAAAACTCCACCTACAGAATGTGACGCTCACACCACACCCGAGATTACCATGCGTTCAGTCTTTTCGCTCGTTGCTGTCGGTTTGTTGGCGAACCTGGTTTGCAGTGCGGACCCACCGGCAGCGGGGTTAAAACCGATCGCCATTGCGAAGCTGGATCGCAAGGAACCGATCAGTTACGAGAAAGACGTGGCCATGATCTTCATGGCGAAGTGCCAGGTCTGTCACGCGGGGAAGCTCACCGAAGGCAAGCTCGATATGGGCACGCACGCGGCACTCATCAAAGGCGGCAAGCGGGGGCAAATCATCATCGTGCCGGGCAAGGCGGAGGAAAGCTTCTTGTGGCAAAGCAGTAGCCATCGCGTCAAGCCGATCATGCCGCCGAAGTCGGAGAATAACCCGCTGACGCCGGAAGAAGTGGCGGTGTTGAAGCTGTGGATTGACCAGGGCGCGAAGGGGCCGGTTAACGACGTGCGGGCGAAAACCCAAGTCGTCCTCAGCCTGCCGCCCGTCTTGGTGAAGCCGGTCCGGGCCGTGGCCGTCAGCCCGGACAAGAGCACGGTTGCGGCGAGTCGGGGCAATCAGATTCATCTGTTTGAAACAAAGAAGGGCGACTTCGTCAAAACCCTCGTCGATCCGAATTTGAAGACCCCCGACGGCAAGTCCGCGAATGCTGCCCACCTGTCACTGGTCGAAGCGATGGCTTACAGCCCGGACGGGAAGACGTTGGCGAGCGGTAGTTATCAGGAAGTGAACCTCTGGGACACGGAGAAGGGCACGATCCGACAACGGCTGACCGGGTTCAGTGATCGCGTGGTGACGATTGCGTATTCCCTGGACGGCAAGTACCTCGCCACGGGCGGCGGGGCGCCGACGGAAGACGGCGAGACTCGGATTTTTGATGCCGCCACCGGCCAGATGCTCACGGACATCAAAGGGGGGCACAGCGACACGGTGTTCGGCGTGTGCTTCAGCCCGGATGGCAAGTTCCTGGCAACGGGGGCCGCCGACAAGTTTGTCAAAATCTTCGAGGTGCCGAGTGGGAAGTATGTGAAGTCCTTTGAAGGCCACACGCACCACGTGATGGATGTCGGTTGGACGCAAGACGGCAAGAAAGTGGTGTCTGCTGGTGCCGACAACATCGTCAAAATCTGGGATGTCGAGAAAGGCGAAAAGCTCCGCGACATTCTCGGCCATCAAAAGCAAGTGACGCGGTTGGTGTTCGTCCCGAAGTCGGCGGCGTTTCTGACCGCAAGCGGCGACAACACGGTTCGACTGTGGAACAGTGACAACTACGGGCAGACCCGCAGCTTCGCGGACGCAAAAGACTTCCTGTACGCCGTGGCCACCAGCACCGACGGCACCCTCGTCGTGACCGGCGGGGAAGAAGGCATCATCCGGCTGTACAACGGCACGACGGGACAGCTTGTCAAAGCGATGCTGCCCCCCAATGCGGAACAAAAGAAAGACGACGTGAAAAAGGAACCCGCACCTGAGACGAAGAAGAAGTAGGCAAATCAATCCGACACACGTGGCCACCGGCTGAGGAAGCGCAGCCGACGGTCACCACCCCAGTCGCCGGGACATGTTCCCCAAGCGACTGGGGTGTTTTTGTTGCATAAAGCGTGGTCATGTCTGATCAGAAATTCTGGCGAATGGAACCGCGCCGAATTTCGATCCTGAAGGGATCGTGCGTTTAACCCAGCGTGACCCACATCGGCGACGCCCCTGGGTTTCGGTCGTCTGAGAAAAGAGCCACTAGTTCACCGCACGCGGAACACTGGCCTGCGAAGCCTCAGCAACCAACGGGTCAACCGGCAGCAGTGTCAGTTTGTGATTCACAACAGGACGAGACGGTAACCGTACCACCTTCCAGCCTTTGGCAGCGCTCTGTTCGGTCAGCTCGCGCAGTGCCGCCATGATCGCGTCGATGTCATACCCGTGCGATGCGGCGAACGCATCACGGGCAGCACGGACTTCCTTCACCACTTCATCTTCCATCATGACAACTCCTCCAATAGTAACTCTTCCGGCGTGCAGATCACTGGCGGCTCGCACCCCGCCGCCCGGCATACCGTCTCAATCTTCTTGCGAAGCGTCGCGTTGGCTATATGGGTGCAGTTCCACGTCAGAAGGAATTGCATTCCGTGGATCGCCGCCGTTGCGATGTGGGTGGCATCCACAACCGCACGGGGTGGAAGCGGCACACCCAACAGGAGAGCAGCGGCCAGCGAGTCAACCTCGCCAACTTGCTCCAAGAGCGGAATGCCAGCTAATATCTCCAACCGTTCCTTGGCGGCAGTCGGGTCACCGGCTTGGCACTCAACCAGAACCTATTGTGAGATGTACAACTCGAACTCTTCCCGCCGGTTCCACCACTCGTGTGTAACCTGCTGATGGGCCGCACGAAGCAAGTCGCGGCTTGGCCACGCGGTCAAGTAACTCGGTATCGTTGTCTCGATATAGACGCGGGGTTTCATAACCTGGATCGTATCGCTTCTGCCGCAGTTCTACAACTTCGGCTATAACTCTCGACAGATGTCGGTAAAAAGCGTGACGGCGGCGTGAGGAGTATTCCCTCACGCCGCCGTCACGCTTTTTCGGGCCACTCGTCCCAGCTTACTTCTTCTTCTCGAAGACCAACTCGATGTCGCTGGCGAGGTCTTGCAGGTGCAACTTGGTGGTGGCATCCTTGACCTTGGGCAGCACGTCGTTGATCTGCTTCAGTAAGTCTTTCAACGCGACTCGGGCGACGGCTCGGAGTTCCATGTTGCGGCTCGGGCCGTCATCGAAAACGAGATTCCCACGCCGGCCAATGGTCAGCGAACCGCCGCCGGATTGGGGCGGTTCAAACTCGGCTTTCAGCGTGTCCACGAAAGTCCGTTGTAAGTTACGACGCAGTGGATCAATCTTCGGGGCGTCACTCTTCAACTCAGCCCAGACGCCGGATTGGACATCGGAAACGAGTTCGGCGATGGCATAGGCTTTTTCACCTTCCATCACTTCGGCGTCGAGCAATCGGTTCAGGCGACCGCTGCTCAACAATTGCGTTAACAACGAACGTTGGAAGCTCATCAATCCCGATGCCACGTTCGAGTATTGCAAGTTGTTCAGGATCGCCGGGTCCATCATCTTCTTCGAGGTCGTAAAGCCGTTGTCGATGATGAACTTGACCGCCGCTTTCTGCTTCTCTTTCGAGATGCGGCTGTACTGCTCGCCACGACCACCCAAAGTGCGGGCTTCGGTCACGCCGCCGACTTGTTTCAATACCGCGAACATCCAGTTCCGGCGGTGCGTCTGCACGGCGGTGTAGGCTTCTTGCAACGTGTCGAAGTCTTCGCCTTTCGCAGTTGTTGAAGCAAGAATGTAGTCGAGAACCCGGTCGATGTTCTTGAACCCGAGTTCGGTAGCTTTGACGGGGTCCGAGCCGATGTTTTCTGTCAGTACGGAGGGGTCAACGGTCGATTGGCCGTCTTCCCCGCCGAACCGCAAGAACGGCTCCTTCAACTGCCGTGACGCCCACTCGTCCAGCGTCGGCAATTCGGCGTCCGGCGTACTGGCTCCTGGTATCGTTTTGTAACCCCACTCGATGGCAAAGAAGTCATAGGGTGCCAGCTTCGGGATCAGATCCTTGACCGGGATTTTGTCTTCCGGTTGCGCGACGTAGTTGAACCGACCGTAGGACATGATTGACGCCACGTTGCCGTTCTTCTCCAGGAACTTCGGGTCGCGGAGTTGTTCGATGCTGTACGCTTGGCTGGCCCGGTGGTTGTGCCGCAGGCCGAGCGTGTGGCCGACTTCGTGGGCAACGATGTAGCGGATCAATTCGCACTGCAGGTCGTCCGGGAACGGGAACTTGCGGGCACGGTCGTCTTGGGCGGAGCATTGGACAAAGTACCACATGTGGACCAGTTTCAAGACGTCGTGCCACATGATGATGTGCGACGAAATCACCTCGCCAGAGCGGGGATCACTGACGTGCGGCCCCATCGCGTTGGCAACTGGCTCCGCGACCCAGCGGATCACACTGTAGCGTCCGTCTTCGGCGTCCCAGTTCGGGTCTTCAGCACGGGTCGGCGGGTCTTTGCAGACGATGGCGTTCTTGAAGCCCGCTTTCTCGAACGCGGGTTTCCAGTCCTCGACACCCTGCTTCATGGCGTCGCGGAATTTCGCCGGGATTTCCGGGGCGAGGTAGAACGTAATCGGCTTAACCGGCTCCGAGAGGTCCGCACTCGGGTCTTTCTTTTCGAGACGGTACCGGGTAATGAGTTGCTTGTCTTCGACCCACGTTTTCTTGCTAGAAAAATCCGAGTAGCCTTCGGTAAAGTACCCGACGCGGCGGTCGTAATAGCGGCCCTTCATCGGCTCGTCCGGCAGCAAGTAGAGGCTGTAGTGGATCAGTGTCGTTCGCGTGCTACTACCTCCGCCACCGAGAACCGGGCCGTTTGGTCCGAATACCAGCCCGCCGCCGCCGCCCCGGAGCGTCAGTTGGGCACGCACTTCGATGTTCAACGGGAACGCCTTCACGTCCGTGAGGAACGATTTCTCGCTGTCAATGCTGCCGCCGCGACGCGCGCCGATGTCGAGCGTGTCGTTCATGAACACTTGGCTGACGGAGATCACCGCCGAACGATCTTTGCCTTCGCATTCCACGGGGAAGCTCGCAATGATCGGCTCGACGTAGGACGCTTCCACGGCAGCTTGGGTGTCGGTCCCGGATCGCTTGTCGAACCCGGCTTCGATCACGAAGATCTTGTTATCCTTACGTTCAAAGCGGACGAATTTCGTGCCGAGCGCCGCGCCGTTGTAGCTGGACCCGCCGGAGCCTTTTGACACTTCCGCCCGAAACATCATCAACTTGTTCAGCTTGTCGGCGGGGATCTCGAACAAGACCCGCTCGTCGAACTTGTGAACCGCAAAAACGCCGGGGGTTGTCTTGAAGTCTTTCGTGACGACATCATCATACTTCTTCAACGCGCCCGCTTTCGGCGGGGTGAACTTACTACCTGGGGCAACGGACGTGCCGGACTTCGTGTCTTCCTTTTTCGGTTCTTCTTTCTTGGGTTCGTCCTTCGGCTTCTTCGGCTCCTCTTTGGGCTTCTTCGGTTCTTCCTTCTTGGGGGGTTCCTGGGTCGGGACAGGTCGTGGGGTGGGCAGGTCTTCTTGGGCATGTGTCCCGGATATTCCGGTCAACCCAATCAGCCCGGCTAAGAGTAACAGGCGTGGCGGCATGGAGGTGATTACCTACTACGGTGTGAAATCAGGTGGCCTAGGTATTGTGTATAAGCGGTGCAGGTGGGTCTTGCCAATCGGAACATCCCAACTTCGCTCGGTTTTTTTACCCAAACCATCGCAACGGGTGGATCAGAGCAACCGTTACGATTCGGAGAGTTTAACGGAGGCGGGTGGCGAGAAACCGGCGGCGAATCGGGAAATGGTTTGAAACGGGTTGAGATCGTGCCGCGACCAGTACATACCAGTCCAATCCCGTGTTCAGGTTCAACAGATCGGTTTTCAACCCCAACGGGGTTGAAAACCAAGAAACGAACGGAACGATTCTCCTACCGCATGTCTGTTTCCCCGTTTGCAAATTCGGGTACTCTTTTGCCATCCTGCTGAAAAATGGTTATCCTTTGCTCTCGAATGGCTCATTAGTGTGAGCCAATCCATCACCCAGTGAGGGAATCGACCATGAATCCGTTCGAGATCGTGCTGGCTGTTTTGGCCGGTGTTGGCGTGCTTTTGTTGTTGATGACGTTTTTTACCGTCGAGCAACAAACTGCGGCGGTCGTGCAACGCTTCGGCAAGTTCGTCCGGATTGCACCGCCGGGACTCAATTTGAAAGTTCCGCTCATTGATGCGGTTGCCGGGCGACTCAACTTGCGGGTGCAACAACTCGATGTCAAAGTCGAAACCAAGACCGAAGACAACGTCTTCGTTCACATGATGGTCTCGGTGCAATACTTCGTGGTCCCGGAAAAAGCCTACGAGGCGTTTTACAAACTCGTCGATCCGCAAAGCCAAATCACCTCGTTCGTCTTCGACGTGGTTCGGGCACGAGTTCCACGCATCAAACTCGACGACCTGTTTGAGAAGAAGGACGAAATCGCGGACGCCGTCAAGCATGAACTGGCCCAAGTGATGGATGACTTCGGCTATGGCATCGTGAAAGCACTTGTCACCGACATCGACCCCGATGCCAAGGTGAAAGAAGCGATGAACGAAATCAACGCCGCCCAGCGGATGCGGGTCGCGGCAACCGAGAAAGGTGAAGCAGAACGGATCTTGCGGGTGAAATCGGCGGAAGCGGAGGCCCAGAGTAAAGCATTACAAGGGAAAGGTATCGCCGATCAGCGCAAAGCCATCGTTGAAGGACTGCGGGCGTCCGTCGAAGACTTCCGCACGGGCGTCCCCGGTTCGACCGCCCAGGATGTGATGAACCTCGTCCTGATGACCCAATACTTCGACACCCTCAAGGAAGTCGGCATGGCGTCGAAAACCAACACGATTCTGATTCCGCACTCGCCGGGTTACCTCAGCGATCTGACGACTCAAATGCGGAACGCGATGATAACAGCCGACGCCGTTCACACCGGCAGCAACGCCGATCACCCGAAAACCTGAGCCGCTGACATTTTGAAGAACTCACCGCCCCGCTACCGTACCGATCGGCTGCGGGGCGTTCTCATTTTGGAGGCCGTTCCGCTGTGAAACGAACACTATTTCCGATTTCTGGATTGGTTTTGTCACATCTCACCTTCGGAGCGGTCCTTGACGTGTGCCTACCTGCTGCCCGCTCAGGAGTTCCACCGTGTTTGCTACCGAATCGGCGGTGATGCCACTTTGGTTGGACCACATCCCGGAAGCGGTCGTTGTGTTTGATCGGCGGGACAAAATCCAAGGTTGGAATCGAGCCGCCGAACGACTGTTTCGGTTTCCCGCTTCGGACGCGATCGGCCAATCCCTGCTGATTTTCGTGCCCCACTCTGAGCAAGCTACGTTTGCACAAGCTTGTGATGCGACCCGAAAGAACGGCGAATGGTGTGGTGAACTCCAGACCATGACGGCGTTGGGTGACACGTTACAAATCGAAGCACGATGGGAATTAGCGCCCGAAACGGGTGTGATCGTGGGCCTGTTTTCCGACGTGACGTTGACGCGGAAGCAACAAGAACTGACCCGCCAAGCCAGCGAATGGACGGCGGCACGCACTGTCATGACCGCCATGATGGAGTCCCTGTCCAAGCACGAGCCGCACATCGTCCTCAATCAACTCCGGACGTTCTTACAAGCCGTTGATCCCCTCACCGGGTGTGCCCTGTTTCGTGGTTGTGGCGAACGGGTTCTGGTCGTGGTGCGGGATCCGCTCAACCGGGAGTTTACCCGAATCTTGTTGGACGCTGCCGGGTACCGGGCCATTGCTGCCAATGACCGCTTCCACGCCGCTCGACTGTTAGCCGACTTCCGGTGTAGCATTTCGGCGGGTGTCGTGGATTACGGCACGGAAGCGGCAACTGTGATGACGGAATTGCGCCGCTGGCAACCGCTGTTCCCGATCGTGGCCGTCGGAACAACGGAAGCGAACCCCTTCCAAACCCTCGCCGAGCCGATGGACACCAGCGAACTGTTGCAAGCGATTGCCGAAGCCGTTGCCGAAACGAAACTTCGAGAGGAATGAGCGATCGACCGCGTACTAGCTGGAAACCGCCCCGGCGTGAGCATACAGTGATGGGTACCTGGAACTGCCTGTTTGGGGCAGTCACGATTCACACTCTTAAGGATTCACCACGATGGCGGTTCACGTTCAGAAGGAAGCACCGGGGTTCACGGCGACTGCGGTTGTCCACGAAGAGTTCAAGCAGGTCTCCCTGTCGGATTACCGTGGCAAATATGTCGTGCTGTTTTTCTACCCGCTCGACTTTACCTTCGTCTGCCCGACCGAAATCATTGCGTTCAGCGATCGGATTGCGGACTTCCATAACCGGAATACTGAAGTCGTCGGCGTTTCGATCGACAGCCAATTTTCGCACTTGGCCTGGATTCAGATGCCACGTGCCAAGGGCGGCCTGGGCGAATTGAAGTACCCGCTCGTCGCCGACCTCACGAAGAAAATCAGCGCGGACTACGGCATCCTGTTGGACGATGGCGTCGCACTCCGCGGCTTGTTCATCATCGACAAGGAAGGCATCGTTCGGCACATTACGATCAACGATCTGCCACTGGGTCGTAGTGTCGATGAGGCGATTCGCGTCCTCGATGCTCTACAACACTTTGAGAAGCACGGTGAAGTTTGCCCCGCCGACTGGAAACCCGGTGCGCTGACGATCAAGCCCGGCGTCAAAGAGTCGAAAGCGTACTTCGAGAAGGCCGGGAAGTAGTCGGAAGAGTTCACCACGGAAACCACGGAAATCACGGAAAATGCAAGCGACGAACTTGTTGGTTCAGGGCGATTGTGTTTGAAATGATCAATAATTCAGCTTTGTTTTCTGATTTATTCCGTGAGTTCCGTGTTTTCCGTGGTTCAATGTCTGATCCGGACTACACCCGTTTCGAGGTGCTCGTATCAATCCGGACGACCACCCAATCCTGAACACGGACGATGTTCTGGCTGGCGAGCATCTCACGCCGTTATCACTGGCTGATGACGGCAGCGACCCCGTCCAACGACGGCGGGCCGGGATTGACGCCAAGCAAACACTCATTGCAAAAATACTTGAAGAAATGCAATGTGAGGGCGTTGTCTTATTTATGCCAACTCATGTCGCCTGGTTGACCGGGGGCATCAACATTCGAGGGCTAATCTCGGACACCGAACGACCGGGTATCTATACCAATGGTCGGCAGCGGTGGTTCGTCTGTAGTAACATTGACACCCAGCGGATCTTCGATGAAGAAATTGATCGCCTCGGGTTTCAACTCAAAGAATGGCACTGGACCGGCGGTCGCGCGGCACTGTTAGGGGAGTTAGTGGCGAACAAGAAAGTCGCCGCCGATCGGCCGTTTCCGAACATGCCTCTCGTCAACGAACGACTTCGCACGGAGATTCGCCCGCTCGCGCGGTACGACCAAGAACGCTATCTTTCGCTAGGAAAAATCGTCGCTCATTCCGTCGAAGCCACAGCCCGGATGATGACAGTTGGTGAAACCGAACAAGAAGTCGCAGGCCAAATCGCACACCGGCTTTACCGGCATGGGGTTGACATCGCAAGTGTGAGTGTTCGTGGTGATGGTCAAGTCCGAAAGTACGGCCGATCGGGATTTAGTACAGCACCAATCTTACAACATTGTGTATTACAAGTGACGGGTACACGTGACGGACAATATGTCACCGCGTCACGAACAGTTTGCTTTCAAACTGTTCCCGATCCTCTTCGACAAGATTATGATAAAGCTTGCCGATTAAGTACAGTCTACCGGAGTATGACAATACCGGACGAGTCGATTGGTACCGCGATGGAAGCGGGGAAATGGTTGTTAGTGGACACCCCGCACGAACATGAATGGCGCGCCTATCAACCCGGTTACGGGACGGGTTGGGTGCCGGCCGAAGAACTCCGGCGCATGGGCCACGATGAGAAGTTCGTCCGCGATCAAGCCGTCGTTTGGCAAGTCCGGGTGGGCGGTTCCACGATCATCGACACGCTGTTGGTCAGCGACCCGAAGCCGACAACCGTGACCCCCACGGATGAATGGCCGTTCAAACGCATTACCCTTCACGGCCAGAGTTTCAGCGTACCGGATGTGTTAGTTCGAGCGGAGTGAATCCGAGGGCGTCGATTTGCCGCCGTAACGAGTCGCCATTTTCAAGTGACAATTGCTTGAAAATGGCGACTTCGGATCTTTGTGTTGACCGTTTATCGGGCCACTACTTTTTACCGGGTCGGGTCACATACACGGATGCAACGTTTTCCGGTCTGAACGCCACGACTGTCGTTCCCTCGGCGAGATGGGTCCGTTCGAGCGGCGTTTCCACTGTCGCCGTGTATTGCACTTTCGGACGCCGACCGCTCCTGGCGGTGATCCGAACTTTGACCGTATCCTGCTTCGTCTCGGCCTTCGGACCATACACGTACAGATCAACGGCTTGGCCTATCCGTAACGTCTCTCGTTCCTCACGGTCGGGAATCTTGAATCGTGGATGATAATGGTCCGCGAGGTGTTCGGCATTCTGAATTCGCGTGACCGGCAACTCCACGGCACGTGGCGGAACATGGTCAAAGAATGTCGAAATCCCAATTGTGAAGGGCACTGTTAAGCGTGGTGTTAGACCCCAATGGTTCGCCGCGTCCGGGTTGGCCCCACCCGCGACCAACATCAAGGCAATTGGCTCGTTCCGCTGTTGCAATGCCATGTGTAACGCCGTTGCGCCCGTCCGAAAGTAGCGGAGTTCCGTGTCCGCTTTGGCGTGAAGGAGTGCTTCCACGCCCGCCTTCCAATCTGACGTGACGGCCAGACTGAGCGCCGTCATTCCGTACTCATCCTGTTCATTGAGCATTCCTGCCTCAATCCCGCGTTGCAATTCGCCCAGGTCGTGTGACGGACGCCAACTGCCGCAGTTACCGAACCAACCCTCCAGTGACAGTGCTTTCCGCTTCGCCATCCGGTCTTCCTCCATCACTTCACACGATGCTCGTTGAAGCGATTCAATTCCACTTTATTTCTCAATCCGGGCTTGCGTCAGTCCGAACCCGCACAGTAACACCACCACGGGCACAGCTAAAAGTGCATACGCTTTGACCGGCCACGCTGCAAACGGCTTCGTGGTCGCACCCTCGATCGCTGCTAGCCAAAACAGCACCGCAATGCCAGCGGCACCGAGTAGCATCGTCACCACGCCGATTATTTTGAACATGCTGTGAGCCTCGACGAATGTCTAAAACTGCCACCGCCGTCGAATGGCTGCAAACCACTTGAGAGCAACCCGGCGGTGTTGCCATGCTGTCAACATTACGACGACCACGGCAGACCAGATTAGCCCGGCGATCAAGCCGCGAGTGACGGCCCAATCCACAAATGTGCGGATTCTTTGTGTTTCCCACAGGTACATCAGTTGCCACAAAGAGCACGTCAACGCCACTGTCACCCCGAACAACGTCCAGCCCAACCAAGCGATGACCACCAACCCCCGCTCCGAACTCGGCTGCGAACGCACAAGCCACACCAGCCCAATCACGACAGACCGAAACAGAACCACGACCCCAATGCTGGATGCGATCCGAACGCCGTCAGAATTGCCCGGTAAGCGGACCGACGGCGGGGTGCCCTGCGGATAACCCGATTGCATCGTCTCAAGGACACCGTACCCCGCAGCGAGCGACAGTAGCACCAACCCGACCACCAGCACCCCTTTGCCCATCGGTAGCTCCCGGAATATCAGTTTATCCCACGCCAGGAATCGAACTGGGCTGATTTTGAAGGCGGCTGCGACACGGGCTTTGTTGGAAGAAACGCCTCCTACCCCACCCGTTGCTGGAAATTTTCTGGCTAAGCATGAGCCACACACAAACCAAAAGCCCACGAACGATCGTTCGTGGGCTTTGCGCTTCCACCCAAACCCGATTACCCGACCCCCGATATTACTTATTCCCGCCCGGTTGTTGGCCGCCGAGGTTCTGGAAGTATTCCTTCACGGATTCTTTGGCGTCGCGGGGGAGGCGTTGGCTGTCGGCGGCGGCGGGGGCTTCTTGGGCGGCGGACTGGATGGCGGGGCCGAGTTCGCCGGTCGTGGCCGTCTTGAACGCGGCACCTTTCGTGCTGCCGCCGTAGGTCTTCTTGCCCTTGGGGTCGAACAGGCCGCGAATGCGTTGATCGTCGGACGCGGTCTTGCCGTCCTTGTCTTCCTTGCGACGCCCGGCACCGGGTTTGCCGAACTCGCTCCACTCGGCGTCGTCTTGTTCATCGAACTCGTCGTTGAATTTGTCGCCTTCGCACTTCTTGCAGGCGCCTTTCTTCTCGTCCTTCAAGCGCTGCAGGTACTGGTCGGCGTCTTCGATGTCTTGCAACTCGCCTTCGGCTTGTTGCAACTGCTTGGCGGCTTGTTCGAGTTCCTTGGCCGCTTCCTCGACGTTGCCTTTTTCGAGCGCCTTCTGCGCCTTGTCCAGCTTCTCGGCCAGTTGCTTGGTCGTCTCGGCGGCTTCTTGGTTCAGGGATTGCAACTGCTTCAGTTCGCGTTCCAACGACTCGGCGTCGTCAACGCGGCCATCGTCACGGGCCTTTTTGATCAGGTCGCTCAGTTTCTTTTCGCGTTCCTTGGTCTTCTCGGCCTTTTGAATTTGCTCCTTCATCTTCTCAAGCTGCTTGGCCAGTTGCTGCTTCTCTTCTTCACTCAGCTTGTTCTCTTGCAGCTTCTTCTTGAGCATCTCGAATTCGTCTTGAGCCTTCTTGAGGTCGCCTTTCGACAGGGCGTCGTTCAGCTTCTTGGCCGGGCCGTCCTGGAAGTCTTGGTCCTTCTCCAGGCGTTCGAGTTGCTTGAGTTGTTGCTCCATTTTTTCGAGGCGGTTGGTCTTCTCCTTCTCGAATTTCTTCACTTTCTCTTCCATGTTCGTCAGTTCGGTCACCTTCTCGCGGAGCTTTTCCTGGGTCTCGCGGTTGGGGTCGGTGTCGAACTTGCGGATCATCTCGTTGATCTGCTCTTCGAGTTCCTTCAGTTCCTTCGACTTGTCCGGGCGGGTGGCCAGTTCCGGCGGCTTGTTGCGTTGCGTGAACGGCGTCTGGGCCTTGGGGTCGAGCTTCGGTTCGACGACGGCATCCGCTTTCTTCTTGGCGGTTTCGGATGTGTCCGCAAACAGGTCGGTCACAGTGTTGATCGGGTAAATCGCGGCAAGTGCGATGCACCCGGCCAGGGCGGGGACGAACGCGGTGTGCCAGCGGGGGCTGACCGGGAACCGTTCCTTCACCGCAATCGGCGTGATCTTCTCGGCGGCATCGGCCATCACCGCTTGCCCGGCAGGGGTGTTTCGCTCCAGTTCACTCAAGCCCATCGCCGTCGTCAGCCGTTCCCGCAAACCGAACCGGGTGTCGATTTCCAGTGCAGCACTGTTCGCCGACGGCGTCGCCCGCTTCGCCCACACCCACGCCACAATCGTGCTGCAAGCCACCAGCCCGCCAACGACCCACCAGCGAACCCCCGCCACCGGCGTCTCCGCCAAGAACGGCTCCGCAATCACCCACCCCAACCCGCCGACCAACGCGACGGACCAACACACCGGCACGCGGTTCACAAGAGCCTGCAAGAACAGCCGCCGGCGGGCACTGCGAACGGAACGCTGAATCGGAAGCAACGGCGTGGTCATGGGCCGACTCCGGAAGGTGGTGGCGGAAGGACTACGTGATAAGACGACGGCGCCGCAACGCGGTTTCATCGTGACGTTCAGATTATAGCCTGAAATCGTGCAGCGGGGAATCGGGTGTGTCGGGGGAAGTGTTCCATTTCTGTCCCGCACGTGAGGCTAGTTCTTTTAGGCGGAAAATCAGACTGCCCAGCGCCGTGTACTGGTCGCCCTGCCTGTGCCACCTCTGCCAAAGTGCGTCTTCAGCGAAGTACCCCTGTGAGTAAACATCAGGCATGGCCATAGGTGAAGGGCTAACTACAAACCCTGAGAGGACGTAAGCTCCCTCCTCGACAAGGTTGAAGTCTTCCGCATAAACATATGGACACTTGATCTGGCTTAACCACTCTTTTGCTGGATCGGCCAGCTTTCGGACGGTGTCATTTCGGACCGAACTGCTCTCCCAGACTGTGGAATGACAGGAATGCCACTCATCGAGCGATCTGAGCCGCGCTTCATTGGTGTTCGCTTGATGGACACGCCCAAATGCGCCGTGATACTTGATTAGCAAATCAATTATCAGGTGGAGTGGATTGGGCAGTTGATGAGTTGGCTCCAAATCCGATGACAGATCCTCCGATCTGCCTTCAGCCACCAATTTGTAAACTCGATTTCTGCGGGCACGAAGTTCCTCCGGCCGAAACTTGTTGCCCTTCGGGTGCTTGTCGTTGTAAGACCCAATCTCCTGGTGGCAGTCGAAGCAAAGCGGGATGCCATTATCCTCATCATTGGACCCGCCCGCAGATTCGTCGATGATGTGCGCGGCTTCGATGTTTGTCCCGCACCGTTTGTAGCACAGACAACAAAGTCGGGTGCAATGGGTGAACATCGAAGTCTTTACGGCAGGGTCGAAAGGCATGGTGTCTCCGCCGTAGGCATTTCAACCAGCGACAGCATCCGCCGCCGAACTATCCAGTTCAGCAGCCGGCAGTGCTCGGTGAACTATGAACCTGGGAAAGCGCTCGTGCCCCGCCGACCTGCTGTAACGACAGGTTCGGCGTGCCTTTTGGGGCTAGACACAACCATGTGACGCCCACCACCGATCATACTCCTTGCCCGGCAACTTGCCCCCGTTCAGTCGCTTGATGCGGTTCAATTCGGCGCAGATCGAGCTGTTGGCGACATCAATGGCTTTGTCTTTAGCTTGGTTATCGTTGGCGGGATCACCGAGGGACTTCCGCAGCCGATCTTTCTCTCGATCAACGTTGACCCGGATGACCTCTAAGTCTTCGTCGTCAATCACGTCTTTCAGCCGCTTCGCGGGTTCAGTCGCGGTCTTGGCAGCGGCTTCGGCCGCTTGCATTGACTGCTCGATTTCCCCAGCTGTAGGAGGCTCGAAGCCAGCGTCGCGGAACTTGCGATATAGACCAATGGCATCGGATAGGGCGGAGAACCCACCGAAAATTGTGGAAGCGAGGGCGACGCCGTCCATACGACCTCCAAAGTTCGGACTCTTCTGCCGCCGAACTTGTTATTACCTTGCGGGCACAATCGATTCCGGCGCGACGTTGCGAGGGAGTCGAACCCGACACATTGTGAGAACGCGCCGGGGCTGGGTCAAGCGGAAACCGGGTTATCGAGCTTCGGGTTCCGGGAATCGGGTTAAAGAACTGGCGCGGTCCAATGGTCATGTGAGGGAGCGCAAAGCCCTCTGACAATGTCCGTGGGCTTTGCGTATGAACTATTTCACCCACGACAGATCACGCCCAATCAGCAGCTCACTCATGACGGCATGGTGCGTGTTTTTCATGGCGACGGTGCGCGTCTGAAATCCCTGTTCGGAGGCCATTCTGACCAGATCGTCGGCGTTATCATAGGTCATGAGGAAGTCGCCGGCGACATTGCTCGTGACTGAAAATAGCATGTCATGGTCAAGGGAGTGGTGCGTGTAGAGCCGGTTTCCCGCCCGCTTCCCCGCAGCTGTGTAAGGCGGGTCGATGAAGAACGCCGCCCGCGTCTGACTTGAATGGTCACGGATGACCTGAATTCCATCCCCGCAGATCAGTTCAATCTTCTTGCTCACGGTGGCGATCTCTCGGATTCTCTGTGCGATGGTATCGGCATACCACCGGGATTTGATTCCTTTACCCTTCTCCCCAAACTTCACCGGCGCCGACCCTGCTGCCAAAATCCCCCCGTGGAACGTCCGGTTCTTCAAAATGGTTTTGAATCCCCGATCCCTGCAGGTTGTTGGCATTGAGCCGACCACTTCCCGTACCGACGCCCCTGTCACGTCGAAAGTCTCGATCCGTTCGGCCAACCACTCGTTGTCGTCGCCCAGAATGGTTTTCCAAACCGCCGCCACGTCTTCATCGAGTTCGACCATAATCACTTTGTCGGCAAGATTCTCGAAGGCAACCGTCAGGCTGATGATCCCACCGCCTGCAAACGGCTCGATAAAAACCGTCGGTTTCCAGTCGAGGTGGCGGAGCCATTGACGCAGCTTCGGGACCAGCCACGTCTTGCCGCCAGGATACCGGAACGGACTCCGTTGCGGAACGGATGCGACGTTCACCACCTTGTCTTGAACGGGGTCGCCGAACAAATCTTTTTGGACAACGGCCTCAGAACGTGGCATCAATCGTCTCCGTATCCGGCGGGGTATCCAGCTTGTTGTTGACCTTCTCTTGAAGCATATCAACGAAGTTCTGCACATCGCCCGGAACCGACCGGGTAATCTTTTCAAGGCTCTCGTGAAACTTCGTGTAGACCTCCCGAACTTTGGTGAGGGCATACGTGTTGTGGTCTTCCACAAGGTCGTAGACCAACCAAGCGACATCAGCCTCGTCCTTCGGAACCTCTTCCAGTTCAGGCAGGGTGTTGAAAAACCTGGAATTGAGGGCGACGGCGGTTTTCTTCTCCCAGGCTTTGAAGATCCCGCCCTTGAAGATGAGTTGCGGAGCCAACCGCTTTCGGGATGACGAGAGATAATCCGCATGAGGATAGTTCGGACGCCCAGCCCAGTCCATGTTTTGGTTGGCTTCCGGGTCTTCCATGTAGAACTCAAACGGATTCCGCACGTTCCCGCTGATATAGACGGCTTGCACTTCCAACGCTCCGAAGCCAGTCACATTCCCCCGGTCATCGTATGACACCAACACGATGTCGATGTTGCCCGCAGATTTATCGAAGTTGTCCTTCAGCCTCACTTCAGTCAGTGTCGTCCACTTTGTTCCCTTGGGGAAGAAGAACGAAGCGGCATCTTCAGCGATAACCCATTGCTGCCCTACCGCTGCCGGTATCAAGCCGCCAGACGAACGCTAGGACTTGATTCAAATGTTGTCTGTGAACGTTCCTGATTTCTTCCGTGGTTCAATCGGTTTTCTCTTCCAGCACGATCCCCAGTTCAGCCAGCACGTCCCGCAATTGGGGCACGTTGGCTTCGTCGATCACGACGGCGGTGGGGCCGAGGCGTTCGCCTAATAGCGTGCTGGTTGCGGGCCACTGCATGACGCCGTCGGCGATTTCCTTGGACGGCAACCGGAGTACGAGGTGCCGGGCAAACGTGGGGGGCGTGACGATCGGACCCATGACGAAGAGCCGGGCGGCGGGGGGGAGGGGTTCGCCGGCGCGGGTGTGGAACCAGGTGTCGAGGTCGTTCAACGAGAAGCCGAACGACGCGGCCCGTTTTAACGAACTTGGGGTGAGGAGGAATCGTCGGACGCTGGGCGGGTCGCCGGTGATGGTGTCGGCGATGCGGATGATTTCGGCTTCAAGTAACAAGTCGGATTGGGCGGCGTCCAGCGTCAGAGTTACGCCGTCCTGGGCGATCGACACGCACTGTTGCGGCTTGGCTTCGTAATCGCGGTTGCCGATCAACCGCAGGTACTTGAACTCGGGGTCGCGGCCGTCGTCGGTCAGGCCGATCCGCTCCGTCACGCGGATGCTGACCATGCCACGGGAAATGGCCGCGTCCAGGTCGGCGGGGGTTTGGAACTCGACGAGCGTGGCCGAACTGAACACCGTGATGCGGTCGCGTTTGTCCGCCCACCGGCGTAGCAAGTCGGCCACGGTCGCGGGGACGGGCTTCATGCTGTGCTGGTTCAGCGTTTGCAAAATCCCGGCCAGAGTCATCCCGGATTCGAGGCCGTGGTACGTCCGGGCGGCGTTCAGTTCCAACGTGCAGGCCGGGCCGAGGTTCTTCCACTTGGCGAACCGCGACAGCTTGCCGATCAGCCCCGGCGTCAGGCCCTGGCGGTACGCCAGCACTTCGGCATTCGGTTGCACCAGCAAGGCTTGCGGGAACGACGGGGCCGGGACTGGCTCCGGGCCGTTGCACAGAAGGTGTCGCCCCACGTCGGTCAGGCGTAGTTTCCAGTCGCCGTCGTGCAGTGCGGCTTCGACCAACTTCAGCGGGTAGGCGACGCCAAGCATGTAGGATTCGACCCACCCCCGACCGCGAAGTTTGGTGTCGTCACGCGGCAGGGTTCCTTGCCACGACGGGTGATGTTCCCACAGCCAATCGGCGATCGGTTGCGGGTCGGTCCAGGCATTTATCGGGGCACGGGCGAGCAACAGCAACGCCAACATCCCGGCGGTGGGGGCCGGTGACAGCCCGGTGTCACTCGGCGCGTAGCCCTTGAGCGGATCCCAGTGTTCGACTGCGGTTAACCCAGCCCACAGGTCGATCAGCGTCGGCAACAGGGCCGTGTTCCACGTCGGCGGGAACGGGGCGGCGTGCAGTTCGCCGTCGTGGTAATTCAACAACCCCGCCGACTGTGCCCAGAACAGCGACAGCACGCCGAAGTCCGTCAGCGGTCGCAGTTCGTCCGGGGCAGCGGTGGTCAACACTTCGTCGGTTTGGAACCGGCCCAGGTCGCGTTTGAACAGCGTGTTCGTTTGCGTCAGGCGGACCGGGGATTCTTCGACTTGTTGCCACACGAGGCACAACCGCAACAACCAATCGAGGCCATCTGCGAACCGGGGCGTGGCCGCTCCAAGTGTTTCCGACGGCAGTTGCGGTAACCCGAGGTCTTCCGTCCGGGCACGGGCGGCGACGTTGGGGTGGACGAACACTTTGGCTTCCAGCGTGCCCATCTCGCCGAGCCAACTCTCGAAGAACTCAATCGTGGTGGTTTTCGCGGACAGTTCGGGGCAGAGCAGGCCCATTTCCAGAAGTGTCAGGATCGGCCCGAAGCCGTCGGTGTGCCCGACGCTGGCTAACATCATGATGAGGTGGCCGACCTTCCACGTCGGGCGGCGGCTCAGGCCGATGAGCGTCAACGTCTTGCGGGCCGCGTCCGGCAGGTCTTTAATCCGCCGGTCGATGCCGGGCGGGTTCAGCAACGTGTTGAAGCAGCGGTCCACCAGTTCGTCCGCCGGCAACGTCGTGCGCGGCTTCACCAGCTTCGCCACGACATCGCGGATCAACGGGTCCGCATACCGGGACAGGGTGTCACGCACCCGCTCTGACCAAACATCATTTTCAAGCAGTGGAGGCATTCAGGTGTTGTAGCAGTTCGGGGTCCGGGAATCCCTACCACCCGAGCCGCGATGGGACCGGGGGCGGCAATAAGCGATGCGGACCGGCTTGCGGACCTGTGGCCGGTGCGGGACGAGAATCATGCGACCGACGTGACGGACTGTCTGAAGCCACTTCGCCAACTGGCCCAAAACGGTCGAACGGTGCT
>JAYVXO010000044.1:0-22822 GCA_043785105.1 Fimbriiglobus sp.
AAGGAAGTGCCATTGGCCCTGGGCGTCGTCGCCAAGCCTCCTCGCCCTGGGCTGAGTTCTCCCAGGCCGTCGGCCTGAAAACCGGGCTACTTGTGTGCAGACTTCTGCCAACAAATGTGGCGATCCCCCATTGCTATAGACATGAAGTCTCAACAACTCCGAGCTATTTTTTACACCCATCGTTAGTCAACTCCGCTGTCACGCGGGGGAACACGGTACCGGCTTCTTCGATTAGCATCTCATACTTCCCGGCGTAGCGGCTGGAAAAGTGGATCAGCACCAACTGTTCGACCTTCGCGGCTTTGGCCAGTTCACCGGCTTGCGGGGCTTGCATGTGCTTATTCGCTTCCTTCGTCTGGGCTTTGGCGTAGAAACTATCACAGTACAACCGCCACGCGCCACGCGCTAATTTCACCAAGTCCGGTCTGATACTTCCAGACCAGAATGTGTCCGTAATGTATGCCACCCGCGCACCCTCGGACTTCGTGAAATATTGCTCCGCCAACGCGCTGAGCGGGAAGTGACCGCCTTGGATGTCGAGCATCGTTGCGGATGGGGCGTCGTTGCGTAACAGCCGTAATGCTTCTTGAATCCACGGTCCGTTGCGGAGCATTCCCTTCGCTAACTTCTCCGGGTCCGGGTGAAAGCCAGTTCTTTCCACGAGCGCAAATGCCAAACATGGCACGGTGTGTTCGACGGCCACCGCTTCGACTTGTAGGTGCTCATTCTCGTAACACACCGGCCCCGCCCACGGTCGCGTTTCTACTTCCGGTGGGGCGAACTTCTTCTTGCACTCGATGCGGCCAATCGTCTCCGTGGTGCCGTTGAGTTCGTGAACCTCCATCACGAGTTGCATGAACGGGAAGAACGGGTGTTCGTAGCTTTTCACCCGATCGTAAACCTTGCGGATCGTGTTCACCGGCCCGTAGATGTGGAGTGTTTTATCCGTATCAAGGTTCGCCCGCACGATGCGATCCAACCCGATGAAGTGGTCGATGTGGTGATGCGTGACGAACACCGCTTCGAGGTCCGCAAGCTGCTGCTTCGAGAGGCAACAATTCTCGCCGCCGTCGAACAAGATCGCGTTATCGCTACCAGGGTAGTCGAGGTAAAGTACCGGGTCGCCGATCGAACCGTTCACCAGTTGAATCGTCGAGAAAGCCCGCACCACGGCCATACTGCCTCCGCTGGATTCAAAATACAAGAATATCTCACGCGGAGACGCAGAGCCGCAGAGTGTCAGAGAAATCTAATCCCTGCGTCTCTGCGTCTCTGCGTGAGATATTCTTCTTTAATCGCCGGAGTACGCCACTGTCGTATCCGCTAGGAAGCCGAGTTGGAACTTGTCGCGGGCGGTGTTCCAGGTCGTTTGGTTAAAGGGTGCGACGCTCGGTTTGTCCACCGGCGATCGGGTTTCCACGTGCCCATCGACAAAGGCCACGTTCGCAATTCGCCCGGCATAGCGGAACTGTGTGGCGGTCAGGCCGTAGGGCGAGATGGCAAAGGTCTGGCCGGGAGCACTGTACGCCGTCACCGGCACGAGCAAGTACGGCGAACCGAAGTAACCGCCGAACGGTTCTTCCAGTGTGCCATCGGTTTTCAGCAGCACGGTTTCAGTAAACATGAACGTGCTGGAGGTGGCGAATCGCAGAATCCGCTGGTCCGCGACGTGCCGATTGTAGGCATAACCGGCGGTCAGGCCGTTGTACACGGGGTTGATCGGGTACGTCTCGAACTTCGGGCAGCGGGTGACTTTCGTGTTGTTCTCGTAGTACGATGTGAGAATGCCGTCCTGCGGATTCGTGCTGACGACGTTGTACGGCGAGCCGGTGTTGCTGACGGTGCTGCCGAACCAGTACTTCCCCTTCGGATAGAAGATAGTTGTGTCCGTGTGCGGCGGTAGTTTCTGGAACGCGCCTTCGTAGTTCATCGCCGCGAGGACGAGTTGCCGAAGGTTGTTCTGGCCTTGCACACGGGCCGCCGCTTCGCGCACCTTTTGCACGGCGGGGAGGAGTAGCCCGATGAGGATTGCGATAATCGCAATCACCACAAGCAGTTCAATGAGCGTAAAAGCGGGGCGGGACCGACGAGACGAACCCAACACAGGAGCCACCTTTTCCGGCCGGGACGGGCCGTGAAAGAAAGGTGCCCCAACCCCGGCGCGACAGGACGCCCGCAACAAGCGGTCGAGACCTGTCTGAAAGAATGGCACGACCCTGAAGCCGTATCGCATCCCGTCCGGAGTGCCTGGGTTCGAGGCACCGAAACGACAACGCGATCGGTAGGTCTTCTGACTTACGGCTCATCCCGACGGCTTCGGTCGCCTTCCCACGGTTGCCCGCAGTGGCATCTCACCGAACCGTCTGGCCGATTACAGCAGCGGCCCTGCGCCGGATTTTCACCGGCTTCCCTTTTAATCCCGACACGAAGTGCCGAGAACCGATCACATGTGATGTTTAGCGAACCGGAGCGAAATGACCAGTTTAACGATTACATTGCTACCGATTCCTGTCTCCACGCGCGCGACTTTTCTGGTCTCCCCCCGTTTGCGGGGGGATTAAGGGGGGTTGAAGCCTTCACCCCACCCCAGCCCTCCCCGCAAGCGGGGAGGGAGCCAGATTTGTGGCGGGATTATAGTGGGATTGAAGTTTCTGGTTCAGCCGTTCGTTCCGTGGTAGCCACATGTCGGGCCTCGCCAAGCCTCGACCACTACCTACACCCCCTGAAACCCCTTGTTCGATTGCATTTTTTGCCGTGTGGCTTGGCGCATTTGGCGAAATGACAATTGCGGATTGTAATGAATCCTTCAAGTCGGCGGGTAGTGGCGAACTGGGCTAGCCCGTGGAAATAGGTTCACCAGAGTTGAAATTCAAATTGCCCACGATTTATAGCGTTTTCGACGGAATCCGAAAAACGCTCGCTTTCGCAAACCAATTGGCACGATCCCTGCTTTTCCATCATTCATCGACAATCGACACCAACCTTACAAACCACCGGAGTGAATATCATGAACCGAATTATCACCAACGCCCAAGCTACCGAAATGACGCCGGTTGCCAAAGTCGAAGACATGCTGCGTGACATCGCCTTGGTCGTCTGGCTCACCCGCAAGGTGTCCAACGAAATTCTGACGGGTAGTCCGGACGAACAACCCACCAAAACCCGCAAAGGCCGTGCGAACCGGGAACTGGTTGCGGTGAGCTAACGGGATCGGGGAGAGAGTTGACGAATCGCGGCATTGCACGGATAAACTCCTTGCGTCTGACGCGCAGACTGGTAGCATCGCCGCTTCAGGCTGATACTCTCTCCCTCCGAAGCTTGTGAACTCCATGCTCTTTGCCGTCGCTTACACGCAAAATCTTGACCCCCTCGGTCAACCCATCGCCTCCACAATCGTGGCCGCACTACCCGTCTTGGTACTGTTTTACTTACTCGTAGGTCGCCGCTGGATCGCTAGCTGGGCGGGTGCTGTCGGGGCCGTCGTGGCCATTCTGATTGCCTGGCTCGTCTACAAAATGCCGGTGGAAATGGCGGGGATGTCGTTCGTGTACGGCGTGGCGTTCGGGCTGTTGCCGATCGGCTGGACCGTGTTCGGTGCGATGTTGATTTATAACCTGACCGTCGAAACCGGGCAGTTCGCCATCATCCGCCGTTCGATTGGCAGCCTCTCCAGTGATTCCCGAGTGTTGGCCGTGTTAATCGGCTTTTGTTTCGGTGCCTTGATGGAAGGCGCAGCAGGATCGGGGTCGCCGGTTGCCATTTGTGGCGCGATGCTGGTTGGCCTCGGTATCCCACCGCTTCGGGCCGCTGTCATTTGCTTAATCGCCAACACCTCGCCCGTTTGTTACGGCGGCCTGGGGACGCCGATCTTCGTCCTCGGCAACGTCACGAATATCCCTTCGGACACAATCAGCGTGATGTGCGGGCACCAACTGCCGATTCTGTCGTGCCTTGTGCCGTTCTACATGGTGAAGGTGATGTGTACGTGGCGGCAAACCTTCGAGGTGTGGCCCGCGCTGGTCGTGGGCGGCGGGTCGTTCGCCATCTTTCAATACTTCTTCGCCACGATGCACACGTGGATCCCCGGCTTTGCCGTGTGGCCCGTCACGGACGTGGGCGGGTCGATCTTCTCACTCATTTGTCTCGCGCTGTTTCTCCGCTTCGTGTGGAAGCCGAAGACCGAGTTCCGGATGCCCGGCGGCAGCATTTTGAGTCCGAACCAATCAGCCGCCGTGACCGCCACGGCAGAACACGGCGTCGATCTCCAAGCGGCAATCGCCGATGATAAAACCGAAGCCCCCCTGACCGCATACACCGTCATGAAGGCGTGGTCGCCGTTCGTGATTATGGCGGTGTGCCTAGCGATTATCGGTGCCGTGCGGCAAGCGGAAAAGAAGCACCCGATCGACTTCGGAATCATCAACTCGTACTACTCGATCGAAATCCCGACGCTGCACAAAGAAGTTGAACGCGCGGAGCGGTTGCAGAAAAAGAACGCCACCGATGAGGAGAAGAAGGAAGACGCGATCTTCAAGTTCACGTGGCTCAGCGCGGCGGGAACGCCCTGCGTGGTGGCTGTCATCATCTCGGCGTTTCTGTTGCGAATCTCCCCCGCACAAGCCTGGGCGGTGGTCCGCAAGACGTGCGTGCAAATGAAAATCCCGATCCCGACGATTGCGTGCATGTTGGGCTTGAGCTATGTCACCAAGTACGCCGGGATTGATGCAACACTAGGCGTGGCGTTCGCGGAGACGGGGCAACTCTACCCGTTCTTCGCCGCCATTCTCGGCTGGCTAGGCGTGTTCCTGACGGGCACCGATGCGGGTAGCAACGCCCTCTTCGGTAGCTTGCAAAAAATCACCGCCGGTCAGGTGTTTGAATCCGGTGCGTTCGAGGGTAGTGGTCTGATACGTGAGCAAGCTGAAGTGCTGATTTGCACCGCCAATAGCACCGGCGGTGTAATGGGGAAAATGATCGACGCCCAAAGCATCTGTGTTGCCACCGCTGGCACAAACCAGATCGGCAAGGAAGCCGACATCTTCAAAGCCGTCATCTGGCACAGCATCTTCTTGGCAAGCATCGTCGGCGGCATCACCGTGCTGCAAGCCTACGTGTGGCCCTTTACGCTGATGGTCCCGGTACCGTAAAATCCGCAGGGTGATTCAGCCAACCCGATTTCACCACAGAGGACATGGTAAAGCCACAGAGAAGAAAATAATCAGTTTTCGGTTTTCCTCTGTGGCTCTCCGTGCCCTCTGTGGTGAATCGTTTTTTTCTTCAATCGAGAGACACTTCGATGTTCAAGTTTCTCCTGGCGGCGTTTGGGTTTTCCGTGGTCACGCCGTTTGGTGTGGCAGGGGAGTTCAACAAGGTGCTGTCCGTCGGCGACGAGGCACCGGCATGGGTGGACCTCGAAGGCACGGACGGGAAGAAGCATTCCCTGGCAGACTTGAAGGGCAAAGACGTGGTCGTGGTGGTCTTCACCTGTAACAGTTGCCCGATCGCAACGGACTACGAACCCCGCATTCTGGAGTTTGCCAAGAAGTACGCGACACCGGAATCGAAGGTTGCGGTCGTGGCCATCAACGTGAACACGATCAAGGAGGATCAACTGCCTGAAATGACCAAGCGAGCGGTGAAGCAGAAGTACCCGTTCCCCTACCTCTACGACCCGTCGCAGCAGATCGCCAAGAAGTTCGGGGCGGTGTATACGCCGGAGTTTTTCGTGCTGAACGCTGAACGGAAGATCGTGTATCTTGGCGCGATGGACGAAAAAGACCCGCCTGCCGAACCTGGCAAGAACTTCCTCGAACTCGCCGTGATGGCTACGCTCAAAGGCAAGAAATCTTCTGTTGGTGAGACCTTGGCGCGCGGATGCCGCATTCGGTTTAATCGCAAATGATTTACGCGGCTTTTGATGCCCGTGGCGTTAGGGCATCTGCGATTTCCGGTGATTCGCTCAGCCGCACCGCACGAACACGTTGTCCCGTTGAGTCGTAGAAGAAAATGCGATGATCGTCGGCTGACCACACTGCGGAGGTGCGGAGTAAACGCGGGCCTTCGATGTGGAACAGCACGCCAGACAGTTGCCCGGCTCGCTTCATGATTGTGCGGAAGATTGGCGTTTGCTCGGGGACTAGCGCATCGGGTTGGCAAAGCGTCCGATGCACGAACGTCGTGAGGTCTTCCAGTGTTGTGAACGCAACCACCGCGCCGCCCATGATGCCGATCTCCGCGTGAAGGTGTATGCGGTGAATCGGTTATCTCGTCAGCATGAGCACAGTGGTGGCAGAGCGAACGGCGACACACTTTGCAAACGCCGTTCCGGTTCTACCACTTCTGCACTTGGCGCAAGGCTTCGTACAACACAATCCCAGCGGCGGTAGCAAGGTTGAGGCTGCGGACTTTGCCGGTTGGCATCGGAATGCTGATGAGTCGGTCTGCGTACTTCGTGCGAATTTCAGCCGGAAGCCCACTGCTTTCGTTGCCGAACAACAAGCAATCCCCGTCGTGGAAATCAGCGTGGGTGTAACACACCCCCGCCGGATTATCGACGACCCAGAGCCGACGAGGATCAACAATCGTTTCAAACTCAACGAAGCTCGCATGGCGCACGAGATCGACCGACGGCCAATAGTCGAGACCCGCGCGCCGCAAGGTTTTGTCGTTGATCTGAAAGCCGAGTTTCCCGATGAGGTGTAATCGCGTCCCCGTGGCGGCACAGAGGCGGGCAATGTTGCCAGTGTTCGGCGGGATTTCCGGTTCCCAAAGTGCAATGTGAAGCATGGCGAATAGTCTATTCCCCAGTAAACCTTTCACCACGAATCGGACGAATCAGACGAATCGGACGAATGAATTCAGGATTACGAAGCAGTGTTGTGATCTGACACGGCTATTCTTGCGCTTCAATGTTGAACATCTTCATTCGTGTGATTCGTGTGATTCGTGGTGGATACTTTGGGCGATTCGCATGTACCCGGATGAACCGTTCCGTCTCCGAATTCCCGCCGACATCTTCACGGCGATGCTGGACCACGCCCGTGCGGAGTTGCCAAACGAGTGCGTCGGGTTCCTTGCCGGAACGGTCGTGAACGGTGTTGGCACGGTGTCGCAATTTCTACCACTGATGAATGCGCTAGCCAGTCCAACCGTGTTCGAGACTGAGGTGGTGAGCCTGTTTGCCGCCTACAAAACGATGCGGGTGAGTGGTACTGATGTGTTGGCGATCTACCACTCGCACCCCACGTCCGCTCCGGTCCCGAGTGCAACGGATCTGGCAAATAACACTTACGGCCCGAATGTGATGTGGCTCATCATCAGCCCAATAACTGACCCGCCCGATGTCCGCGGTTGGTGGCTCGCAACAGAATATCGACCAGCAAAGTGGGATGTGGTTTGAAACAAGGTTGCATTTATCGGCCAACATTGAACATCTCAATTGTCGCCTTTTCCTGTCGTCCCGTTTTGGCGGTGGCTGTACTCGGCGTCGCCACGCTTGTCGCAGCATCACCAGCAACTGTGTTGCAAAGTGGCACCGATACCGCAGTGACCAAGTTTTGGAACTTCGGGTCGGTGACTTTCCCCAGAATGACATGACTGGTGGTACTACTCGTGCCACTTTTGTTGGGAAAAATCGACCACGAAGCGGGGACCAGTGGTGCCGCAACGGTGTTGAGTTTGAACGTCGCTTCCTGAAGTTCGCCCTGCCAGAAAAAAGCAGCCGTGATCGAAAATCCAAGCTCAATGTGTAAAAGTCACCTGCTGAATAACAAGGCACGGTGCGCGAAATTCGGGCGACACTCTGGTTGCCACCAGAAATAACAATTGTTCACTTGCCGAAATTGCCACGGTATTTTTTTACGAAGCCGACGTTGTAACATGTTGCCAATTAACACGTTGCAGCGCCATGTCTGATTATGCGACGGTGCGATTTCGCGGAATCTTCATATTTCTTCGCGCAGGCACGTAAAATGTCTTGTACTCTTTCACGGAGTACGGTATGAACCGCCCTCTCTCGCTGACCTGTGACTAACGGCGCGTGGGTTCACTCCCGTTGCCGTTCGCCAGGTCATGTTTCTCGGATCGCCGAGACGGTTGGCATCAGCCGCCACTTTTGACGGCTCCTCTTCCTCGTCCACCGGCCTTCTCTCCGATCCGCCCTGTGCTTTTTTTCTTGTCCCGCACACGAATCGCTGCTCGCCCGTCCTGGCGTCGCAGTCCGTAAGAATACGCGCCACGGGGTCACTCCCGGACGCCAGATCAAGGAGTACGCCCATGTCCGGAGGCGACCTCATCCTGGCTGCGATGCTTCTCACCATCCCGCCCGGTATCCCCGAATCGTGCCCGCCCGCTGATAAATGGCCTGCACTTCGTGATGCCATTCATACTGTCGCGGTGCAGTGGGAAATCTTGGACATCCGCGAGACCCGGTACGTCCTCACGCGGCCTGAAGATTTCTGCACCGATTTGAACATGCTGCGCCGTCGCTACCGGGAACTCGAAGACGCCCCGATGTTAGCGGACAGCTTTCGCTTCCCGGAACGCAACGCCGTGAACGAACTCGTGAAGTTTAATCGTTCCTTCCGCAAGACGATCGACCAGCGGCAACAACTCGAAACGGATCGGGCCGACTCGTTTCGCAATGTGCTGTGGGAGACCGATCGCCTCTACCAAGTCTGGGACAGCGTCCGAGATGCCCGGTGCGATTTTTACTACGTCACGGTCCGTCGCCAAGCGTTGAAGAAATTGCGGGATCTAGTCGGTGAGGAAGCGTACTTGACCGGCGACCTGCCGCCCAACGTGCCCACTTGGCGCTTCAATGAAATGAAATAACCTCCAACTCGGATCATACATTTAACCACGGAATACACGGAAAGCACGGAAGAAATCAGGAACAAGGATATTGTGTCCCAGTTGAAGAAACTGGTATCCTGTTCCCGACTCTTCGATTGATTCTATTTCCGCGTATTCCGTGTTTTCCGTGGTGAATCTTCTGGGGGTTAAACATGGCAGTCTCGACTGCTACGCCGACGTCTGCGGATGTTATCCACGAACTGTCCCAACTCGGCTCGGAGTCGATCAAAAAAGTGCTGGTGAAGCATGGTGCCAAGGAGCCGTTCTACGGGGTCAAAGTTGAAGACCTGAAGAAGATTCAGAAGCGAGTCAAGGCGAATCAGTCAATGGCACTCGAGCTTTACGAATCTGGCATTTCGGACGCGATGTACCTTGCGGGGCTGATTGCCGAACCGATGAAGTTTACCAAACCCCAACTCAACAAATGGGCGAAGTCTGCGTACTGGTACATGCTGAGTGAATACACGGTGCCTTGGGTGACTTCCGAGTCGCCCTTTGCCACGGAATTGGCGAAACAGTGGATGGCCTCGAAAGCCGAAAGCATCGCGGCGTCCGGGTGGGCAACTTACTCCAGTTACGTTGCGATCACGGCGGACGAACAACTCGATTTAGACGAAATTGAAGGGTTACTTTCAACCGTGGTACGCACCATTCACCAATCCGCGAACCGCGTGCGGCACTGCATGAACGGGTTTGTCATTGCTGTGGGGAGTTACGTCCCGGCACTGACGGATCGTGCGATCGCAACGGCACAAGTCGTCGAAAAAGTGAGCGTGGACATGGGCGGCACGGCGTGTCAAGTACCACTCGCGGTCGAGTCCATCGCAAAAGTGCAAGCGCGTGGCAAGCACGGCGTCAAACGCAAATCGGCCGCGTGTTGATTGCATCTCGACTGGTCATGTCATGTCTGTGTTTTCAGAGGTTGTTTCGTGAGTTCGATCGCCGCTCGCAACTCGTCTTCGGTCGGTAGTGCTCTGAGATTGAACTGTAGGACTTACGCAGTGCAACTGGGCTTGCAGCAGGAATGACGATGCCAAGCCAAAAACACGGAGTATCACGAAAACACGAAAGTACGAAAGCACGAAATAGAACCCCAATATGATGGATTTTTTCGCGCTTTCGTACTTTCGTCTTTTCGTGATCGGCTTTAGATTTCGGCATGACTGTGTAACTCCAAAACTGATGTATACACCGCACAGCCGACCACTTCAGTCGATGACCGCTCGGTTCAATTTCTGTTACAATCCCCCAACCGTATCGTTGCCTGTTGTGAGATTGTGATGCCACCGGATATTGTTGCCGACCCGACTATTATCGAATTTGATGTGCGCACGGATGAAATGCTTGTCAACATGGGGCCGCAACACCCGAGCACGCACGGCGTGTTGCGGCTGGTCTTGCGCACCGACGGCGAAGTGATCCGTGAAGTCACGCCGCACCTGGGGTACTTGCACCGCTGTGCGGAGAAAATCGGCGAGAACGTCACGCCGATTCAGTTCATCCCGTACACGGACCGCATGGACTACCTCGCGGCAATGAACATGAACCTCGGGTACTCCCTCGCCATCGAAAAACTGTGCGCGATGAAGATCCCAGAGAAAGCCCAAGTCCTACGGGTGATGATTTGCGAACTCAACCGCATCGCCTCCCACTTGGTCGGTATGGGTGCTTATGGCCTCGATTTAGGTTCGTTCAGCCCGTTCCTGTACGCCTTCCGGGAACGCGAGCAAATACTGGATTTGTTTGAAGACGTGTGTGGTGCGCGACTAACTTATAGCTACATCACAATCGGTGGGGTGCATGACGATCTGCCAACCGGGTGGATCCAACGTTGCAAACAGTTCTTGGAATACTTCAAACCGCGTATTCCCGAATACCATGCCCTGCTCACCAACAACCATATCTTCGTAAAACGCACCGCTGCGGTCGGGGTACTTTCCAAAGAAATGGCCATCAATTACGGCTGCACCGGCCCGATGTTACGTGCGTCATTGGACCACACCCGAGGAGACGCCGCCTGGGATTTACGCAAAACCGAACCGTACTCCGGGTATGAACATTACACGTTCGATGTCCCCATCCCACCCTTCGATACCGCCCCCCACGGCACCGCAATCGGTGATTGTTGGCACCGATTTTATGTACGAATGCTTGAAGTCATTGAAAGTATATTACTTGTTGAGCAAGCGATTGAAAAGTACATGAAGTTACAATCTGAGTGGGAGATATTGCAAGCCAGCCACACCAAGTTGAGCGGTGACGAGAAGAAAGCCAACGACCCGAAGATGGCCGACGCACTGCGAACCAAGTATGCCCACCGCGTCGAGCCACCCCGCACCCTGACCCCCGGCGAATGCTACGTCGAAACCGAATGCCCACGCGGTCAAATGGGCTTCCACGTCGTCGGTCGCCCCAACAAAGAAAACGTCCCGCTCCGAGTCCGCGCCCGCTCCAGCAGCTTCTGCAACCTCAGCGTGGCCGATGAAATCTGCCGTGGCTGCCTCATCGCCGATGTGCCTGCGATCATCGGCAGCATCGACATCGTCATGGGCGAAATTGATCGGTGACCAGGAGAAGATTTAACCACGGAATACTCGGAAAACACGGAATGGAATGCAAAATGCCACTTGTGTTTGAGGACGAAACCTATCGAATTCTTGGTGCGTGTTTTGAAGTTTACAAAGAGAAGGGCTGTGGGTTTTTGGAAGCGGTTTACCAGGAATGTTTGGAGATCGAGTTTGCTCTTCAGACGACACCCTTTCAACCGCAATCAGAGCTGCAATTAAGCTATAAGGGAAAGTTCCTCAAGCATCGCTATGTCCCGGACTTCATCTGCTTTGGCAAGATCATCCTCGAAATCAAAGCCGTGACAAAACTCGCCGATGAGCATCGGGCACAAGTTCACAATTACTTGAAAGCCACCGGCTATCGTGTCGGCTTGCTCGTGAACTTCGGCCATTTCCCAAAGATCGAGCACGAACGCATCATTCGCTGATTTGCCCTAATTTCCGTGTTATTCCGTGTATTCCGTGGTTGTCAGTTCTGGTTCTGATCTTGGAAATTCGTTCCCAGATGGTAATTGCTACAATCGTTCGGTGGTGCCGTCTCGTCGGATTATGCTGGGGGCGGTTTTTGTGGTGGTATGGGTGCGGATGGTGTGGTCCGGGCAATCGGACGGGTCGGGGTTTAGACCTGACGAATTCGGAGGCTGGCTCGCTTGACGCGCCCCCCAGCTTGTCGCCACAATCGTTTAAGATTATCGACTTTCGTTCGAGCACCGGCTCAGGATCGCTCCGATGGCAACACCGTTCGTGCGTTGGTTGAAACCCCGTCGTGGTACCCAACTCCAGTTGGAACCGCTGGAAGAACGGACCGTCCCCAGTCTGCTCGTGCCGCAAAGTAGCGGGCGACGGGACATGGTTTACGACGATGCCAAAAGCATCTTGTACATCACCACCGGAGCTGGCGGCCTGATCACGCGGTACAACGCCGCCACGAATTCGGCGCTGAGTGCGTTCACGTCACCACTGGCGGCGCAACTCAACGGTGCCGATCTCACGCCGGACGGCAAGTTTTTGTACGTGGCCGAAGACTCGATCTCGAAGGTTTTGAAGGTCAACACCTCTGACGGTTCGACGAGCGAAATCGCGGCCAGTGCGGGGGCCGGGAGCAACGGCGCGTTTGACGTGTCGATCTCCAGCACCGGCGTAGGGCTAATCACCAGTCGGCGTCTGGGTGCGGCAGCCGGGGGGGTGGATTTACTCCAGATCGACACCAGCAAAGATACCGTCACCGTTCGGAGCGATGTTCCGACGGTGTATCAAGATTCGCAACTGTTTCGGGCGGACAATCGCAGCACGATTTCGGTGATGGAAGCCAGTCCGAACAACTCGGGTTTCTCCCAAGTGAACCGCTTTTACGATGTCACGTCGAACAAATTCACCACGGTCGGAAGTGCCGGACCGAACCGCGTCATCGGCTTCAGCCGCGACAGCAAGACGTATGCGATCGAAGTCGGTACGGGGTTGTCGGTCGTGGACGTGGCCAGCAAGGCGACGCTCGAAAACTTCAACGACCTGAACGGCGGTGTGCTGTTCGATCGGCAACGCGATGTGCTTTACGGCATCAACTCGTTCACGGACGAACTCGTCGCCATCGACACGAAAACGTGGGTGGAAAAATACCGGATGGGTATCGGCGAGAACATGCCGGCGTTCCAGACGTTCAACAGCGGCAACATGGTGGCGAGTGCGGACGGCAAGTTGCTGTTCATCGCCACACCGGCGGGGGTTCGACGGTTCGATTTGGCCCAAGCGGACGGCACCCCGGCCATCCTGTCGATCTCGTCGCCGTTCCCTGCGTTCATCACGGCGGGCGTACCCAGTTCGGTAACGGTGACCGTCAAGAACGCCAGCGGGGATGTGCTGACGGGGTTCAACGGGGTGTTGCAAATCAACTCCAGCGACCCGCTGGCCACGCTACCGAGTAGCTACACGTTCACCGCAGCGGATAAAGGCTCCAAGACGTTCCCGCTCACGTTGAAGACCCCCGGCCAGCAGTCGATCGTCTTCCAGGAATTGCTAGACGCCCTCACCGTGACGCAGAAGAACATCCGCGTGAACGCGGCGGGGCAACCGGCGACCAGCATTCCCTTCACCGAAGCGGCCAGTGATCTGATCTACGACAGCACGCGGAACCAGGTCATCATCGTCGGAAATCGGGGGTCCATCACGCGGTTCGACGTGGCCACGCAATCGCTGCTGCCGTCCGCAAAAGTCGGCACACTTTTCAACGACGCCGATTACACCATCAACGGCCAATACCTGTACGCCCCGGACACCTTCCCCGGTTACACCGAAGGGCTTGTCCGCAAGTACGACCTCACGACCGGCGCCGCCACGCTGATTCATGGCGTCTCCGCCACCGACATCGCCATCCCGGACGGCAAGGTCGCGTTGCTGTCCAATGGGGGCGCGATCGACTTGGCCACGGACGGCATTACCAGCGGCGCCATCAGTGGAAATTTGGCGCGGTCTGCGGATCGTTCGGCGGTGCTGAGCCTGAACGATCAGTCCTTCCCGTTTACCAGCACCGTCTCGTTGTACAACTCGGCTTCCGGCACAACGCTGACCAAGTCTTCGGGGGTTTTAAGCTTTCAAAACAACCTGTTCTCGCCGGCGGTCAGCAAGAACGGTGTGCTGGCCTCGATCGGGGTGGGCTTCACGCAGAACGTCTTGTCGATCGTTGATAACAACTTGAACGGGGTCCAAAACCTCGTCGGCACCAACAGCGGTGCGACGTTCGATGCTGCCGGTACGACCCTGTTCACACTGGACGCGGCGGCGTCACAAATCGTGGCCCTGGAGACCACGAACTGGACCGAGCGGTTTCGCATTGATGTCGGGGAAAGTGTCGGCAACGGCACGCTGGCGGTTTCGCCCGACTCCAAGTTCTTGTACATCGCCACGCCGTCGGGGTTACGGCAACTCTCGATACCCGTCGCCGACGGCAAACTCGCCTCGCTGACGTTCACAACCCAATTCCCGCAACTCGGGACGATCGGCACGACCGCCAACGTGACCATCGTGGCCAAAGATGCCGCCGGCACGGTTCTGCAAAACTACACCGGCACCGTGCGAATCACGAGTAGCGACGCTTCGGCCATTCTGCCCGCAGACTACACCTTCACCGCGGCGGACAAGGGCAGCAAGACGTTCAGCATTAAGTTGAACAGCCCCGGCCGGCAAAACATCACGGTCAACGACCTGACAGCGGGGGTCATCGGTTCGCAATCGAACATCACGCTGAACCCGTTCGGCACGTTGGCTGTGATCCCGAGTAGCACCCGCCGGGACGTGGTGTTCGATTCGACACGGAACGTACTCTTCTTCACCGACACCGATGGCTTCGTTCAGCGTTTCGACGTGGTCACGCAATCACTCCTCGCGCCGTGGAAAGTTGGGACGAACCTGAACGGCATCGACATTACCCCCGACGGGAAATCGCTGTACGTCGCGGACGCCCTCCGTGGGGCCACCCAGGGCTTCGTCCGGAAGGTGGACATTGCGACCGGGAAAGTGACGAACCTCCCGTACAACGCGGCGAATTACTCGTCGGGTTTGTGGGACTTGAACATTTCGCAATCCGGGCGGGTGTACGTCTCCGGGACTGGCAGTGGGCAATCCATCCGGATCGACAGCGCGACCGACACGGTGAACGAGACGGCTGGGGATTTCACGGCGGGAAGCACGAACTTGGCGCGGGCGGCGGACGGGAAGTTCCTGTTCGTCGGTTCGGGCTTGGTCCAATCGTCTGCGGAATTCCTGGGCATCTTCAACAGCGTGAGCGGAACCTACACCTCGAAGTTCGACCCCACCGTCCCGGCGGCGCAATTGACGCTCGCGGCCAACCGCAACGGTACCCTCTTCGCGGCGAATCGCAGCGGCATCACGATCTATGACAGTGCGTTGGCAGTGAACAAGAACTTCGCCGCCGCAGCCGGTGGTCTCGCGTTCGACGCCCAACAAGATCTGATGTATCTGGCGAACACCGTGACCGGGAAGCTGGAGATTTACAACACCAAGACCTGGGCACAGGTCGGCAACCGTGCGTTAGGAGAAGGGCTGGGTCCGGTCACCCCGTTCGACGATGGCGTGATGACGGTCAGTGGCGATAGCCGCTACGTGTTCCTGTCCACGCCGTCCGGGATTCGCCAGTACGACCTGATCGGGGCCGGTGGCGCGTTCACGGTCACCGGGTTGCCCTCCACCGTCAAAGCTGGCGACACCTCGACAATTACAGTCTCCGCCACCGATGGCCTGGGGGCGGTGAATCCGAACTTCACCGGGCTGTTGCGGTTCAGCAGCAGCGACCTGAAATCGACGTTGCCGACCGACTACACGTTCACGGCGGCGGACAAGGGAATCAAGGCGTTCACGGTTGCATTCCGCACCGCCGGGACGCAAACCCTTGTGGCCGGTAGCCCCGCTTCGACCATTAACAGTGTGACCGCGTTTACCCGTGTGACACCGGGGGCGGCCAGCCAGTTCGCGTTGACGAACTTCCCCCAAGGTCTCATCGCCGGAGGTGTCCAACCTCTCACGATCACCGCCAATGATCCGTTCGGGAACCTCGTGAACGACTACACGGGGGCCGTGACGATCACCACGACCGACCCTGCCGTTCCGCCCATCGCGTTCACCTATGTTGTCACCGATCGCGGCACGAAAACGCTGAATTACACGCTGAAAACGCCGGGCTTCCAGGACATCGTTGTGACCGAGGACGCGAACCCCTCGGTGACCGGAAAGCAACTCCACATTGACGTGAGTGTGCCGCCTCTGCCCCCGCCCCCGCCCCCGCCTCCGCCACCGCCCCCGCCTCCGCCTCCGCCACCGCCGGTTCCACCGCCGCCGTTCGTACCGCCACCCCCACCGCCGCCACCTGGACCTCCGCCAGTACCTCCGCCGGCGCCGCCGTTGAACGGGCAAGCCGGGGTGTACGCGATCGGCTCCGACGTCGGCATCATCAACCGCGCCTTCGTCTACGGGACCGATGGCGGACTCATCAACGTGTTCCAACCTTACGAACCGGGGTACTCCGGCGGCGTTCGGGTGGCGATTGCCCGAGGGCCGAACGGTGCCCACACCCTGGTGACCGGACCCGGCCCAGGTCGGTTCCCGGACGTGAACTTGTTCGACATCTACACCGGCGGGCAGATTGGGAATTATCAGCCGTTTGAATCCACCTTCGTGGGCGGGTTGTTCCTATCAACCGGGGACTTCCTCCGTGAAGGGTACGACGCGGTCGTCTTGTCTCCGGATAAAGACGGCGGGCCACGGGTGCAGATTCGCAGTGGCCGGACCGGCGCGGTGTTTGCCGACTTCTTCGCCATTGTCGACCCGAGCTTCCGGGGTGGTGCCCGCACCGCCGTGGCCGACGTGAACGGAGACGGCATCCCCGATCTCATCGTCTCCGCCGGGTTCGGCGGCGGGCCACGGGTTGCGATTTGGGACGGCAAGACGCTACGACCCGGTGTCGAACCCCAACGCCTCGTCGCCGACTTCTTCGCCTTCGATGATACATTGCGCAATGGCGTCTACGTGGCCGCAGGTGACATCAACGCCGATGGGAAAGCGGACATCGTTGCCGGTGCCGGTCCCGGCGGCGGGCCACGTGTCCGCATCTTCGCGGGGACCGATCTCCTGGCAGGCGTCGTCACGCCGAAGAACGACTTCTTCTCCGGCGACCTCACCAGCCGAGGCGGCGTCCGCGTCGTCGTGAAGAACCTCAACGGTGATGCCAACGCCGACCTCATCACTTCCGACGGCCCCGGTGGCGGCAACAAAGCCCGCGTCTACGTCGGCGACTTCCTGATCGGCAACAACCCGCCGTTCGGCCTCGCCACCTTCGACCAACTCCCCGGCTACACCGGCGGCGTGTTCGTCGGGTAGGAGGGAGGTGGGCGATCAGTATGATAGGCACCAATTGTTATGATTCCGGGTTGCGATCAACATGGTCTTCTTGCATGGAACAACCTTACGGCGTGCTGAACTGATTCTGTTGCACGGCCCTGACCCATGCTTTCTTGAACCCGGTGGTCAGGCATTAGATGATGGTTTTTCGCTAAGCGTGGAGTCGGGTCCATTCCACTTCGGAACACCTGAGGATTATGCGAGGGGCAAGTCACAGGAGTTCCCAGATGAAGGAGGGCCTGTTATCCTGGTATTGGACGTGCCGGAAGAAATCGTGTTGATGGCGGCCAACGAGTGGTTTCCAATTAGCCAAGGGTTGATTCAATTCGACCTTGGTTCGGGACTTGAAGAACTGATCGCTGCGTGGCCATCAGTGGCGGAATCCGCAGTGGTCCGGAGCGTGTCATGATTACCCTGTCCCCATTCGCAGAGCGGCTCCTCTACATATCCAAACCGACCCCGCGTGGTGTGGTGGGACTCGTCGATGACCTCCTTGTTTTATGTCGAGAGCATCCGCTCCGGTTCCACTTTCAGGACGATTACTGTGCGGTTCATCTCCTGGATGGTGACACGCAAAATCCGGTCGCATTGCTCATTCCAAAATCAGTCTTTCGTACCGCTTTGGCTCGGGTCGCTGCCCTTTGCAACGAACAGATTCCGAATTCTGTCACGCCCTACCGCGGTGAAAGTGAACTGTCCGTTTCAACAGGTTCGCCAACTATTTTCTATGTCAAATTCACCAACACACCCACCGAACAGAATTTGGAAGTGAAGTCCATCGGTTGAAGTATCGGAACGGTATTCCATTGAATTTTGGCGAACCGGCGATGGGCCGGTTCACGTGACTAGCGGGCATGTCGGCTTCCCCAGATTCACCGCTTACCCACCCGACTGGTTCGGTGTGCGGGTCTTCAAGCAACTGAGGTCCGGATGAAACAGCGACGTGTTCTCCGCTGGGTGGTGATTGGAGTTGTCGGGTTGAGTCTGATCCCGTGCGGATTCTTTGGGTTTTGGTTTGCGGCAGAGTTCGGGAGTGACAGCGGATCGCCGAGTCTCGCTGCGGAATGGCGTGACCGTTTGAACCAATACGCCGATCCGAACTCCGCGCACGTTGCCGATCCGAAAATTGTCGTGGTGCGGTTCAGAAATGGTGAGTGGGTCTATGGATTATCTCAGAACAGCCACGGCATCTGGTATCGAGGTGGCGGTACGTTAGTCGTCAAAGACAGCAAGGGCCGAACACGGGCGTTTTTCGGCCACGTCTGCGGTGGTGGGCACATCGGCCACGTCGTGGACCTGGAATTGCTAGGTCTTGACGAATACTACAAGAGGCTGGAATCTATTTTCACGGAACATCCATTGAAATAGCGATCGCACTTTCCAGCGTTTCACTTGTGGTTAACCCCCACGTGCCTACTTCTTCGCCCCGCCATTCGCGTTCAGTAGAGTGGGGCTGATGCGGTCGTAGCCGGCGCGTTTGCCTTCGTCGATGAGCTTGATGACGTACTGGTAGTTCAGTTTGTCGGCGATCTCGAACTTCAGTCTCGGCGACTTGCCACCGGATGCGGCGGCGCGGTCTTTCAGGTATTTGAACAGGGCGCTGGTCTCTCTGCCCAATGACACGTTGCCGGTTTTGGGGGCGGCGGTGATGTCCACGACCTCCCCCGTGTCGGTGGCGTAGACTTGCACGATGAGTTCGTCGTCTTCCACCTCGATGGAGACACTAGGCGGCGGTTGGCCGCCGCCGTCTTCCTTGGGCAGTGACAACGCCAGTTGCGCTTCGATCGGGGCGGGGCGGAACGTCAGGATGAAGAACGCCATCAACTGAAACGACATGTCCAGCATCGGCGTGATGGGCAGATCGGGTTCGGTCGGGCTGGAGCTGATTTTTCGTTTGCGACGGTGCATAGCGAGTCGGTCCCGTTCGGGTTTACTGTGGTGAGGCTTTAATGGCGCGAAGTTGAATGTCGGTGTAGCCCGCCTGACGGCAGGCCGTCATCACGTCGTAAACCTCTTTGAAGTTCGCTTCCCTGGCGGCACGCAAAATCACAATGGAGCGGCCTTTGCCCTTCTCCCAGTCGGCGGGTTTCGTGCGGGCTTTGTCTAGCTCCATGACGGTGCGCATCTTGTTGCGGACCTGGATCATGTTCGTGAACGACTCCCCACTAATGTCGGTGTAGGCCGGGAGGTTGAACTTTTCGTTCGCATCCTTCGGCTTCACCACGTTCAAGATGATGTAATTATCCACGGTCCGGTCGAGCGCCTTTGCCTCGATTGCCAGCGGCAACTTCACGGTTTCGTTGACTTGCTCCATCACGAAGTTAGCACACAGCATGAAGAACATGACCAGTTGCAAGACCATGTCCAGCAACGGCGTCAGGTTCGGTTCACACTTATCGGCAGATGCGCTGGCGCTCATGGGTCTTCAATGTGTGAGTGATTCGGGCAAAGAATATTTCACCACAGAGGGCACAGAGAACCACAGAGAAGAAAAATCCTATTTTGGTATCCTCTGTGGCTCTCTGTGCCCTCTGTGGTGAGGTGGATTTCGTTACTGTCGTGGCGGTGTCGCAATGGGCACGGTGGCAGTTGGGGCCGACGAGCCGGGCTTTTTCGAGTTGTGGTACATTTGCGTTAGGAGGTCGTCGGACACGGAGCCGACTTCCAGCATGATCTGGGTGATGCGGTTGCGGAAGTAGGTGTTGGCCATAATTGCCGGGACCGCGATGCCGACGCCCACCAGGGTCACAGCCAAAGCGTGCGAGATGCCGTCGGCCAGTTTCGCCGGGTTCGGGTTCGACCCGGTGGACAGTTCCATGAACGCTTCAATCATGCCGAACACGGTGCCGACTAGCCCCAGTAGTGGCCCGAGCGTGGCAATCACGGCGGTGTAGTTGTTCTTCTGCTCCTTATCGGATTTGACGGCTTCGAGGGTGTTCAACGAGGCTTCGCGGGCGTCCTCAATGCCGTACTGGAGCCGCGACATTCCTGCCGTCAGCACTCGCCCCAGGTAAGAGGGATCCGCGCGGGCCATGTCGTAGGCCTCTTTGAACTTGCGTTTGTTCACCGTGTCCGTGAACTCATCCACGAACCCCGCCGGTATTGCAGCCGACATTCGCAGGTCCATTGCCAGTAACACCACAATCGCAATCAACCCGATCGAAGTCGGCAACAGGATCAGCCAGAAGATGCCGACCGATTTGATGATGTGGACGAAGATGTTGTCTTGGGCCTTAGCCGTGGTCGTCGCGGTGGGAGTTGCCGCCGCAGCAGGGGCAGCAGGTTCCGGGTCTTGCGCGAGTGCAGGTTTGACAAGGAGTAGCAGTAACAGTCCGACGAATCCGACTACCGCCCAGCGACGATCCGGGGAGACAAAACGAAGCATATTCGGCATGACGTTACCTGCAACTATCGGAAGTGGTGGTTGTTCGATACGACACCTTAGATCAAACCCAATCGTCACCAAACCGTTGCCGAATGAGCGAGTGTCTCGGCAACCGAGCATAGACCTGAAATCTTTGGTCGTGGTTGGTCAGGAAATGGTTCCCAATTCTCAACCAACCTCAACATATGCTTAGTCGATCCTACAACATCCGTCACAGGAGCGGGAAGATTCTCGGGTGGAAATCCAACATTACCCCATCCAGGGGGGGAGTTCCCCGGCGGGGGGGAGTTTGACGACGGTGACTTGCTCGATCTTGGGGTGCGCACGGACGGCGGCGACGGCTTCTTCGGGTGGGGTGCTGTCGAGGTTCAACACGCCGATCGCGGGACCACCGGCCACGCTTCCACTGCGGCCCACGGTCATCGCGGCGATGTTGACGTTGTGAGTGCCGAAGATGTTGCCGACGAAGCCGATCAACCCCGGAACATCGGTGTGTTGGAAGAAGAACAACGTCCCGTCGATGTAGCTTTCCAGGCGGTACGCATCAAGTTGCACCAGCCGCATGTACTGGTCACCGAACAGCGTGCCGGCCGCGACGTGGCTGCCCGCTTCGGTTTCGATTTCGGTGTGCATGACGGCGGCAAAGTCGCCCTTCTTCGGGCTGGTGGCTTCGACAATTTCGATGCCGCGTTCCCGTGCGGTGACCTCGGCGTTCACGAGGTTCACACCGCGACTGAGTCGAAATTCCAGCATCCCCGCCGTGAAGGCCGCCGTCAGCAACTTGGTTTTTTTGCCAGCCAGTTCGCCCCGGTACGTCAGCGACGCGCGGCGGATCGGACCTTGGGCCATTTGGGCTTGTAGAAGCCCGAGTCGGCGGGCGAGATCGACGTAGTGTCGCAGCCCTTCGAGTTCGGCCCGGTCCACGGCGGCCATGTTCACCGCGTTCGCCACCACGCCCCGTAACAAAAAGTCCGTGATGAGTTGCGCCGCTTCGATGGCCACGTTCTCCTGGGCTTCGACGGTGGACGCACCCAGGTGCGGGGTAATGATGCAATTCGGCGCCGTCCGCAGCGGGTTATCGGCGGGCGTTGGTTCAGTTTCAAACACGTCAATGGCGGCACCGGCGATCGTGCCGTTCGTCAGCGCTTCGGCCAAGGCTTTTTCGTCGATGATGCCACCACGCGCCACGTTGAGAATCCGCGATGTCTTCCTCATCATGCCGAATTCGCGGGTGCTGATGAGGTTCTTGGTTTCCGGCGTCAGTGGAATGTGGAGCGTTAAGAAATCGACTTGTGGTAGCAACGCATCCAGGTTTGGTGCGGCCTTGATGCCGAGTTCCGCAGCGCGTTCGGAGGTGATGAACGGATCGAACCCCAGCACTTGCATATCCAGGCCGGTGGCTCGCCGCGCCACTTCCAACCCGATGCGACCGAGGCCAACCACGCCCAGCGTTTTGCCTGTGAGTTGGGTGCCGACGAACTTGCTGCGATCCCACCCGCCCGCTTTCATCTTGGCATCGGCGGCGGGGATTTGCCGGGCAATTGCCATCATGAGTGCGACCGTGTGTTCCGCCGCCGAGACGGTGTTGCCGCCCGGCGTGTTCATGACCACGATGCCCTTGCGCGTCGCGGCTGGCACGTCAATGTTATCAACCCCGACGCCCGCCCGCGCGATCGCCCGAAGCTTGCCCGGCTCTTCGAGAACGTCTGCCGTCAGTTGGGGTTGCGACCGGCAAATGACCGCGTCCGCCGCGCGGAGCGCCGCCTTCAGTTCATCGCCCTTCAACCCCGGTCGGTTATCCACTTCGATCCCCGCCGCCGTGAGCAATTCCACCCCGGCGGCTTCCAGTTTGTCGGCAATCAAAACACGCGGCATATCAAGGCATCCGTACACGAGGAGAGAATGCAGCTAGTGTACGAATCGCCGAAGGGCGGGGCGCTAGTCGTCACGCCCGACCGCCTTCCGCTCCATCGTCACACACCACCCCAACACGCCTACACCGATGGCATGAACGAACACGCTGAACACGTTGGTGAGATTCCAGAGCAGATCAAGGCCACTCGTGGAGAGGAACGAACCCGTGCTGCTTGGGTTGTCCTTGAATAGGTCG
>JAYVXO010000045.1:0-7749 GCA_043785105.1 Fimbriiglobus sp.
CGTCGAGCGGTGGTGCTTCCGAACCGGCGTCAACTGGTTGACCGCGAAGTGGCAGATCGTCCACGACGCCGTCCGCGCGTACCGAACGACTCCGCGATACCGCCTTCAAAATGCCGCGACTGCGTAACTCCTAATTGTGTTGTTCGTCGGCATTTGCATGATGTCGTTTGGGATGCCACACATAAAACGATTAGCTTATCACTGTGGTGGAACGTTGTTTTGCTACCCTCAGCCCAACGGATTGCGAGTGCCTTTACTGTCTGAACAGCCGTTCATAGGCATGGTCCGCATCTTCTTGATAATGATCGGACCAGCCCTATTTGCGTCATTATCAGTGGCAAATCGAATGCACCCGCTAGTAATCCTGATTGCAGCAACCATCTTCGCACAATTCGCCACGTTGTACTCTGTCACGATCGATTCGGAGCGTGACAGCTTGTGGATGGCCTTTCAGACGTTTTACTCGTGGCTGGTATTTGCTCTCCTAGCCGCAGGAGTCTCTGCGTATAGCAGACGCGGTTGGAGAACCTGATAGCTCTCTCACTTCTTTTTCTCGTCCTTCTTCGGTTCCTCTTTCTTCTTGGCGGCGATCACGGTGATGGTGACGGGTGGGGCGATCACGGCGATGTCTTTGTCACCGTATCTTGCGAAGCCACGAAAAATCACTTGGTTCGTTCCGAGGGTGGCGTTGGCAGCAAGCGTGAGTTCAAGTTCTGCCTCGTTCGTGCCGGATGAGATCCGCTTCACCCGCGTGGTGACATTCGCTGGCAAGACGAGCGAATACACGTCAACAATCCCGCCGGTGAAATTCTTCGTCCAATTGGCAACGACTTTGCCTTTCAACGTGGTGCCTGGTGCGGCTTCGGGTGTGTCAAAGGTGACGGTCAACGTGAACGGCGGTTCGGGCGTGATGGCGACTGCGAGTTGGGTACTCAGTTCGGGCGGCGGGTTCGGCAGGCCAGCGAATGCCGCTTTCACGACCTCCGTGACTTGCCCGAAACGGGTCACGTCTTTGCCGTCCACTTTCGCGGTTGCTTGTAAGGTGACGATGTGCGGGCCGGGTTTCGCGTCCGGTTTCGTCGTGACGACCATGTACAGTGGCGTGGCCGGGAGCAGGTTCGCCGCCGCTGGTACGGTGAGTTTTCCACTCAGCGATTCACTGTCCACGCTCAGTTCAATCGGTACGTTGAAGCCGTTCAACTTTGCGATGCCCGTAATCGGCAACAACCCGACGCCACCGACCGGGACTTCAATTCGGTCGAGGCCCAATGTGATCGTGAAGTCCGGCGAAGCGGGTTGGACTTGCAACCAATACACTTCGCTCGGCCCGGCGAGATAGTTCAAGTGTTCGCACGCAATGATGAAATCGCCGTCGGCGGGGGCGGTGAAATCGACGCGGGTGAGGGCTTGTTGCGGGTTCGACTTCGCTAACTCCGCCCCTTTCGCATCCAGGATTCGCATCAGCACTTCGGTCGGCGCATTCACGCCGTATGTCAACGCGGTGACGGTGAACTTCTCGCCCTTCTTCGCGGCGAAGCGGAAGTGGTCGAGGTCGTTTTTTTCCGTGAAGCGGGCGGAAATCCCGCACGGCACGGTGATCGTATTGGCCGTGGCAATGTCGTTGTTCGGCTCTTGTTCGGTCAGTTGCGGCACGTTGCTAATCATCACTGGGACCGGCCAACCGGCGAGTCCGTCGCTGGTCTTCGGCGTGGCGTAGAGCGTCGTGATCGCGGGGTCTTTCGGCGCCGTCAGGCTCACGGAGATCAACCCCTTCGCGTTCGGTCCGCTGAAGTTGATCTCGGCTTTTTTGCCCCGTTCGATGGCCAGTGGGAACGCGGTCGTCACGCCGGGAAAGTTGCCGATCCGCAGCCGATAAACGAAATCCGCCCCGCCTCGGTACGTGGTATCCCGGAGTTCGACAATCAATTCGCCGGATTGTTTCGGGGTGTAGGTGATTCGCGCATCGGACTGCAAACCGGGCGTGTCGTCGGCGTAGATTCCCGCAAGTTCCTTGCCGGTGGCGTCGTACAGCAACAACACCGGATCAATCGGCGACCCAAGTCGGCGGCCAAGCACTTCGAGGGTCACGGGCACGCCAGATTGCACCGGGAAGCGGAAAAAGTCCGACGCTTCCACGTCTGCTTTGCCGACCACGATACACGGGTTCGGTACGGTCTGTGGCGTAGATTTGATGCGGTTTTTGTCGGTTTCTACGACTTGGGGAAGCGTATCAACGCAGAGCGGTTTGGTGTTCGAGATGTTGGTTTTCGTTGCCACACGATAGGTGTATAGCCCGATTGGCGTGTCGCCGGGCAAGTCGATTTTCACGGTCAATTTCGTGGCGTCCTTTTGCCCCTCGGGGATGGTCGTCTTCGCCGGGAAGCTAGTCCAAATTCCGGTCACGTCCGTCAAGTTCGTTCCGGTCAAAACCAGTTCCGTTGTCGTGCCGGGTTTGAGACCCAAGTTCGCAGCCGTCGTCAGCATGGGGTAAGTTGCGGCAATGTTCGGCGGCGGTGCGTCTTTGGTGACGGCCTTCTTGTCTTGTGCCGGAACGAGCGGAAGCGGCAACAGCGACATGGCAAGCGCGGACAGCGAAAACAACAGCACCGCGAGCAAGCGTGACCGATACGTCATGACGCAACCTCAAGCGAAGGGGAATCCGGCAGGATGCAGAGATGATACCGACTCATGGCGGAGTTAGCACGTACCCGAACTCAACTACTGTTCTGGTCCGGGTTTTGAGGCTGTTCGGCTTACCGCGAAGCGGTTGCAGACAATAGCCCAGGGTCGCGCTTCGCGCACCCTGGGAATGCGATTGCGTTTCATGTACCCTGAAAGGGTTCCATTCCACGCGCGGTGCGATTCAACCGCTTCGCGGTAGATGGTCGTGGGGGTCGTTTGTACCCAGGGTGCGCGAAGCGCGACCCTGGGCTATTGTCTGCAACCGCTTCGCGGTAACGAAGGGTGGAAGCGTATTCCCAGTATGTGCCGTGTCGCCGTGGGCTATTGGCTGCAACCACGTCAAGTCGTGTCGATAAACGTGGCCGACTACTCCAGTCGAAACAGCTTTTTCAGCGATTCCAGTAGCGTGCCGCTTTGCCCTTCGCGGCTGGCTTCTTGGAGGGCGGCGATCGGGCCGTGGAGCAACTTGTTTTGGAATTGGCGGAAGGCAATCTCGATACTGGCCCGCTCCGCGTCCGAGAGTTTGCCGTTGAACTTGGGGAGAAGTTGCCCCAACACTTCGGTGCGGATTTTATCCACCTCGGCGGTCAGTTGGCCGATCACGGGGCCGTTGCGACGGCGGTTCCAGTCTTCGATGAACTTCTTCACTTCGTGCTCGACGATTACTTCAGCCGGTGCCGTGTGGCGTTGCCGTTGGGCGATGGTTTGCTCGCGGATGCGGGTGAGGTCGTCGATGTTGAACAGGCACACCCGATCGCCGTCGTGAATGGCCGGGTCGAAATCGCGCGGCACGGCGATGTCGAGGATCACTTGCGTGCCGCTGCGTCGGGGTAACACTTTTTCGTAGTAACGGCGACGTGGCATAATCGGTTCGGGCGCGCCGGTTGTGGTCAGCACAATATCGGCTTGTACGAGTGCGTCATCGAGTTGGTCCCACGGCACCGGCTTGCCGCCACACATCGCCGCCACTTCGATCGCTTTTTCCGGGCTGCGGTTGGTCACCAGAATTTGCCCCGGTTTCAATTCCTGCAAGTGCTTCAACGTCAGGCGGCCCATCTTCCCGGCGCCGATCACCAGCACGGTTTTGTCGCCGTAATGGTCGAACACTTGCCGCACGTAATCGACCGCCACACTCGACACCGAGACGTGCCCCTTGGTAATGCCGGTCTCCGTGCGAATCCGTTTTGCGGTCCGCATGGCATACGGGAACAGGGCGTTCAATAGTGGTCCTGTGGTGCCGAGTTGTCGCGCCAACTCGAAGGCGTGCTTCACCTGCCCGGCAATTTGCCCTTCGCCGACAATCAGGCTATCGAGGCTGGCCGTCACACGAAACAGGTGTTGCAGGGCGTGGGGGTTGATGTGTTCGTAAAGAAGCGGCGCGATCTTGGTGTGGGGGATGCCGTGGATTTCGCCGAGGAATTCGGCGGCGAGGCCGGCATCGAACGGCGCTTCGTGCGGGCCACGCGCCACGTACAACTCAACGCGGTTGCAGGTCGAAAGCAACACCGCTTCGCAACCGAACCGCGACGACAGTTCGAGCAAGGCATTGTGGTGCTTGGCGTCGTCGAACGCCAATTTTTCCCGCAACCCCACGGCGGCGGTTCGGAAGTTGCAACCGATCGCGCGGAGGTTCATCGGGCACCCTCCCCGCTCAACGGCTCACCCGGTACGAACGGATGCACGGCGGCCAAAACCAGGACCATCAGCATGAACGCGACCAGCGTTAACAACGCCAGCCGTCGCCCCGAAACGTGGGTGGCGTAGCGACAATACAGCAGGACCAGGAACACGAGCCACAGCCCGACCGTGCCGAGCACTTTCACGCTGAACCAGTTTTCGGCGAAGTCGTGGTACTGTCGCAGCAATACCGCCCCGAGTAGTAAGCCGCCCGTCAGCATCGGGAACGCCAAGTTCACTGCCCGCCGGTTCATGGATTCGAGCCGTTCCAGGCTCAGCATTTTGATGCCACCGAGCGGGTTCAACTTCGCACGTAATCGACGAGCTTGTACGAGGTACATCACACTGGCCAGGAACCCCACCGCCACGCCGACCGCAGCGAGCAACAACAGTAGGCCGTGAACCGCGCCCCAAAACCGATCCCCGATAAACCAGTACGGGACATCCAAACCCGGCGCCGTCGTTGACGAAGAAATCAACAAGAACGACAACCCGACTAGCCCCAACACGACTGGCAGCACAAACACCGCCCACGCATACCGCGTGTGATGTAACGTGCCGTACAAGTAAAAAACCGCCAACACCCACGCTACCGCGAGCAGCGCTCCGTAGGGCGTTGCAGGCGTCGGGTGGTTGAACGCCAGGAATGCGGAGTGGGCCAACAACCCCGCCGCCCCCAACAGCAACCCCGCCCCGCGCACCGACCGCAACGGCCAACGCAACCGCACCAACTCCAGCGCGAACGCGAGTAAGTAGCTCAGCCCGAAGCACGCATGGGTCACATTCTGAAGCGGAACCGACATCGGCGAATATCCCTCGGTGTGACCAACCGAGAGATTATACGGCAGGCAACCCCGAACGGATTGCGATCAAGACGTGGCCCGACGTTTGCGAGCGAACAGAACCAACCCGACTGTAAGCGCGATGAAGACGCCACCCGCGAGGTACCACCAGTAGGCGGGGCGAACCGAACTTCTCTTCACCATTGCTGATGCCGGCCGTGCTTCGTGTGGAATCGGCTTGATACCGAATTGCTTTTCGATGTCTAACTCATCAGCCGACGGGGTGTACGGGGCGTATTCGAGAAAGGTAATCTCGTACATTGGCTGCTTCTTGCCGTCCGATTTAATCATGTAATCTTCATGACGAGTCGGCCAGAGTCGCCCGCCCTCCGAGCGATACTCGGTCTTACGAATCATTTTTCCGTCAATGTAGCCGCGGGCTTTCATATCAGGTATCTTGTCTTCTTCGCTGTAGATGTGCTGATAAGTTATTCGATCAACGTGGGTAGTTAACTTGGCACCGTAATTTGTTATGACAGTGATCCGCTTGGTCTGTCTTCCTTCATACACGTCATTGGACGTATCCAATACTTCTTTCACCTGATTGGGTTGAAATAGTTGCTTGCAAGCCGAAAACAAGCGAACACTATTTAAATAGCTTTGCTGGTTTCCCCACTCTGTATCATGGCTGATTAGTGTGTATTTTCCTGTATCTGTTTTTTTATGAATGAAGTGCGTATCATCAGGCGATATAATGTGGACAAGTTGTCCTTCTTTAGCAGGCGATTGTGTAGTGTCGCGTGACACCCACAATTCTTTGCCGTGTATTGCGACTCGTCGTGTAATTGTAACAGGTTTCGTGAGTTCTGGCTTGAGCCAGTCCCACTCTTTACGCTCAGTAACCGTTCTGTAGTCGATGATCTGTGTGTTCACAATTTGGAGTAACTTTTCGTGATAGTCAGGGATGTTGAGACTCGCTGTCGATATCGTGATCTGTGCGACTGATGCACTGACAACGACTAGCGTCACGAAAACCGAGATGATAAACCTCATGGCATACCTTGTGCTATGTGGTGACAATCGGTCTGGCGGAACACCAGACCGATTGTCACCGGATCAAGGAGTAAGACTGATTGCCCCAAAAACTATTGACAGCCACACGTAACATTACACGCACTGACAAGGCTAGTGGGATAGTATTGCACGTCCTTACAGGCTTTGCTCGTGTTGGCTGAACAATTCAAACCCCAGGTCGCGTTAGTACAAATGCCACCCGCCTTGTTATCACATTCATTGTTCGTGAAGACGCCAACGCAGTTCGCAGGACCAGTCGGTGCTGTGGTTGAGTCCGGGCAGATGCCGTTGGCGTAACAATTTGCATAGACGTAATTCGAGATGCAACCATGTCGCGCTTGGCCCAGTTCGTTCGCACATATCGCAGGGTCCGAATTGGCCCGTGCCCACATTATTTGCTCGCACGACTGGCAAATTGTTATCGGATCCGCGTGAGCCACTGCTGATGCAATCAGCACCAGCGCCAGCGCGATTCCCCCGGCGAACGGAGTCATCCGGTTCATCCATTTCCTCTCGTTCATTATCAAGCCTCCTGTGAAAGAACATCACACATCAGCGATCGGATACGACGTACCCGACCATCTCGAACTTGGCGACGCCGGCGGACGACCGGACCTCGCCCTCTCGCCGGAACGGACCCTTGGCACCCGGTGCGCGGAGGGTCAGGGCGATTCGTTCGGCCCGGTTGGGCACCAGCGTGACGGGGAGGTCGTGGAACTCCGCACACCGGCATCGGGTCGATATGAGTGCAACCTGGATGTCTTCGTCCGTCAGGTTGATGACTTCGAGTTGGCCGTCCACGAGGGCGTCCGGGGAGACCTTCCCCAAATCGACGACTTGAGTTGTCACGGTGACGGGCAAACCGGCGGCGGCCGCGAGTCCCGCTTGCACGGAGCCGTAGCGGAGGTAGGCGTACCCGGACGCAATGCCGACCACGACCGCCGCGACCGATGCCGTCAGGGCCAACGTCTGAACTTCCCGCCCCGGCCACCCCGCCCACACTGGTCGGGATCGCAGCAGCAAGGCCGTCAGGCAGATGTCGAGGACGAACGTGAAGTACGGCGGAACCTTGGCTGCCCCGAAACAGCCGCAATCGCTTTTCCCGGCTTGAATTTGGGAAAGGGTTATGAGTGTGAAAATGCCGAACGCAACTTGCGCGATCATCCAGCTTCCGAACCGCCATCGACCACTGAACAACCAGACTGCGAGCAGGATTTCAAAAACCGGAACGGTGCCGATCAGCCAAGTCGGGAGAAACGCCGGGAATGCTCCAGAGCCGTCCCCCCCCCCCCGGTGAATTTAGCAAGTCCCGCGACAAGCAGCACCCCGCCCGCAATTCGGGAAACAACCTTCGTGAATGTTTCGGACTGGACACGGAATATGTCGGCTGCCTCAGATGACTGACGGCGGAGTTGAGTCAGACTTTCGTCTTTTCAGATATACATTACGCGGCCAGGAGTGATACGTCTTTGAAGGTCTGGAACTTCAGGGTCATCAGCGACTTGAACTCGTCGGCGTGCTGGGTGGGTACTCC
>JAYVXO010000046.1:0-7731 GCA_043785105.1 Fimbriiglobus sp.
AGTGGGACGTTCCGAGCGATTTCGACGTGGACCTCCCGATATTCGACGGGCGTGCGCACGTCGATGAGGTCGATCTTCTTGCCACCCTTGCAGAGTTCGGCAAGCTCTTGCGGTGTGATGATACTCATGGCAATTTCCTTTCGTTAGTGGGATTTCGGTCGGTGATTGGGCCGACGTTTTTAGTTTGTTTCTGTTCATCCGCACTTGGGGGAGCCGAACTCGGCGCACAGCTTCCACTCAGTCAGGTCTTCACTCCGAAGCGAGGCAACACCCACACTTGCAGGATGATCCAGGCCACGAGGACTGCGATGGGGATGAGGATTTCCATTTCGGTGCCTCTCGTTCTTCCGGTTGTCAAGTTGTTGTCCATTGTTGGTAATGTCCCGACAATACGATCAATTAGTGCAAAAAAATTAGCCCGCTTGACCGCCGAACCGTGCCTCCACGCAAGCCATGATGTTCGCCAGATGCGGCTCGGTGATCTGGTAGTACGCCTTGCGCCCCTCCTTCCGGCTGGTCATGAAGCCGCAGCGTTGCATGAGGCGCAGGTGTTCGGAGGCCATGTGGCTCGGGATGCCGCACGCCTCGGCTAGTTCGCCGACCGTGTAGCGGCCCCGCTGGAGCATCTGCACCATGCGGAGGCGGTGCGGGTGGGCCAGCGTCTTGAGGCATTCCGCCGCCTGGTCCAAGGCGTCCAGTGCCGTGAGCTTCGGCAGTTTCGGCGACTTCGTTTTCGTCTTGGTGGTCATGTACCCCTCCCCATCGATTATATCGGAACATCCCGACATGTCAATCAATCTTTCCCGCCGCCGAGACGTGGCTTCGGCTGTTCACGCTCCATGCGGTAGTCTGATCTCGATGCCGTAACGAGGTGCGACCGCCAACAGCTTCTCGCTCTCTTCCTTCGTGGGCGGCAGGGCCGTCGTGGTGCCTTGTGCAACCGGCCCTCCTACCTCGAAGAACATTTCCTCCACCCCCACTAGGCAGAGGTATGGACACAACTTTTCGCCCCGGCAAGTTGCTAGCCGCTGCGGAACAGCCGGGGTAGGACTTGCCGGGCGAGCGCCAGGATTTCGGCCAGGTCTTCGGTTTGCAGCAGGTCGTCGATCGCTAGCAGTTTCTCCAGACCCGCCAACAACGCCGGCGCCGTCGATTCCACGTGATACCCCATCTGACGACCCGACAGCCGCACCAAAATCGCCCGCAACCGCGCCGCCGCGTCGCTCTCGTCCCGCTGCAAATGCCACACCGTCAGGCACGCCATCACCGCCACGCACAGCCGACGCAAAAACGCCGCCCCGCTTTCTTGCTGCCACGCTTCGGCGTTCATCTCCGCCGTCTTGAGCAACTTGTGAAACGTCTCAATTCGCCACCGCCACGTATACCACCGGCCGATCGTCGCCGCGTTCGCCACGCCCGCCTCGACGGTGGTCAGCAGGCACCACTCCGCCAGCACGTTGCTAAATTCGTCTACCACCCGCGTCACGATCAGACGCAACGCAATCGGCGGTCCCGGCACGTCGATCTTCTTCTTGTGACCACCCGCGGTCCGCTCGCCCGGCACCGTTTTCTTCGCCGCCCGATGCAACACCACGGCCGCTTCCACCACCCGACCCCGACCCGTGCCCGCTTGAATCGTCACGACCTCCAACTCACCCGGCGCGGTCAAAACGTCCTGGAATTCCAGGCTCACCGCCGCCACCACCGCCGGCAACTTCCGCTCGACGCCCTGCCACAGCACCAGCCGTTCGGCATCGGCCCGCACCACAAACTGATGGCCCCGCGACTGCCACTCCCGGTCGTGACCGACCGAATCCGCCTCCCGATCGACGACGTGAACCAACGGCTTGCCGAGACCCCAATGGCGCGCCGCAGTCATCGCGTCCAGCAGTTCATCGACATGACCCGGCGGCATCGCCACGTCACCGATTCGCGTGCTGAGGATGCCGTTGGCGGTCCGCAACCGGAGTTCCATCGGACCCAGCGGCCGGCCATCGGCGGCATCGACAACCAGAGCCGAACCGAGTTCGTACCCGACGTCCGTTTCGTGCGAGCGTTGGTAGCGGTCGCGTTTGCCGGTGTGGGTGTGGAAGCCGAACAGGCACCAGTCGTGAACGACGAGTGTCACCGGACTGTCACTGGTGGCGAGTGAGGTGCGGACGGCGTCCTGGGCCGGCTCGATCCGGCGTGGAACGGGATGTCGGCGTGGTTGAGGAACCGCGTCATGGCCCGTGTCGCGGCAAACGGCTGGGCCGTGCCCGGCAACGCGGGCAACCCCGACACCGCCGCATTGACGGCATGAGAATGCTCTTTCACAAGCGTCCGATACCGATCCTGGTGACGGCGATCCAGACAGCCGAAGAAGTAACCATACCACCCTATCTTCGCTAATTATGGGACAGTCACCAAGTGATTACGGTCATCGGCTAGCCTGGGAGCTTCAGCCAACCCCGGTCAATCCGTCATCATCAATGGGTCGAAATTCACCGCCGACACCCTGTATTGGCAGATTACCCGAGCGGCCCGAGCGACGCACTCCGGCGAATTCTCGCGCCAACTTGGGACGCCTCGGACGGCAACTCGGCCGCGTTTGAGGTGCCGACCGATGCAGGCGGAATTATGACCGTCACCGTGGCCGGGGCTGTCAACACCGTGACGATCCAAATCGTCCCCGTGGTCACGCAAGTCGCCGGCTCACCGGGCACAATCCTAGCGATTTCCGGGCGCGGTTTCGTGGACGATCCGACTTCAAACTACGACGTGGGTGGCGTGAACATTTCGGACACGTCGAATAATCAACAGACCTACGCCAACACGGTCTACTTGTACAGCCTCCCGGCGTACAACGCCGCAGGTTCGTTGGTCGTTCACACGTCGGGCGGGACTTCAGCCGCCGTGCCAGTGGCCGGTGTGACAACGCCCGGTAGTGCAACGATCTCAACTATCAACGTGACTGCGGCGTTCGGCACGCCAACAAGACTCAACGACACCGGGCGGTACGGTCACGTTTGACCCGATCTCCGGCGTGGTCACCCAGACGAGCGACTACACCGGCGGCTATATAGTGCCGTAACAGGAACGGTCCGCCTCGCTCGTGAACAGTCGGGATTACTGCTCCAGGTCGTGCCGATCGTCACCGAAGTCACCGCGTCATCCGGCTTCTGCAACGGGCTTGTCACCGTCACCGGGAAGGGGTTAGCCGGCTTCACAAATGGGGGAAGTGTGGTCAACTTCGGCGGAACATCCGGTGCGAACAACAATTACAACTACTACTATTATTCCAACAACACCTACCTCTACGTCTATCTATTACCAACATCTTCGGTTTGGCTATAACGCTGGAGATACGGATTGGACCCGGACTTACGTCAATTCGGAGGGAATCATGGACACGCCGACCTGTGCGGACTGGGCCTCAAAAACTTTGGCACCGTTGACCTCGGCGATGCTCGACGCACCCAACGGTTGATCGCCTCGGCGGCCCAGATTGCCGCTACGCCGCAGCGGTCCTTTAACACCATCTTCGACTGGAACGACCTTCGCGGATTCTACCGACTCTGTGACACCCCGACCGCCACCGTGGACAACCTCCAACACCCCCACCGACAGCTCACTCGCCAAGCGATGGCCCAGCACCCAGTTGTGCTCATCCGGCACGACACCTCCGAAATTGATCTCACGTCGCACACCGCACTGATTGACATTGGGCCGATTGGTGATGGTCGCGGTCGCGGTTTTCTTCCGCACAACCGCCTCGCCATCGTCCCCGACACGCGGCACGTGTTGGGGTTGGCTCATCCGCAACTGCGGCTGCGCAAGCCGGCTCCGCCCCACGAATCTTCGGCCCAACGCCAACGCCGCGAGCGGGAATCGGTGCTGTGGACCAACGGCCGCACCGCGACCGGCGTTCCGCCGGAGGGCGTGACGTGGGTCGATGTGGGCGACCGCGCGTCGGACGATTCGGTGGCTGGTGGAGGTGTATCACGACGTGGAGAAAAACGGTTGCGGTCTGGAGGCGCGTCGATTCGAGACGGCGGATCGGATGGCGGCGTGTCTGGCGATTCTGAGTGTGGTGGCGGTGCGGGTGTTTGCGTTGCGGACGGCGTGGGATCATCAGCCGACGGCGCGTGCGGAGTGCGTGGCGAGTCGGGAGGAGGTGACGGTGTTGAGCGAGGCGTTGGGTGTGGCGGTGACGACGGTGACGGATTTCGTGCGTGGTGTGGCGAAGTTGGGCGGTTTTTTGGGTCGCAAGCCCGACGGCAATCCGGGCGTCGAGACGCTGTGGCGTGGCGATCATCGACTCCAAGATTTCATCCTCGGCTACCGCTGCCGAGCCAAGGGCCGCCCGAAAGATGTTGGTAATGGATAGGGACAAGTCCAGGGCAATATTTGTTCAGCCTGATCGAAAATGATAAGGAACTTCCCGGCGGGTCAACATACCTGCGGGTCATGCCAGGGGAGAACAGATGAACGAACCAGAATATACGGCCGGAAATTTCGTGACCAAGAAAAAGATACAGCCGGCAATCGTTGTCGATTGCTCCCACTGGGTTGATACGTCCACCGGCGATTGGACTTTTGGCACCGTTTTGAACAAGCAGAAAGCAAGACCAGCAATTCAATCGAAAGCACACATCCCAGCACTGCGTTTGGAGGTTCTGCCACAGTCGGGTGTGACACGAGAGCAGTTAGAGCAACTCACTATTGCGTTGATTCAGAAACTGATAAAAGCTGCACCAGAACAGAATCTGGATTACGATACGCAACTCAGTAACCGGACTAACGATTTGCAGGAGACACTTGCGACGTTCATTGTTATGGTCCCAAAAACACCAACAAGTGACATCGACGAGGTGTATCAAGAACTCAGTGAATTAGCCCGCAAGACAGCAGCAGATCTCAACGTCGAAGTCGTGAATTCCCGAGAGCAAGTCACACACTAACTTCAGCAGAAACAGATCAGGTCTTCTGCTCAGTTCGTCGTTCATCCCACTCGTTTCGGTCGCGCCTGGATGTCGAAGAGGCCGAAGATATCGCCCTCGGTTAGGCCGATGTCGGGCTTGTCGGCTTGGGAGAGGAGGTCGTTGAAGACTTTGCGTTTCGCTTCCAAGATCGACGCGATTCGTTTCTCGATGGTGTCTTCCGTGAGGAACCGGGTCACCGTCACGGGGTGTTTTTGGCCGATGCGGTGGGCGCGGTTGATGGCTTGGTCTTCCACGGCGGGGTTCCACCAACGGTCGAAGAGGAACACGTAGTTCGTGAACTGCAAATTCAACCCGACGCTGCCGGTCCCGTAGGTCATGAGCAGGATGTGCTTGTCGGGGTCTTCCTTGAAATGATCTAAGACCGTTGTGCGATCCTTCTGGGGAATGCGACCGTGGTATTGCAACGGACCGAAGCGATCCAGCGCTTTCGCCAGCACCTCCAGGGGTTCAACCCACTGGCTAAAGATGATCGCCTTCCGTCCGCTTTCGGCAACTTCTTCCATGTCGTGGAGCAGTTGTTCCAACTTCGCACTTTCGCCGGTGAGCGGGTCGAAGTTGCAAATCTGTTTGAGCCGTAGCACCAGTTGAAAAACGTGTTGCACCGTGATGGTGCCGCCGAGTTCGTTCAGGTGAACGACGCCGTCGTTCTCCGCGCGGTCGTAGGCGTGGCGTTGGGCAGGGGTGAGTTCGACTTCGACATCCTTCATCATCTTCGGCGGCATGTCGGACATGACATCGTCTTTCGTCCGGCGCAGGATGGAATCGCGGGTTAAGCCCGCCAGTTGTTTCGTCGGCGTGTCGGCGGGGACGAGTCCGGGGTCAACGAACGAGAAGATGTTGATGAGGTCGTCGGCGTGGTTCTCGATCGGCGTGCCGGTGAGCGCCCAACTGCGTTCCCGTCGGATTGAGCACACCGCTTCAGCAGTCTTCGAGCTTTTATTTTTGATGCGTTGCGCTTCGTCAATAATCACGACATCGAAGTCAATGCGTGGGTCAGCGGCGATGTCCGCGTCACGGGTGAGGGCTTCATAATTGATCAGTTTCAACGGGCAATTCGAGGTAAACCAAGTGGAACGGCGCAAATCGGGGTCTTGCGGAAAAACCTCAAACGGCAGATCGGGCGCCCAGAGTTTCAGCTCACGCGCCCAGTTGTGAATGAGCGGTTTCGGCGCGATTAATAGTGCGGTCTTAATCTCGCCCATGTGAAAGAGTAATCGCATCGCCAGAATGGACTGGGCGGTTTTCCCCAACCCCATTTCATCGGCTAACAACGCGGAGTGGCGGGGCAACAGAAACGCGATCCCTTCGAGTTGATACGGGAACGGCTCGAACGGCAATTCCAGTTGGCGACCGTTGAACAAATCGTTCAGCGGCGGTTGCAGCAAGTACAGCAACCGATCTTTCATCAGCACGGTGTTCGCCGTCGGCTTCGCACGGATCGGCTTTTTCCGGGCCGCTTCACGCTCGGCATCCGGCAATTGCGGCACGTCGATGACTTCGCGGCCATCGGGCTTTTTGTCCGATGACGGTTTTGCAACGGCAGGGCGGTCGAGTTCGGGCGGCGGGGCGGGGAACTTCCACCCTTCGGTGCTGATCGCAAAGTCCAACTTACCGACCGTCCGCACCCACGGCGCCTGGGTCAGCAAACGGGCTTCCTTCACCCCGACGCCAAGCGGCGAATCGAACCGCGACAGCGACAACGTGTCCGACGTGAAGGCGAGGTCGATGTGCGTGTCTTCAATCCCGTCGTGAACCACTGCCGCCTCATCCCCGTTCGGGAAAAGGGGCAGCGGTTCCCAGCGGGATAGTCCGTTCAGTTGGTTCGTGATCGCGTTTTGCATGGTCCGTATTCCTTACGCCGCGCGGCTGGTGACACCCATCTTGCGGGCTTCACTCATCGCTTCTCGGATGCGGGTGAACGGCTCAATAAGATCGACCGCCGGGTCTACTTGTTCCAGCCGCTCTTCGATAATCGACCGATCGCCGGCAAACTTCGTCGCGTACTTCAAGAACAGCGACGCCCGGTTGGTTTCCAGCGTCTCCAATTCCACGTCCGGTTCGGACGGCGCAATCGTCAGCGTCGGGATGCCCAACCGGGTTCGGATCGCCAACGACGGCAGGCTATCGGTAATCAGCAGCGTCGGTTGCGTGGCAGTTTTCTCGATGAGAGTTTTGCCGATCAGGTCCGCGTGAAGATACTCCATCAACGTCGGGCCGTACAAAATCTGCTGCACGCGGTTCGGCTGCACGGCGGTGCTAATGCGGAACTCCAGTGGGCGCCCCCAGGCGTTGGTGACCAAGTACCCGCCGAAGATTCCGGAACCGTCCTGCACAATTGAGAGAAAGCCCACCACAACGCCAGTGGTCGCGGATTGAGGAACGACGGACGGCGTCGGGGTAGACGGAGGCGTGTCGATCACGGTGGAAGATCTCATCAGGTCGAGGAAGCAACGCCGAGGCCACCCGGCACCCGGCGAGTTCCAGTATCCTCCACAATCGACGGAACGACATCGGGCATTCACCCCGATGAGACGCGGATTGCCGATTGCCCCCACGCGCATCAGCGGCAGGTGCTATGAATTGCCCAAATTGCCAGAATGGCCCAGATTTCAGTGGGAACGAAATGAAGTCACATGAGGAGGACTTGAACTATACTCTGCCCGGTAGTAAATGATCTTTTTCTGTGAGCTAGATTCTGTTCTACTCTCCTTCTCACAACGGAAGGGAGTCCCGAATGGCCGCCTGG
>JAYVXO010000047.1:0-22587 GCA_043785105.1 Fimbriiglobus sp.
GAGAAAATCGCCCTCTTTGCTGGCGGCGGGATCGCGGGATTGCTCGGCATTTACGGCTTAGTCCAAATTGCCGGCGCCGAAAGTCCTGCGGGTAAAGTGAAACAATTTGAAGCCGCCGCGACTGCCGTGAAAAGCGGCGTGGCCGGACCGGGGGCGCCCGCACCGGACCTCCCCGAGTGGCTCACGAAACCCGGCACCAAAGTCAACATTAACGCGAACGAATTCGCGCTGACGGGTGTGCCGTTTGAACCCGTCGATCGCCCCGACATGCTTCGCAAAAACCCGCTCGTCCTTGGCATTGATGACGCAACGATCGACATTATCCGCGTGCCGATGGTGGCCTACGACATCACCCAAAACGCCGCCGGCGAGACCTTGATCGGTGTCCGGATCGGGATTACTGCCGTCAGTAAAGACCTCGATCAACTTCGGAAAAACGTGACCGACGCGCAAAAGCGGTTTGAAGGCAAACCACAACCGACTAATCGTCCAAGGCCTCCGGGCTTTCCGGGTGGGTTCCCCGTTGGTCCGGGCGGTGGCGGGTTCCCCGGTGGTCCGGGCGGTGGTGGCCCCGGCGGCGGCGGGTTCCCCGGTGGACCAGGCGGCGGCGGTGGGTTCCCTGGCGGGCCGGGTGGTGGTGGGTTTCCCGGTGGTCCCGGCGGTGGTGGATTCCCTGGCGGCGGCGGCCGGGGTGGCCCTGGTGGAATGGGTGGACCGGGCGGTGGGGACAGCGGCGGCGGCATGGGGGGATTCGGCGGCGGCACCACGCGGTCGGACACGACGGTGCAGTACGTGACACCAGCGGAAGCCAGTTCCAAGGGCATGGCCCTGGCCGAAACGATCTACCCGCTTCGGGCGGTGGTCGTGAACATGACCTTCCCGGTGAAACTGCAACTCGAAGAAATCAAGAAAGCGCTCCGGGCCACATCGACGGCGGAAGCACTTCAGTTGTCGGCGATTAACGGCGTCCCCGGCCCGGTGTTTGACGGCTTCGACGTGGACCGAATGATTATGCCACCCAACGGCAGTTGGTCCGGGTGGGCGGAATACGACCACTACGGCGAATACTTCCGAACCGTCCGGGCACGCAAGATCGCCGATTACCCGGAGACGGGCTACACGACATCGTTCATGCGGCCAATCAACGAAAAGCTGGTGGCCCCGCTCCCCGCGATCGCCGACGGCCTCGGTGATTACAAAAACATCTACCTGAAAGCGATCGTGGAAGGGGCCAAGAAGCTCCGGGAAATGAACCAAATTCCGATCCCGCAAAGCGCATTGGAAAAGCAGTTGGGCGGCAAAGTGGGTGACGATAACCCCTATGCACCAGTCGGCGGTGCGGTCTCCGGACCCGGTGGCTTCGGCGGCGGTCCGGGCGACGGCATGGGCGGTTTTGGCCAGAGCAAACCGGGCGGCGGGGCGGGTGCCCCTGGCGGCTTCGGTCCGGGTGCCCCTGGCGGCTTCGGTCCCGGTGCCCCAGGCGGCATGCGCCCGCCCGGTAGCGGTGCCCCAGGCGGTTTCGGTAGCGGTGCCCCTGGCGGCTTCGGTCCGGGTGCCCCTGGTAGTTTCGGGTCTGGCGTCGCGGGTAGTCTGGAAACGCAGCAGAACGTCATCGACCACGTGCTGATGCGGTTCCTGGATACGAACGTGCAACCGGGCTACAGCTACCGCTATCGTGTTCGCGTTAAGCTCAAGAATCCGAACTTCGGCAAGCCAAGCCTGGTGAGCCAACCCGATGCGGCCAAGCGAGAAGTGATCGAAGGGTTCTGGCAGGTGATCCCGCAGACCATCACCATTCCGGAAGAGTCATTCCTGTACGCCCACGACTCCTCGAAGTACGTCGAACACTACACGGACATCGTCAACAATTACGGCAAAGAGTCGGCCTTGAAGAAGGTGTTTGAACTGGACGAGGTCACGACGGGCAAGCGGGCCGTCGTCCAAGTGCAACGCTGGATGCAGCAAATTCGCATCGACGGGTCCGGCAACAAGGCCGAGCCAGTTGGCACCTGGGTTGTCGCAGAGATTCCCGTTGCCCCAGGGGAGTTCATCGGCAAACGGCAACTGATCGAGTTGCCACTGTGGTCCGGTGGGATTAGTAATTTCGTGCTCCGGGAGCTATCGAGCGGCGTGCGAATTGCCAACATCAAAGACCAGAATCACCAACCGAAGGGCTGGCCGGTCAACTTCAAGTCGTCGTCAATTCTGATCGATTTCGACGGCGGTAAGTCCAAGTCGCGGATCAACGACAAAGAGGTTCTGGACGACGCGGACAGCGAACTGCTGATCCTGCGAGCGGACGGTAAGTTGATGATCCACAACAGCGGCACCGACGGTGAAGACCGCCTTCGGACGGACCGAGACAGCGTGTGGACGGAATGGGTGAAACGGGTCAAATCCCGCAAGGATTTCCAGGCGCCAGGAATGGGCGGCCCACCCGGCGGGGGCGCCGGCGGGTTTGACAAGGGTAGCGGCGGCAAAAACTAACGGGCGTCCGCGAAACGATCAGTTGAGACGGGGGGCAATTTGCCCCCCGTTTTTCGTTGCGATTTACATCCCCGACTCGGGTTCATTCCATGCCACGGGTGAAGGTCATACAAGTTGGCGGGAAATTGTTTTCGGTTTGGTGGCCCCGGTAGGGGTCATGGACTGTAGCCACGGGTGGAGCGCTTCGCGCAACCCGTGGAAGCAGAGTCTCCGCTAATAGTCTGCCCTGGAGGGGCAGCGGAATTCCTTCGCCCCTCCAGGGCGATTGACAATAGGGTGTCACTGTCCACGGGTTACGCTTCGCTCCACCCGTGGCTACAGTCCGATGCCCCTCCAGGGCATAAAGCCAAGACACCAAGCTCTCAGTAAATCATCACACCGACACAAATGATGTTCACCCCTATGCCACCGACGCTGATTGACACCCATGCCCACCTGGATGATGCACGGTTTACTGCCGACCTTGCGGATGTTTTGTCACGGGCGGAGACGGTTGGCCTTGAACGGATCATCACCATTGGTGTCGATGTCGCAACCAGTACAGCGGCGGTGCGGCTTGCCAACCACCATGCCATCATCGTGGCTGCCGTCGGGATTCAGCCGAACCATGTTGCCGAGATTGCACCCGGCGATTGGGAGGAAATTCTTCGCCTGAGCACCGACCCGCGAGTCGTGGCGATTGGGGAAACCGGGCTGGATCGCTACTGGGACCGCGCACCGTTTCCGCTGCAACAAGAGTATTTCGCCAAACATCTCGAACTGGTCCGCACGGTGGGCAAGCCGGTGATTATCCACTGCCGAGAAGCCGAACCCGATGTCGTCGAACAACTCCGAACGGAGTTCGACGCCCACGGTCCGATTCGCGGGGTGATGCACTCCTACAGCGGCGACGCGGCCACCGCCCAAGCGTGTTTGGCGATGGGGCTGCACATCTCGTTCGCGGGTATGGTGACGTACAAGAACGCTGAAGAACTTCGCCGCGTGGCCAAGGACGTTCCGCTGGATCGGCTCTTGGTCGAAACCGATAGCCCGTACTTGGCTCCCGTCCCCAATCGTGGCAAACGCAACGAACCTGCCAACGTCGTCCACACCGCCGAATGCCTGGCGAAAATCCACGACGTGCCCCTCGACGTGATCGCGGAGCAAACGACAACCAACGCGCGAACGCTGTTCGGGCTAACGGGTCTCTGAATCACGCAATTCACAAAAGCTCGCCGGTTCTGAAACGAACACCGTTTGTAGACGCGGTGTTGCTTGACAGACTTCGGGCAGATTCCGAAACTGAGGGTCTGTCGTTTTGGCGGGAGTGAGGGGTTCATGATCCGATTTACCTGCCCCAACTGTGATGCCGTTTACACGGTCGCCGAAGAAAAAGCGGGCAAGACGGGGCAGTGCCCGAAATGCCAGTCGCAATTTCTCATTCCCTCGCCTATTCCCCCATCGCAAGTCGCGCCGGACAAACCTGTCGCTGAATCCATCGAGGTTACCCCCTGCCCCGGTTGCCAAGCCCGCATTGCGGTTCACGAACCGGACCTGAAGTCGAACGTCGAATGCCCCTATTGTGCGACCGTGTTCGTTGCCGAACGGGTCCAGCACAAGCCGGAATCCAAGCCCGATTCCCCACGTGATCGGGATTGGGGAGACGAAGACCGACCGACGAACCGACGAAATCGTCGGGATGACGATGACGATGAATACGAGGATCGTCCGCGCCGTCGCAGAAGCAACTACCGATCGACCGACCGGAAGCCGGGCAACGTCGGTGCGATCGGCGGGATCATGTTGGGTGGGGCGATTTATGGACTGATCTGGGCGCTGGCCGTCGCGGGAATGAGTTGCTGCCTGTGGCCGGGTGTTTACTTCACGTTGGTCTGGTCGATCTTGGCCATCGTGCGGGCCTCAGCAATGTTGGGGCAACACGATCGCCAGCCCGCGCCGCGAACATTGCTCCTTTTGCAGATTCTGTGCATTTTGAATCTTGATATTGTGAACTTCATCTTGGGGATCGTTGGCCTGAATTTGCTCAACGACCCGGACACGCAGGACTATTTTGATCGGCGTAGTCACCACGAATAGCACGAATCTGACGAATCCGAACGAATGATTGGTGTGGATCCGTTGGGTGTCACTGAAGTCGGTGGGAAATTTGTTCAATGTTGCAGGAGACTGGTTTTCAACCCCAACGGGGTTGTTCCCTTAGCCCAGGGTTGCGGGCGTAAGCCCGTTACCCTGGGGGATGCACCCATTGCCGGGAAGCATCCTCCGCGTGGCAGGTTCCCAGGGTTTCACCCTGGGCTAATAGAACAACCCCGTTGGGGTAGAAAACGAAGTGGGATACACAAACTTCCACCAACAAATGTGACACTCGCCCGTTCGGTGTCAGAATGCGATTCTTGGTTGAAGTGCTGCTTTTGACGACCGTGATAGATTCGTGTCATTCACAGTTGAGTCCGATTAACGGCGAGGTCTTTATGATTCGGTTCGCATGTCCTGGTTGCGGGGCAACCTATTCAGTGAGTGATGAAAAAGCGGGCAAGACCGGGAAGTGCCCGAAGTGCCAATCGCAGTTCGTCATTCCCCTGGCTGAGGAGCCACCACCGCCGCTTCCGACCCCGAGCGTGGATGCAACCGCCCCGGTGGAAATTGCCCCTTGCCCCGGTTGCCAGGCGCGGTTGTCCGTGGCCACGGCGGACTTGGGCGTCGATGTCGAATGCCCGCATTGCCAGACGATTTACCCGGCGGTTCGCCCCGGTCAGCAACCACTTCCCAAGGCCGAGAAGCGGATCGCGGATGTCGTCGAAAGCATAACCCCAAGAAGCAAGCGCCCTCGGGATGACGACGACGACGAACGCCCGAGAAGTAAGCGGCTTCGGGATGATGACGACGACGAACGCCCGAGTCGCCGCCGGGCACGGGATGATGACGACTACGACGACGAGGAGCGACCAAGGAAGAAAAAGAAAAAGAGCCGGCATAGCAATGTCGAAAGCAAACGGGTGATGGCGGGCGTTCTGGCCTTGTTGCTTGGCGGGTTCGGCGTCCACAAGTTTTACCTCGGGTACACCACAGCCGGGATCATTTACCTGTTGCTCTGCTGTAACGGCGTGACCGGCGTGATGGCCCTAGTTGAAGGAATTATTTACCTCACGAAATCAGACGAAGAGTTCATCGAGACGTATCAATTGAATCAGAAAGAATGGTTCTAGTTTTTTATACTGCTACTTGGTTTCGGAGCGCGCCGTCATGATTCGTTTTGCGTGTCCCGGTTGTAATGCGACGTTTTCGGTCGGGGATGAGAAGGCAGGCAAGACGGGGAAATGTCCGAAGTGCCAATCGCAGTTCGTGATCCCGGAGGCCGAAGGCGGCGCGGCACCCGCTTCACCGCCGCCCCCGCCGCCGCCGGTTTCGGACGACGTGGAGATTGCGCCGTGTCCGGGCTGTCAGGCGCGGCTTTCCGTCTCCGTGTCCGACTTGGGCGTCGATGTTGAGTGCCCGTATTGCAAGACCGTTTACAAAGCCAAACGCCCCGGCGCCGCTCCACAACAACCGAAACCGCGAAGTCCTGCGAGTGACGCTCCGTCGTCGGTCGATGCCGACCGCCCGAGTCGGCCACGCCGCCCCAGGGACGACGACGAGGAAGCACCCCGCAGCCGTCGGCGCGACCGGGATGACGAGGACGACGACACACGCCCCAGCCGTCGGCGCCGGGATGAAGACGAGGACGAGGACGACGATGGCGAAGAAGCCCAACCCCGTCGGAAGAAAAAGAGACGCCGCAACTACGAACCGCATCGGGGGACCAAGATCCTGATATTCGGGCTGTTAGGCTTCTTTTGTTGCCCGATCATCTTCGGGTTGATTGCCATCAACATGGCGAACGTGGACCTGGAAAAGATGGACAGCGGCCGGATGGACCCGGAAGGTGCGGGATTAACGAAAGCGGGCAAAATCCTGGGCATTGTCAGTATCGTTTTGTTCATTCTCAGTGTGGTCGCAAACCTGGCACTTCTTGCGATTGGTAAGTAGCACAGCGCGCCGGCAGCGGTGCTTTGCTGGCCTAGCGTCGGAGCGTATCGGCATGATTCGGTTCGAGTGCCCCGGATGTCGGGCGATTTACAACGTGAAGGACGACAAGGCGGGCAAGACCGGAAAATGCCCGTCGTGCGGGTCGCAGTTTGTCATCCCCCGGCCGGACCCCGAACCACCGGCATCACCGCCCCCGGTGCCGCCGGTTCCGGAAGTTGCGCTGGCCATTCCAATCCCATCACCGTTGATTACACCCGTCAAACGGGCCGATCGGCCCTTGCGCCGCGTCGAAGCGGATTCCGATGAGTTTGATGATGATCGCCCCCGACGGCGTCGCCGAACACGCCCTCAGGACGATGACCCATCGTGGATTCAAACCAACAAAGGGCTGTTTCGCATCATCTCGGGCGTGATGAGCTTAATAACGGGTGCGTTGCAATTGATGTGCGGTGTTGGAATTCTGGGCGCCGGGACATTCCTTTTTGCAGCGGTGGCGGGCTTCTCTGGCACTCCCGGCAACGGCCAGGGATTCAGTAACCTCTGGTCTGGCTTGCTCTTGGTGTGTGGTCTGGTGTCACTCGTGTTTGCCCTACTCTACATGCTCGCCGGAATCGGCGCCCTCACTCGCAATAGGTTTGGCCGAATCCTGACGATCCTTGTCGGCATGGTGGCCACAGTCTGGTCGATGATTGCGTTCGGCCGCGCGGGGATGTCGCTAATCAACCTCGAACTTCTCCCGTTTTTCTTCGGCGTGTTGCAACTGCTCTTCGCGGCGACTCACGCCCTCACGAGCTTCTTCGCGGCCATCGGTGCCGGATCGGACCGCGAGTTTAGTCAGTAGCCGCAGCACTCCCACGTGGTGTGGTATCATAAACGTCAACAACCGTTCGGAGCAAACCAATGCCGACTCTATCAATCCCAGAAAGCACCTACCGCAACCTAGTCCTACAAGCCGCCAAGCAGAACACGACAGTGGACGACTTAGCCGCCCGCCTGCTTGCGGACACGGTAGCCGACCGCGATGCAACTGACTGGATGCTGGACACTGAATATCACGCGGAGTGCGCAGCGAACACGACGCCAGTTCCGACGCTTGAGGAAGTGCGGGCTGCGCTGGCCAAAATCCCAGGAAGTATCAGCGCCGACATCATCGCCGAGCGAGAGGAGCGGTTTTGACCAACCCTGAAAATCTCGTTGTGGGTCTGGCGGATCCCGGCGAACCGGCTGCGTAAGCTGCTGGGTGGGCAGCCACAAGCGGGTGTTAGGTTGTCACCCAGGCGACTCACGTCGCCGGTTCGCCGGGAAGGTTGAAATCGAGAGCGACGCTTTTCCGTAGTTAGCCAGTCGCCACGCCGTTCCAATTCTGTTCTAATCTCACATCAGCGAAACCTCTTGCCCGTGGTGGGGTTACATACCCTTATCTGACTCCCAACTTATGTACCTCGCCGGAGGTTTTCCTGATGAAACTGATTCGCGCACTTTGCTTTGCCGTTCTGGCTGCCACGCTCGTCGGGTTCGGCATTGCGTCGTCTGTTCCGGCGGCAGATACGCCGAAGTCGAAGCTGGAAGAAAAGAAAGAGCTGCGGCTGAAACTCAAGGCAGCGCTGGCCAAGAAGCAAGCCGATGCCGACAAACCGGCGAGTCCCAAAACCACCGTCAAGTCGGACGATGCGATCCACGCGCCGGCCAAACCGTACATCAAGCCGATTGCCCAACCAATGAGCGATGTGATTCGGTTCCTTGATGAACAGATCAATACCAAACTGACCGCCGAAAAGTTGACCCCCTCCGGGCCGGCCAACGACGCGGAATTCTTGCGTCGGGTTTACTTGGACTTGACCGGGGTGATCCCGACGGCGGAACAAACGCGGACCTTCCTGGACGACAAGGATTCGGCCAAACGCGCCAAGTTGATCGACGAACTGCTTGCTAGCCCCAACTACGGGCAACACCAAGCGGACATTTGGCAAGCCAAGCTGACCTCACGCGATTCCAACAACCGCTTCGTCCAGCGTGACCCCTTCATTGATTGGATCGCCGCGAGCTTTAACAAGAACGTGCCGTGGGACCAGTTCGTCACGCAACTCGTGACCGCAACCGGGACGGTGGAATCGAACCCGGAAGTGACGTACTTCTTCATGAACCGCAGTGCGGACAAGCTGACGGACAGCGTGGGGCAACACTTCCTCGGGTTGCAAATCATGTGTGCCCAGTGCCACAACCACCCGTTCACCACGACCAAGCAGACTGAATACTGGGGCATGGCCGCGTTCTTCAGCAAAGTCTCGATTGATCGACCGATGAACGTCAACAAGGGTGGCGACAGCACGAAAATTGGCGTCCGCGAAGGCACCGGCCCGAGTCGCACGAAAGAGTTCTTCCCCGAATCCACAAAGAAAGTCGCCCCGAAGTACCTCGAAGGGGAAGAGCCAAAACTGTCCAGCAGCGAACCCTACCGTCCTGCGTTAGCCAAGTGGCTGACCAGTGGTGCGAACCCCTACTTTGCCAAGGCGATGGTCAACCGCACGTGGGCACAACTCTTCGGCAGCGGCGTCGTCAACCCCGTCGATGACATGCACGTCGATAACCTGCCGTCGCACCCGGAACTGCTGGCCACGCTCGCCAACCAGTTCATCGCCACCGGCTTTGACGTGAAGCAACTGTACCGCACGATTTGCAACAGCCAAGCGTACCAGCGCACCAGCAAGCCGAGTGCGGGCAACGAGACGGACCGCAAGCTGTTCAGCCACATGACCGTGAAAGTGCTGATGCCGGAGCAGCTTTTCGACAGCCTGAAGTCGATCACGAACTTTACAACACCTGCCAAGCCCGGCGCCAAGTTGCAGGCCGCACTGGGCCGTGGACCCGTAACGCCGCGTGACAGCTTCGTGCAGTTCTTCCTGGCGGGTGCCGAACACGCCAACGCGACTGAATACGAAGCCGGCATTCCGCAAGCCCTCCGGTTAATGAACTCCCGTATCGCCGGTAATCCCGCTGCCGCAAAAGCCTTCATCAAACCCGGTGCCAAGCCGCCCGAGATTATTGAAGAAATGTACCTCGCCGTGCTGTCTCGTCGCCCCACCCCGGACGAAGTGGCGAAACTGACCGACTACCTGAAAAGCAACACCGCGACTGGCTACCCCGACGTGCTGTGGGTGCTACTCAACAGCAGCGAATTCACGTTGGTGCGATAAAGACTGTTTCTGTGGCCCCGATAGGGGCCAAGGAATGTAGCCAGGGGTGGAGCGCTTCGCGCAACCCCTGGAATCGGTCGCTGCCCACGGGTTCCGCTTCGCTCCACCCGTGGCTACATGCCGGTGCCCCTTCAGGGCACAAAGCCAAGAAGTCTTCTGAATTTGTAAAAGTCTCGACTAACACCAGCAATACAGACACCGATACCGAACTGATAACCCTCACACACCCGATCCTGGAGATTCCCATGTTCACACTGTCCGAAAAGTCCCGCCGGGACTTCCTGCGATTCTCAGCCGCTGGCGTTAGCACCGTGGCGGCGTCCGGTTGGATGTCGATCCTCGCGGACGCGGCCAAAGCGCCTGCGGTGAAGGGGAAGCACAAGAGTTGCATCCTGTTGTGGATGGACGGCGGGCCGTCGCACAAGGACACGTTCGACTTGAAGCCGGACAGTAAAGGGGCGGGGGATTTCAAGCCCGTCAGCACTTCGGCGAGCGGGGTGCAAATCAGCGAACACTTGGGCAAGGTGGCGAAGTGGATGCACACCGGCACAGTGGTTCGCGGGATGACCAGCCCGGAAGGGGCACACGCGCGGGCCAAGTACAACCTGCACACCGGCTACCGCGAAGGCCAGGGTGGCATCACGTACCCGAGCATTGGTTCAATTGTGTCCGCCGAAATGGGCAGCCGCGACGCCGCCGTGCCGAACTTCGTGTCGATCGGTGGCCGCAGTTTTGGCTCCGGGTTCCTGGGGCCAAAGCACCAACCGCTGATCGTCACCGATGCGGCACGGGGCATTGAAGACCTGAAGCCGATCGTCGCCGAGAAGCAGTTTGCCAACCGGCTCGACTTGCTCGCCACGATGGAAAAGGCTTTCTACAGTGAGTACCGCGCCGACGCCATCACCGACCACAGCACCGCCTACGAACGCGCCGTGACGCTGATGAAATCGAAGGAGTCGAAGGCGTTCGACATTAGTCAAGAACCGAGTGCGGTGAAGAGCCGGTACGGTAGCGGCAAGTTCGCCGAAGGTGCCCTCATGGCCCGGCGACTCGTCGAAGTCGGCGTGCCGTTCGTCGAAGTGTCGCTGAACGGTTGGGATACGCACATCGACAACTTTACCAAGGTGAAGGCCCTTTCCGGGCAAGTCGATTCGGCACTGTCGGCGTTGCTCGAAGACTTGAAGGAACGCGGCCTGTTGGACTCCACGCTTGTGGTCTGGATGGGCGAGTTCGGTCGCACGCCGAACATCAACACCAAGGGCGAAAAACCAGGCCGCGACCACTACCCGAAAGCCTGGAGCTTGGCGATGTTCGGTGGCGGTTTGCGGGGCGGCAACGTGATCGGCAAGACCGACAAGGAAGGCGCCACCGTCGTCGAACGCCCCGTCTCCCCGCAAGACTTCCTCGGCACCGTGTGCGAAGTGCTGGGCGTCGATCACACCAAGAAAAACGACACCCCGAACGGTCGCCCCATCACGATTGTCGAGAAGCCGAAGACGTTCACGAAAGAAATCGTGTGAGATACCGCTCACGGGTCGAACTGCGTTCCGGCCTCGATGAGCCGTGGGGTTGACCCCCACGGGGTGCGCACCCCGTGGGGGTCAACCCCACGGCTCATCGAGGCCGGAACGCAGTTCGACCCGTGAGCGGTATCTCACACGATTTCTTTCGTGAACGTCTTCGGCTTCTCGACAATCGTGATGGGGCGACCGTTCGGGGTGTCGTTTTTCTTGGTGTGATCGACGCCCAGCACTTCGCACACGGTGCCGAGGAAGTCTTGCGGGGAGACGGGGCGTTCGACGACGGTGGCGCCTTCCTTGTCGGTCTTGCCGATCACGTTGCCGCCCCGCAAACCGCCACCGAACATCGCCAAGCTCCAGGCTTTCGGGTAGTGGTCGCGGCCTGGTTTTTCGCCCTTGGTGTTGATGTTCGGCGTGCGACCGAACTCGCCCATCCAGACCACAAGCGTGGAGTCCAACAGGCCGCGTTCCTTCAAGTCTTCGAGCAACGCCGACAGTGCCGAATCGACTTGCCCGGAAAGGGCCTTCACCTTGGTAAAGTTGTCGATGTGCGTATCCCAACCGTTCAGCGACACTTCGACGAACGGCACGCCGACTTCGACGAGTCGCCGGGCCATGAGGGCACCTTCGGCGAACTTGCCGCTACCGTACCGGCTCTTCACCGCACTCGGTTCTTGACTAATGTCGAACGCCTTCGACTCCTTCGATTTCATCAGCGTCACGGCGCGTTCGTAGGCGGTGCTGTGGTCGGTGATGGCGTCGGCGCGGTACTCACTGTAGAAAGCCTTTTCCATCGTGGCGAGCAAGTCGAGCCGGTTGGCAAACTGCTTCTCGGCGACGATCGGCTTCAGGTCTTCAATGCCCCGTGCCGCATCGGTGACGATCAGCGGTTGGTGCTTTGGCCCCAGGAACCCGGAGCCAAAACTGCGGCCACCGATCGACACGAAGTTCGGCACGGCGGCGTCGCGGCTGCCCATTTCGGCGGACACAATTGAACCAATGCTCGGGTACGTGATGCCACCCTGGCCTTCGCGGTAGCCGGTGTGCAGGTTGTACTTGGCCCGCGCGTGTGCCCCTTCCGGGCTGGTCATCCCGCGAACCACTGTGCCGGTGTGCATCCACTTCGCCACCTTGCCCAAGTGTTCGCTGATTTGCACCCCGCTCGCCGAAGTGCTGACGGGCTTGAAATCCCCCGCCCCTTTACTGTCCGGCTTCAAGTCGAACGTGTCCTTGTGCGACGGCCCGCCGTCCATCCACAACAGGATGCAACTCTTGTGCTTCCCCTTCACCGCAGGCGCTTTGGCCGCGTCCGCGAGGATCGACATCCAACCGGACGCCGCCACGGTGCTAACGCCAGCGGCTGAGAATCGCAGGAAGTCCCGGCGGGACTTTTCGGACAGTGTGAACATGGGAATCTCCAGGATCGGGTGTGTGAGGGTTATCAGTTCGGTATCGGTGTCTGTATTGCTGGTGTTAGTCGAGACTTTTACAAATTCAGAAGACTTCTTGGCTTTGTGCCCTGAAGGGGCACCGGCATGTAGCCACGGGTGGAGCGAAGCGGAACCCGTGGGCAGCGACCGATTCCAGGGGTTGCGCGAAGCGCTCCACCCCTGGCTACATTCCTTGGCCCCTATCGGGGCCACAGAAACAGTCTTTATCGCACCAACGTGAATTCGCTGCTGTTGAGTAGCACCCACAGCACGTCGGGGTAGCCAGTCGCGGTGTTGCTTTTCAGGTAGTCGGTCAGTTTCGCCACTTCGTCCGGGGTGGGGCGACGAGACAGCACGGCGAGGTACATTTCTTCAATAATCTCGGGCGGCTTGGCACCGGGTTTGATGAAGGCTTTTGCGGCAGCGGGATTACCGGCGATACGGGAGTTCATTAACCGGAGGGCTTGCGGAATGCCGGCTTCGTATTCAGTCGCGTTGGCGTGTTCGGCACCCGCCAGGAAGAACTGCACGAAGCTGTCACGCGGCGTTACGGGTCCACGGCCCAGTGCGGCCTGCAACTTGGCGCCGGGCTTGGCAGGTGTTGTAAAGTTCGTGATCGACTTCAGGCTGTCGAAAAGCTGCTCCGGCATCAGCACTTTCACGGTCATGTGGCTGAACAGCTTGCGGTCCGTCTCGTTGCCCGCACTCGGCTTGCTGGTGCGCTGGTACGCTTGGCTGTTGCAAATCGTGCGGTACAGTTGCTTCACGTCAAAGCCGGTGGCGATGAACTGGTTGGCGAGCGTGGCCAGCAGTTCCGGGTGCGACGGCAGGTTATCGACGTGCATGTCATCGACGGGGTTGACGACGCCGCTGCCGAAGAGTTGTGCCCACGTGCGGTTGACCATCGCCTTGGCAAAGTAGGGGTTCGCACCACTGGTCAGCCACTTGGCTAACGCAGGACGGTAGGGTTCGCTGCTGGACAGTTTTGGCTCTTCCCCTTCGAGGTACTTCGGGGCGACTTTCTTTGTGGATTCGGGGAAGAACTCTTTCGTGCGACTCGGGCCGGTGCCTTCGCGGACGCCAATTTTCGTGCTGTCGCCACCCTTGTTGACGTTCATCGGTCGATCAATCGAGACTTTGCTGAAGAACGCGGCCATGCCCCAGTATTCAGTCTGCTTGGTCGTGGTGAACGGGTGGTTGTGGCACTGGGCACACATGATTTGCAACCCGAGGAAGTGTTGCCCCACGCTGTCCGTCAGCTTGTCCGCACTGCGGTTCATGAAGAAGTACGTCACTTCCGGGTTCGATTCCACCGTCCCGGTTGCGGTCACGAGTTGCGTGACGAACTGGTCCCACGGCACGTTCTTGTTAAAGCTCGCGGCGATCCAATCAATGAAGGGGTCACGCTGGACGAAGCGGTTGTTGGAATCGCGTGAGGTCAGCTTGGCTTGCCAAATGTCCGCTTGGTGTTGCCCGTAGTTGGGGCTAGCAAGCAGTTCGTCGATCAACTTGGCGCGTTTGGCCGAATCCTTGTCGTCCAGGAAGGTCCGCGTTTGTTCCGCCGTCGGGATCACCCCGGTCAAGTCCAAGTAAACCCGACGCAAGAATTCCGCGTCGTTGGCCGGCCCGGAGGGGGTCAACTTTTCGGCGGTCAGTTTGGTATTGATCTGTTCATCAAGGAACCGAATCACATCGCTCATTGGTTGGGCAATCGGCTTGATGTACGGTTTGGCCGGCGCGTGGATCGCATCGTCCGACTTGACGGTGGTTTTGGGACTCGCCGGTTTGTCGGCATCGGCTTGCTTCTTGGCCAGCGCTGCCTTGAGTTTCAGCCGCAGCTCTTTCTTTTCTTCCAGCTTCGACTTCGGCGTATCTGCCGCCGGAACAGACGACGCAATGCCGAACCCGACGAGCGTGGCAGCCAGAACGGCAAAGCAAAGTGCGCGAATCAGTTTCATCAGGAAAACCTCCGGCGAGGTACATAAGTTGGGAGTCAGATAAGGGTATGTAACCCCACCACGGGCAAGAGGTTTCGCTGATGTGAGATTAGAACAGAATTGGAACGGCGTGGCGACTGGCTAACTACGGAAAAGCGTCGCTCTCGATTTCAACCTTCCCGGCGAACCGGCGACGTGAGTCGCCTGGGTGACAACCTAACACCCGCTTGTGGCTGCCCACCCAGCAGCTTACGCAGCCGGTTCGCCGGGATCCGCCAGACCCACAACGAGATTTTCAGGGTTGGTCAAAACCGCTCCTCTCGCTCGGCGATGATGTCGGCGCTGATACTTCCTGGGATTTTGGCCAGCGCAGCCCGCACTTCCTCAAGCGTCGGAACTGGCGTCGTGTTCGCTGCGCACTCCGCGTGATATTCAGTGTCCAGCATCCAGTCAGTTGCATCGCGGTCGGCTACCGTGTCCGCAAGCAGGCGGGCGGCTAAGTCGTCCACTGTCGTGTTCTGCTTGGCGGCTTGTAGGACTAGGTTGCGGTAGGTGCTTTCTGGGATTGATAGAGTCGGCATTGGTTTGCTCCGAACGGTTGTTGACGTTTATGATACCACACCACGTGGGAGTGCTGCGGCTACTGACTAAACTCGCGGTCCGATCCGGCACCGATGGCCGCGAAGAAGCTCGTGAGGGCGTGAGTCGCCGCGAAGAGCAGTTGCAACACGCCGAAGAAAAACGGGAGAAGTTCGAGGTTGATTAGCGACATCCCCGCGCGGCCGAACGCAATCATCGACCAGACTGTGGCCACCATGCCGACAAGGATCGTCAGGATTCGGCCAAACCTATTGCGAGTGAGGGCGCCGATTCCGGCGAGCATGTAGAGTAGGGCAAACACGAGTGACACCAGACCACACACCAAGAGCAAGCCAGACCAGAGGTTACTGAATCCCTGGCCGTTGCCGGGAGTGCCAGAGAAGCCCGCCACCGCTGCAAAAAGGAATGTCCCGGCGCCCAGAATTCCAACACCGCACATCAATTGCAACGCACCCGTTATTAAGCTCATCACGCCCGAGATGATGCGAAACAGCCCTTTGTTGGTTTGAATCCACGATGGGTCATCGTCCTGAGGGCGTGTTCGGCGACGCCGTCGGGGGCGATCATCATCAAACTCATCGGAATCCGCTTCGACGCGGCGCAAGGGCCGATCGGCCCGTTTGACGGGTGTAATCAACGGTGATGGGATTGGAATGGCCAGCGCAACTTCCGGAACCGGCGGCACCGGGGGCGGTGATGCCGGTGGTTCGGGGTCCGGCCGGGGGATGACAAACTGCGACCCGCACGACGGGCATTTTCCGGTCTTGCCCGCCTTGTCGTCCTTCACGTTGTAAATCGCCCGACATCCGGGGCACTCGAACCGAATCATGCCGATACGCTCCGACGCTAGGCCAGCAAAGCACCGCTGCCGGCGCGCTGTGCTACTTACCAATCGCAAGAAGTGCCAGGTTTGCGACCACACTGAGAATGAACAAAACGATACTGACAATGCCCAGGATTTTGCCCGCTTTCGTTAATCCCGCACCTTCCGGGTCCATCCGGCCGCTGTCCATCTTTTCCAGGTCCACGTTCGCCATGTTGATGGCAATCAACCCGAAGATGATCGGGCAACAAAAGAAGCCTAACAGCCCGAATATCAGGATCTTGGTCCCCCGATGCGGTTCGTAGTTGCGGCGTCTCTTTTTCTTCCGACGGGGTTGGGCTTCTTCGCCATCGTCGTCCTCGTCCTCGTCTTCATCCCGGCGCCGACGGCTGGGGCGTGTGTCGTCGTCCTCGTCATCCCGGTCGCGCCGACGGCTGCGGGGTGCTTCCTCGTCGTCGTCCCTGGGGCGGCGTGGCCGACTCGGGCGGTCGGCATCGACCGACGACGGAGCGTCACTCGCAGGACTTCGCGGTTTCGGTTGTTGTGGAGCGGCGCCGGGGCGTTTGGCTTTGTAAACGGTCTTGCAATACGGGCACTCAACATCGACGCCCAAGTCGGACACGGAGACGGAAAGCCGCGCCTGACAGCCCGGACACGGCGCAATCTCCACGTCGTCCGAAACCGGCGGCGGCGGGGGCGGCGGTGAAGCGGGTGCCGCGCCGCCTTCGGCCTCCGGGATCACGAACTGCGATTGGCACTTCGGACATTTCCCCGTCTTGCCTGCCTTCTCATCCCCGACCGAAAACGTCGCATTACAACCGGGACACGCAAAACGAATCATGACGGCGCGCTCCGAAACCAAGTAGCAGTATAAAAAACTAGAACCATTCTTTCTGATTCAATTGATACGTCTCGATGAACTCTTCGTCTGATTTCGTGAGGTAAATAATTCCTTCAACTAGGGCCATCACGCCGGTCACGCCGTTACAGCAGAGCAACAGGTAAATGATCCCGGCTGTGGTGTACCCGAGGTAAAACTTGTGGACGCCGAACCCGCCAAGCAACAAGGCCAGAACGCCCGCCATCACCCGTTTGCTTTCGACATTGCTATGCCGGCTCTTTTTCTTTTTCTTCCTTGGTCGCTCCTCGTCGTCGTAGTCGTCATCATCCCGTGCCCGGCGGCGACTCGGGCGTTCGTCGTCGTCATCATCCCGAAGCCGCTTACTTCTCGGGCGTTCGTCGTCGTCGTCATCCCGAGGGCGCTTGCTTCTTGGGGTTATGCTTTCGACGACATCCGCGATCCGCTTCTCGGCCTTGGGAAGTGGTTGCTGACCGGGGCGAACCGCCGGGTAAATCGTCTGGCAATGCGGGCATTCGACATCGACGCCCAAGTCCGCCGTGGCCACGGACAACCGCGCCTGGCAACCGGGGCAAGGGGCAATTTCCACCGGGGCGGTTGCATCCACGCTCGGGGTCGGAAGCGGCGGTGGTGGCTCCTCAGCCAGGGGAATGACGAACTGCGATTGGCACTTCGGGCACTTCCCGGTCTTGCCCGCTTTTTCATCACTCACTGAATAGGTTGCCCCGCAACCAGGACATGCGAACCGAATCATAAAGACCTCGCCGTTAATCGGACTCAACTGTGAATGACACGAATCTATCACGGTCGTCAAAAGCAGCACTTCAACCAAGAATCGCATTCTGACACCGAACGGGCGAGTGTCACATTTGTTGGTGGAAGTTTGTGTATCCCACTTCGTTTTCTACCCCAACGGGGTTGTTCTATTAGCCCAGGGTGAAACCCTGGGAACCTGCCACGCGGAGGATGCTTCCCGGCAATGGGTGCATCCCCCAGGGTAACGGGCTTACGCCCGCAACCCTGGGCTAAGGGAACAACCCCGTTGGGGTTGAAAACCAGTCTCCTGCAACATTGAACAAATTTCCCACCGACTTCAGTGACACCCAACGGATCCACACCAATCATTCGTTCGGATTCGTCAGATTCGTGCTATTCGTGGTGACTACGCCGATCAAAATAGTCCTGCGTGTCCGGGTCGTTGAGCAAATTCAGGCCAACGATCCCCAAGATGAAGTTCACAATATCAAGATTCAAAATGCACAGAATCTGCAAAAGGAGCAATGTTCGCGGCGCGGGCTGGCGATCGTGTTGCCCCAACATTGCTGAGGCCCGCACGATGGCCAAGATCGACCAGACCAACGTGAAGTAAACACCCGGCCACAGGCAGCAACTCATTCCCGCGACGGCCAGCGCCCAGATCAGTCCATAAATCGCCCCACCCAACATGATCCCGCCGATCGCACCGACGTTGCCCGGCTTCCGGTCGGTCGATCGGTAGTTGCTTCTGCGACGGCGCGGACGATCCTCGTATTCATCGTCATCGTCATCCCGACGATTTCGTCGGTTCGTCGGTCGGTCTTCGTCTCCCCAATCCCGATCACGTGGGGAATCGGGCTTGGATTCCGGCTTGTGCTGGACCCGTTCGGCAACGAACACGGTCGCACAATAGGGGCATTCGACGTTCGACTTCAGGTCCGGTTCGTGAACCGCAATGCGGGCTTGGCAACCGGGGCAGGGGGTAACCTCGATGGATTCAGCGACAGGTTTGTCCGGCGCGACTTGCGATGGGGGAATAGGCGAGGGAATGAGAAATTGCGACTGGCATTTCGGGCACTGCCCCGTCTTGCCCGCTTTTTCTTCGGCGACCGTGTAAACGGCATCACAGTTGGGGCAGGTAAATCGGATCATGAACCCCTCACTCCCGCCAAAACGACAGACCCTCAGTTTCGGAATCTGCCCGAAGTCTGTCAAGCAACACCGCGTCTACAAACGGTGTTCGTTTCAGAACCGGCGAGCTTTTGTGAATTGCGTGATTCAGAGACCCGTTAGCCCGAACAGCGTTCGCGCGTTGGTTGTCGTTTGCTCCGCGATCACGTCGAGGGGCACGTCGTGGATTTTCGCCAGGCATTCGGCGGTGTGGACGACGTTGGCAGGTTCGTTGCGTTTGCCACGATTGGGGACGGGAGCCAAGTACGGGCTATCGGTTTCGACCAAGAGCCGATCCAGCGGAACGTCCTTGGCCACGCGGCGAAGTTCTTCAGCGTTCTTGTACGTCACCATACCCGCGAACGAGATGTGCAGCCCCATCGCCAAACACGCTTGGGCGGTGGCCGCGTCGCCGCTGTAGGAGTGCATCACCCCGCGAATCGGACCGTGGGCGTCGAACTCCGTTCGGAGTTGTTCGACGACATCGGGTTCGGCTTCTCGGCAGTGGATAATCACCGGCTTGCCCACCGTGCGGACCAGTTCGAGATGTTTGGCGAAATACTCTTGTTGCAGCGGAAACGGTGCGCGGTCCCAGTAGCGATCCAGCCCGGTTTCCCCAATCGCCACGACTCGCGGGTCGGTGCTCAGGCGAAGAATTTCCTCCCAATCGCCGGGTGCAATCTCGGCAACATGGTTCGGCTGAATCCCGACGGCAGCCACGATGATGGCATGGTGGTTGGCAAGCCGCACCGCCGCTGTACTGGTTGCGACATCGACACCAATGGTGATGATCCGTTCAAGGCCAACCGTCTCCGCCCGTGACAAAACATCCGCAAGGTCGGCAGTAAACCGTGCATCATCCAGGTGGGCATGGGTGTCAATCAGCGTCGGTGGCATAGGGGTGAACATCATTTGTGTCGGTGTGATGATTTACTGAGAGCTTGGTGTCTTGGCTTTATGCCCTGGAGGGGCATCGGACTGTAGCCACGGGTGGAGCGAAGCGTAACCCGTGGACAGTGACACCCTATTGTCAATCGCCCTGGAGGGGCGAAGGAATTCCGCTGCCCCTCCAGGGCAGACTATTAGCGGAGACTCTGCTTCCACGGGTTGCGCGAAGCGCTCCACCCGTGGCTACAGTCCATGACCCCTACCGGGGCCACCAAACCGAAAACAATTTCCCGCCAACTTGTATGACCTTCACCCGTGGCATGGAATGAACCCGAGTCGGGGATGTAAATCGCAACGAAAAACGGGGGGCAAATTGCCCCCCGTCTCAACTGATCGTTTCGCGGACGCCCGTTAGTTTTTGCCGCCGCTACCCTTGTCAAACCCGCCGGCGCCCCCGCCGGGTGGGCCGCCCATTCCTGGCGCCTGGAAATCCTTGCGGGATTTGACCCGTTTCACCCATTCCGTCCACACGCTGTCTCGGTCCGTCCGAAGGCGGTCTTCACCGTCGGTGCCGCTGTTGTGGATCATCAACTTACCGTCCGCTCGCAGGATCAGCAGTTCGCTGTCCGCGTCGTCCAGAACCTCTTTGTCGTTGATCCGCGACTTGGACTTACCGCCGTCGAAATCGATCAGAATTGACGACGACTTGAAGTTGACCGGCCAGCCCTTCGGTTGGTGATTCTGGTCTTTGATGTTGGCAATTCGCACGCCGCTCGATAGCTCCCGGAGCACGAAATTACTAATCCCACCGGACCACAGTGGCAACTCGATCAGTTGCCGTTTGCCGATGAACTCCCCTGGGGCAACGGGAATCTCTGCGACAACCCAGGTGCCAACTGGCTCGGCCTTGTTGCCGGACCCGTCGATGCGAATTTGCTGCATCCAGCGTTGCACTTGGACGACGGCCCGCTTGCCCGTCGTGACCTCGTCCAGTTCAAACACCTTCTTCAAGGCCGACTCTTTGCCGTAATTGTTGACGATGTCCGTGTAGTGTTCGACGTACTTCGAGGAGTCGTGGGCGTACAGGAATGACTCTTCCGGAATGGTGATGGTCTGCGGGATCACCTGCCAGAACCCTTCGATCACTTCTCGCTTGGCCGCATCGGGTTGGCTCACCAGGCTTGGCTTGCCGAAGTTCGGATTCTTGAGCTTAACGCGAACACGATAGCGGTAGCTGTAGCCCGGTTGCACGTTCGTATCCAGGAACCGCATCAGCACGTGGTCGATGACGTTCTGCTGCGTTTCCAGACTACCCGCGACGCCAGACCCGAAACTACCAGGGGCACCCGGACCGAAGCCGCCAGGGGCACCGCTACCGAAACCGCCTGGGGCACCGCTACCGGGCGGGCGCATGCCGCCTGGGGCACCGGGACCGAAGCCGCCAGGGGCACCCGGACCGAAGCCGCCAGGGGCACCCGCCCCGCCGCCCGGTTTGCTCTGGCCAAAACCGCCCATGCCGTCGCCCGGACCGCCGCCGAAGCCACCGGGTCCGGAGACCGCACCGCCGACTGGTGCATAGGGGTTATCGTCACCCACTTTGCCGCCCAACTGCTTTTCCAATGCGCTTTGCGGGATCGGAATTTGGTTCATTTCCCGGAGCTTCTTGGCCCCTTCCACGATCGCTTTCAGGTAGATGTTTTTGTAATCACCGAGGCCGTCGGCGATCGCGGGGAGCGGGGCCACCAGCTTTTCGTTGATTGGCCGCATGAACGATGTCGTGTAGCCCGTCTCCGGGTAATCGGCGATCTTGCGTGCCCGGACGGTTCGGAAGTATTCGCCGTAGTGGTCGTATTCCGCCCACCCGGACCAACTGCCGTTGGGTGGCATAATCATTCGGTCCACGTCGAAGCCGTCAAACACCGGGCCGGGGACGCCGTTAATCGCCGACAACTGAAGTGCTTCCGCCGTCGATGTGGCCCGGAGCGCTTTCTTGATTTCTTCGAGTTGCAGTTTCACCGGGAAGGTCATGTTCACGACCACCGCCCGAAGCGGGTAGATCGTTTCGGCCAGGGCCATGCCCTTGGAACTGGCTTCCGCTGGTGTCACGTACTGCACCGTCGTGTCCGACCGCGTGGTGCCGCCGCCGAATCCCCCCATGCCGCCGCCGCTGTCCCCACCGCCCGGTCCACCCATTCCACCAGGGCCACCCCGGCCGCCGCCGCCAGGGAATCCACCACCGCCGGGACCACCGGGAAACCCACCACCACCCGGCCCGCCAGGGAACCCACCGCCGCCGCCTGGTCCACCGGGGAACCCGCCGCCGCCGGGGCCACCACCGCCCGGACCACCGGGGAACCCGCCACCGCCCGGACCAACGGGGAACCCACCCGGAAAGCCCGGAGGCCTTGGACGATTAGTCGGTTGTGGTTTGCCTTCAAACCGCTTTTGCGCGTCGGTCACGTTTTTCCGAAGTTGATCGAGGTCTTTACTGACGGCAGTAATCCCGATCCGGACACCGATCAAGGTCTCGCCGGCGGCGTTTTGGGTGATGTCGTAGGCCACCATCGGCACGCGGATAATGTCGATCGTTGCGTCATCAATGCCAAGGACGAGCGGGTTTTTGCGAAGCATGTCGGGGCGATCGACGGGTTCAAACGGCACACCCGTCAGCGCGAATTCGTTCGCGTTAATGTTGACTTTGGTGCCGGGTTTCGTGAGCCACTCGGGGAGGTCCGGTGCGGGCGCCCCCGGTCCGGCCACGCCGCTTTTCACGGCAGTCGCGGCGGCTTCAAATTGTTTCACTTTACCCGCAGGACTTTCGGCGCCGGCAATTTGGACTAAGCCGTAAATGCCGAGCAATCCCGCGATCCCGCCGCCAGCAAAGAGGGCGATTTTCT
>JAYVXO010000048.1:0-7641 GCA_043785105.1 Fimbriiglobus sp.
AAGTTGAAGTCGCTGGCGCGGAAGGCGGCGTTGCGGACGGTGGAGACGCTGGAGGCGGGAATCGGAAAATGGATCGACATGATCCGGCCGCAGGAAAGCGGGAACTACCTGGGGCATTGTGGATACCACGCTACGATTACTTGAAGAACGCTCTAGCCTGGGGTTGAGCGCAGCGACACCCCAGGTTACTCCCACAAGCGCAGCGACACCCAGGTGTCAGTTCCCAATCAACGCACGTTGAGGAACGCCAGAAAAATTCTTCCCCTTCCGTCGGCGAGTTTTTCGGCGCCCTTGACGGAACGGGGCGTTCTGGATGAGATGTTTCTATTCTGGACCCGCCAAAGCGCATTTTGGTGAGCAGACAGAGCCTGGCAACTATTGAAAAGGGCGGATCGAGTGTCCGGGTTCCCCATGACCGAGCGGCCGAAACGTGGTGTCCCGGAAGGGCTTTGGGTTCGGTGTCCGCAGTGTAAGGCGACCGTCTTCAAAAAAGACGTGGCGGCCCGGCTCAACTGCTGCCCGGAGTGCGACCACCACTTCTACAGTTCCGCTACGGATCGGATTGCACAACTCTTGGACGCGGACAGTTTTGAAGAGTGGGACACGGACCTTGCCCCGCTGGACCCGCTCGGGTTCGTCGATCGAATTCCTTACAGCCAACGCCTGCTTGAAGAGCAGAAGAAAACCGGGATGCTGGACGCGGCGGTCACCGGCAAGGGGTTCATCCGCGGTCGGGGTGTAGTGCTCGGGATTACGGATTTTGCGTTCATGGCCGGTTCAATGGGGTCGGTCGTCGGCGAGAAGTTGACCCGTGCCGCCGAGAGGGCCACGGAGATGAAACTGCCGCTCATTTTCGTCAGCGGTTCCGGCGGCGGCGCCCGGATGCAGGAAGGAATTCTGTCCTTGATGCAGATGGCGAAAGTCTCGGCGGCGCTGGCGCGGTATCACCTCGCGGGTGGCCTGTATCTGTGCATTTTAACGAACCCGACGATGGGCGGTGTGGCGGCCAGTTGGGCGTTCCAAGGCGACATTACGTTCGCCGAACCGAAAGCCATGATCGGCTTTGCCGGGGCGCGGACGATCAAGAACACGATCCGCTTGGAGTTGCCCGAAGGCTTTCAGACTAGCGAATTTCTGATGAAACACGGCTTCGTCGATCGAATCGTGAACCGCAAGGATCTCCGAACCGAAGTCGCGCGGATCATCGACTATTGTCAAATTCAGTAGAATGAAACTCGCGGTTCGCTTGTCCTGGAACCCTGTCGAATCTTTCACTCGCAACACACTCAAAGATCTGAGGCAACCGTGGGCTTTTTCAGCAAGTTGTTCGGCTCCGGTAAGGATAATCGCAAGATCGTGGACATGGCGAAACGCTGGGATCTTCAGGGCCGCACCGGGCAAGGGAGCATGTCGAAAGTCTACAAGGCCTACGACCGCGAACTCGGCCGCACGATCTGCTTGAAGATCATGGACAAGGCGAAGACGAAGAAGTTCGAGGAACGCTTCGCCGGGTTGGGGGAGAAGAAGCCGACCGAAGGTGACGTGTGCGTCACGCTCAAGCACGACAATTGCGTGAAAACCTACGAGCATGGCCTCACCAAACAAGGTGATCCTTACCTCGTGATGGAGTGGATCGACGGCCTCGGGATGAACTACCTGATCGAAACAAAAAGCCCGAATCTGAGCGGCAACCGCGTCAAATTGATGTGCCAACTCTGCGACGCCGTCCAGTACATACACAACGAGAAATGGTTGCACCGCGACCTGTGCCCCCGCAACGTCATGGTGGACAAGGAAGGCGTCGTCAAGTTGATCGACTTCGGCCTGACGGTGCCGTTCACGCCCGCGTTCTGTCAACCGGGGAACCGGACGGGGACCGTGGACTATCTAGCCCCCGAAATCATCAAGCGGATGTCCACCGACCAACGGGTCGATTTATTTGCACTGGGCGTCACCGCATACGAACTGTTCACCGGGGTGCTGCCGTGGGAGCGGTCGTTATCATCGGAAGAAACCCTGGTCAAGCGGCTGAATACCACACCCCGCAAGGCCGAGGTCATGAACCCCGAACTGGACCCGCAAATCGTGAGCTTGCTCATGAAGTCGATTGAACGCGACCGCAACCTTCGGTTTAATTCAGCACAACAATTCAAGGAAGCCTTTCAGAATCTGGAAAAGCAAGATTACTGATCGCGTTCAAACCCAACCAAGCCGCAATTGCAGTCGCGGCTGTTTCGACCCGTAACACACGCGGGCCGCAACTCAGAACCTGGTACCCCTGATGGATGGCTGCGTCGATTTCCTCCGTCGTAAACCCGCCTTCCGGACCGACGGCCACTGTAACAGTCTGTGGACGTGTTAACGCTGCGATTGGACGGTGAAGCGGTCCATCGTTGCCAAGTTGCGTATGAAGTACATATCGTTGCGAAGTGCCGGACGGACTGCGTAAAAACTCTGCCCACGTGACCGGCAAATCGACCGCCATCAAGCGATTGCGGCCACATTGCTTGCTCGCTTCAATCACGCCGCGCTGATACTTCTCCACGCTGGATGCTTTGGGTGTGACAACGGACCGTGATGTGATGAGTGGTACAAACCGCGTGACACCGAGTTCTGTTAGCTTCTCAATGAGGTATTCCCCCCGGTCCCCTTTCGGCATTGCGGACGCGATCACCAACTCAAAGTCCAACTCCCGGTCCACAACTTGCACCGATACCACATTCAACATGACTTGTTTCCGGCTCACCGCAATGATCTCAGCGGCGTATTCATGGCCATCGCCGTTGAACATCACAACACGATCCCCGATGGCAAATCGGCGGACCGTCGTGAGGTGGTGCGATTCCGGGCCATCCAGGATGAATTCACCAACACCAATTGGCTGTGGCGTGTAGAAGCGATCCGACATAGAAATACCCAACTCATGAAGCCAGTAATATGGCGAGAAAAGTGTGAATCAAAAGAAGCACGACGGAAGTGAAATCACGTCTCAAAATAGAAGATGTGGGCGAGGCGGGACTCGAACCCGCACGCTCTTGCGAGCAAGGGATTTTAAGTCCCTCGTGGCTGCCATTACACCACTCGCCCTAACGATATGGTGCATGGATAGCACCAAACCGTTGAGTGACAAGGTGGCGATTACTTATTCAACATCTTGATGAGGGATTGAAGTTGTGCGGCACCGACGCGGTTAATCAGTTCGTGGAGTAATGAAAGGTCTTTGATCCCGATTGACCCGTCCGCCGAGACGCCTTTCGCGCCACCCATGTTCCCGGCTTTCTTCAAATTCGACTTGTACGACGAGATCATTTGCAACGTGAGATCCGCACCATGTTGTTTCAGAATGTGCGCGTGCATCTCCTTGGGACCGGCATCCCCAAGGTCCGTGACCGCCATCTCGACCATTTTCCGCTTACTGATCGGACCGCCATTTTTACTACGACCCATTACGATCTCCCATTTTTAATTGAAGAGCTAGAAGAATTCAACACAGTGACCTTGATATATACTATTACAAGCAGTCGTGAAGTGCGTAATATCCAAAAAGTGCAAAAATGGTGTGCAGGGTCGTCGCTATATCTGTTTCCGAAGCCACCCGATTTCAGATTCCAAGTCGAGTTCAGTCGGTAGTAGTGTACAAAATATCTGGGTTCGACACGATCACATCAAACTTGCAGCGAATGCCATAAGCCCCGATTATTTAGCACTATTTGCGGGTATTTAATGCGGCAACTTCAGGCAAATCGTCGAGTGAATTCAACCCGAATGCTTGCAAAAACTTCTTGGTCGTCCCGTACTGTTGTGGCCGGCCTAATGATTGGTGTCGGCCGCTGATGCGGACCAAACTTTTTTCCATCAATATGCGGATCACTTCTGCAACCGCAACACCGCGTACATTCTCAACTTCGGCGCGGGTGATCGGTTGTTTGTAGGCAATGACAGCCAATGTTTCCTGGGCGGCGGGTGTGAGCCGTAAATCGTGACCCGTTCGGCGCAACCGTAATAACCAGGGGTGAAACGTCACCCGCGTGAAAAGTTGATACCCTCCTGCTACTTCTTCGACCTGAAATGCGGTATTGTCGGCGTCGTATAACAACCGCAATTTCTCGATCATGCGTCGGGCTTCCGCAACATCCGTAAGAGCGGCGACTTCGGCAAGCCGACGCGGTGTGAGGGGTTCATCCGCCAAAAGCAGTGCCGCCTCCAGGCGGGCCAACTTTGCGTCGCGGGCACAAGGGTCTGCCGGTATCGGCTCCGTTTGGGGTATTGTGAATCGGTAGAGACTGGGCGGAGGTGTGTTTCCCGGCCGTTCGGTGAACGGTCGGCGGAGGTTGGGACCAAATTGGGGTCGTGTGGTTCGCATCGGGAAACATGATGGCGATTCCCGGTCCTGTTGGCTAGACTGTTTCGAGAAAACCAAACTTCAATTGGGGATAGCCTTGATCGAGTTGCTCGCGCAATACTTACCCCAGTGGGCTGTGATCGTAACCGTCGCTTTGGTTGCGGCGGGTCTTCTCATTTCGTTCATTGGTGTGTCCACGTTGATGTACATCTGGGCGGAACGCAAAATATCGGGGCGGATGCAGGACCGGCTCGGCCCGACTCGCGTCGGGCCGTTCGGGTTGTTGCAATCACTCGCCGATGGAATCAAGCTCATTAACAAAGAGGATTTCGCGCCCGATGCGGCAGATAAGTTCTTGTTTCACATGGCACCCTACTTGGCATTTTGTGCTGCGTTCACCGGGTTTATCGCGTTGCCGTTTGGCATGGGGTTGGTCGCCCACGAGGTGAACATCGCGGCTTTTTTTATGCTCGCGGTGTTGTCGTCGGAAGTGTTCGGCGTGATGTTGGCGGGGTACGCATCGGGTAGTAAATGGTCACTGATTGGCGGTGTGCGTGAAGCCGCACAAGTCGTCAGCTATGAAGTGCCGCGTTCGCTGTGTGTGGTGATTCCCGTTTGCCTGACCGGCACGTTAAACTTGAACACGATCGGCCAACAACAAACCGGGTGGTTCTGGGATTGGAACCTGTTCCACGACCCGTTTACCTTCCTCGCGTTCTTCATCTTTTTCATCACGGCCACGGCCAGTTGCAAACGCGCACCGTTCGACTTGGCAGAAGCCGAGAGCGAACTGGTCGCCGGGTTTCACACGGAGTACAGCGGACTACGGTGGTCGTTCTTTTTCCTCGCGGAATACGCCAGCATGTTCGCCGTCAGCGGGCTAGCAACGTTGTTGTTCCTCGGCGGTTGGCACTGCGGGTTCCTACCGTTCGAGCCAACCGAGCGCTTCGGCTTCTGGCTGGGAAGTGCGGTCAACGCAACTGTTTTCATCACTAAAGTCAGCGGCTTAGTCATCGTGATGATGTGGATGCGTTGGTCGCTGCCCCGGTTGCGGATCGACCAAGTGATGATGACCTGTCTGAAGTATTTCCTGCCAATCAGTTGTGGTCTGTTGGTCGCCGTGTGTGTTTGGCTGTTGTATCTACCAGCACCGATTGCACAGATCATCCGCTACACCTTGGCCGGTGGAAGCGTGATTTTTGTACTTGGTGTATTAGTCAGCCTGTTAGTCACGAAAAGCGACATCCCACGCGGAGAACTCCCCGGCGTCTGGGCCAAACCCCGACCAAGAACTGTTCACCACGAATCACACGAATCCGACGAATAAAATCCGGACCGATACAAGTGGGTAGAGTTAGAAAGCAATGTTCACCGCAGAGTCGCAGAGAGCGCAGAGAAAGCCATTCAAATTGTTTTGGATTGCTCTGCGCTCTCTGCAACTCTGCGGTGAATTCTGAATTATTAGGCTTTATTCGTCGGATTCGTGTGATTCGTGGTTCATTTCTTCAGGTCCACGATCCGCATGTTGCGGAACACGATATTCGTGGTCGGGTCGTGGCCTTGAATGGACAGGTGCCCTGCTGCGGTTCGTAGCCCTTTTCGCGGGTTTTCGTCCGCTTTGCGATCGTCCAACCAATCGACAACTTGGTAACCATTGACCCAGGTTGCGACGTGGGCGCCATTGGCCAGCACGGTCATCGTGAACCATTCTTCGTCGTTGCTAACAACCTTGCGTGCCGGTACACGGCGATAGATTGCACCCGTGCCGAAATCGACGGGCTTGGTGCGGTCGTTGTCCTTGTAGGCGTTTTGAATCTGGGCTTCGTAGCCGTTCTGGTATTGGTCCGGCATACAGCGAAAGAAGATCCCACTATTCAGAAACTTCCCGTTGGTCTTGCACTCGTACTGCAAGCAGAAATCGCCGAACTGTGCTTCCGTCTGCAAGTCACCGGGACCGTTAATGACCCGCAACTCCCCCGTCGGGGTCACGTCAAATTTCGACAGCACCCGCTTAGCGTCGGCACTGTTGACCTTCCATCCGGCGAGGTCTTTGCCGTTGAAAAGGGACTTCGACCCACGTGGCAACAGGTTCAGCAACTTGATGGTTAACACGTTGCCTTCCGGAACGACTAACCGGAGTTGGCTACGCTTGTTGAGCGTTCCCGGTGAATTGGCGAACCGGGACCGACTGAACTTGGAGTCGATTTTGTACCCCGGCTCTTTGTCGTTCACGTCAAGGAACAACAGCGTTGGCGTATCCTTGTTGGGTAGGGTTGCTTCAAATTCCATGTTGTAAGCAAACGGCCCGAACGTACTGGTTTGCGTGAGTGTCGTGGCCTTGGTGCCGCCGAGTATTAGCTTCCCGCCTTCCACTTTGGCTTCCCCTTCGACCGTCCAACCGAACGTCGATTCGCCGTCGAAGAGGGCAATCCACCCTTCCGCGATTTCTTTATCACTCAGCACAGACAACTTCTTGTCGTCGGCGTTCCCGCTGCCATTCAGCACCAATACGACTACCAGCGTGAAACAGCACCGATTGAACATCGTCATCTCCTGTAAGCAGCATTCGGAAACTGGCGACATCTTACCGTTTCGTTGCCGTGCGGCGCGGGGCGGTTTACACTGGCGAAGCGATTCATCCGAATTCGTCGTGACCAATCTGCGGGGAAAGTATGGCAACCCGGACGGACGCAAAGCATCTCCCATCGACGATTGCCAAACCAAGTTGGGCGAACCGATTCGTCATGTGGCTTCCGTGGCTTGGCATCGCGTTGTGGGGTCTCGGCTTCGTTGGCATCTGGTACCTGGGGCAACAACAAAATTGGTCACCGGGGCTATTCGTTGTCGCCAGTTGTGGGTGGTTGGCGGTGGCTGCGATCGTCGCCCGCGACGCCGTGCGGAATATGTTCGGCCCGGTCTTTTTGTACGAAGTGGTCCGCCTCGGGCGAAAACGGTCCACGTTTGTTTACCGTGCCCTGTACGTCGTCGGTGTGATGGCGGTGTTTTGTTTTCAATACATGGTCTGGCTGGAAGAGGTCGGTTATTTTCGCAACGCCACGATGGACCGGATCCCGTCCGAACGGCTGTCGAAGTTCGCCACGGAGTTTTTCCTCGTCTTCACCGTGATTCAGTTTTGCGTTGTGGCGTTTTTGACACCGGCCTATGTCGCCGGTTGTATCGCGGATGAAAAAGAGAAGAAGACGCTAGGCCGTGTTGATTGAAGGCGGGTCAACGACGGCGGCCTGAAAATCTCATTTGAGCCAGATCATTGTTGCGGCTAGCAAGACCATCCCCAGAAA
>JAYVXO010000049.1:0-7556 GCA_043785105.1 Fimbriiglobus sp.
TTCAGCCCAGTTCTTTCGCATTCCGACATCGGCCTGAATTATTAGTGCCGAAATGGTGTACAAAAGCTAACAAAATCACCCAACTGCGTAACTCCTATAAGACTGAGAAAAGCTTTAACTGCAACTTGACGGTTCCGCAGGCGGTTGCTTTGGCCCGGCACCTGCTTCAGAAGGCGCAAATCATCATGGACGAGGGCCTCGAAGATGCCGTGGTACAGGTATATAACATCGGCCTCGACAGTGAGAGGCTATCGTGCGGCATCACTCATCGCCGCAAGGGACCGCGTCGTAAGAAGAAGCTGCCTGGGTCCGGTCCGGCGAAAGATGAGGGATAGGGTGATGCCGGTAGTCGTATCAAGGCGGGCTTAACCAATCGCTGCAGTGGGCGAACGGCCCAAAGCGGCTGCCCGCCTCCGAAATAATCTTTCCATCACTTGCCCCCGGTGCGCTACCTAATGCTCTTCCACGCAATCGAATTGGCCGTTGTGGGCTGGCCTCGTTCGTGAGGGGGTGCCCTGAAGTTGAACACTCCGTTCCGTGACTTTTGGTGCAGGACTGCGGTGCTGGTCGCGGCTTGGCCACGACGCTGTTTGCCAAAGAGTAGATTGGATTTGAATCCTGTTCATCCCGTCTCAAGTCAAATGTTGATACTCACGTCACAAATTCTACTCGACTACGATCACCTCGTTGGCAGCCTAACCCTTCGCGTTTCCTGTTTGGTGTCTTCGTTCTCTGGTTTGGGCAGCGGATTGCGTGCTTGCCGGAAGTGACGATTTTAGTCCCATTTTTCGTGCGGTGATTGTCCGCGTGGCTTGCGGCAACTTGTCTGGCACTTGATTTGCAGCTGGCTTTCCGACGGATTTGCATGGAATCAACCCTATTTTGCCCTCGGCGAGGAACAGTATGGCTTCCACTTTGTTAGCGACCGCAGTGAAATCGGCGGCGGGACCGAACTCGACAATTGCCCGAGCGACGCAAGCGTTGCCGCCAAGCGTGACCAACGTGAGTAGTTTTGAACGCTGGGTGTCCCTCGCGGCGGGCGGGTACCTCACGGCGTTCGGGCTGTCGGGTCGCGGCCCCGGCGTCGTCTCCCTCGTGTCCGGCGGCTATTTGCTTTACCGCGCGGCGACGGGCAACTGTCCGGCCTATCAGGTACTCGGGGTGAGCATGAGCGACAGCACCGCCCCGAACTCGGCGGTTGCGGCGGATGGCTTTTCTTTTTCCCCACTGTTTCTGGAGATGACTCTGTGTTGAACTCTCTTCGTGATGTCCTCAACGAATCCGTTCGTGACTTGTACAGCGCCGAATCGCAGTTGATTAAAGCCTTGCCCCGCATGGCAAAGGCGGCCTCGAACCCTGAACTGAAGAGTGCCTTCACCGCCCACCTCGAAGAGACCCGTCAGCAGGCCGCGCGGCTCGAAAAAGTGTGCGAACTCTTGGGCGTGAAGCCCAAGGGTAAGACGTGCCAAGCGATGAAAGGGTTGATCGAGGAAGGCGCTGAAATCATCGCCGAAAAGGGCGATCCTGCCGCGAAAGACGCCGCGCTCATCGGTGCGGCTCAAAAAATCGAACACTACGAGATCGCCGGCTACGGTACGACCAAGGCGTTCGCTACGATCTTGTTTGAAGACGAAGTGGCAAAGTTGCTCGACGAAACTCTTCAACAAGAAAAGACCGCGAACGAGACCCTCACCGCGCTTGCGGAAACTTTTATCAACGACGAGGCTGACGTTGAGGAAGACGATAGCGAAGAAGTCGAGGAACCAAAGGCTAAACCGAAACCGGCCAAGTCGGCGCAGGCCAATGGGGTTAAGTCCAGCAAAATGATTCGCTAGTTGGTTGGATGGGTGGGCGTCACGGAGTTGGTGGGAAATTTGTTCCTGATTGCAGAAGACTGGTTTTCTACCCCAACGGGGTTGTTCCCTTAGCCCAGGGTTGCGGGCCGAAGGTCCGTTACCCTAGGACGCTTCTGGGACGCATCGCTTCCAACGCGGCCTGATCCCGCAACGCGGCGACGATTCGCGGGAGCTGTTCGCGGATCACTCGGGCGGCTTTGACGAAACTCAGCCGGGTGTTCTGCCAGCCGGTGGCCAGGATCACTTGGTGTGGCAGGCTGTCAAACCTCCACGGCGAGAAAAAGTCCTACGATCCGTGTGAACTCCCAACGGGCGTCGGGAAACTCGACAACGACCCGAAACGGTTGAGTGCAGGCGAGAAAGCGGCGTGTCAGCGTGCGGACTGAAAGTGGAAAACTTTGCGTCGGGCGGAAGAGGATGTCACCAGGCAAATCGGAAGTTGGGGTTTTGCGGTTATTGGTCCATCGAGGTTTTGGTGCTGTGCTGAGGTTACCTGGGGTGTCGCTGCGCTCAACCCCAGGCTAATCGCTGACATCCCTTCAGGATGCCTCAGGTTGATTTTATCCCGAAGGGATTGCAGCCATTAGCCTGGGGTCGCGTCTGCGACCCCAGGTCGCCGTCGCCACTTCTTCGACTCCGGAGGAGTCGCAGCGCTCCACGAAACCCCTCGCGCAGATCGAATCAGATGAAACGGAATTTGCATAGGTCATTTCGTGAGATGGCCCACGAAGGCCATCGTCATTAACTACAGCCACGAAAGAAATAGGATAAGGGAGGTTAATCCCGTCACCATATCTGGAAGTCTGTAATGAAAGTCGTGCCATTAGCGCCGAGTGGCGAGCCGCATTTCTTTGAAGAAGAGCCGTTGGTTCTGTCGGACGAGGACCGCGATGCGTTCCTCGCGGCGTTGGACAATCCGCCGGAGCCGAACGAGGCGTTGAAGAAACTCATGCGCGGGGCGAACACGCCGGCGGGGTGATGTCGGTTCGGGTGGGCGGCAATTCTTCACTCTGCACGTTAGGTGTTCGGCTGCTACAACAACAGTACGACACAACACCCCACCCACGACCTCCACTCCTACTATGGCAGTTCAGCACTACTTACCGCACACTCGGATTCCGACGGTCACGTTTCCCGTCAGCGGCGCTGCGACGGAATTTGTGGCGCTGGAAATTGAAAAGCTGATTCGCGCCCGCAACGCGGCGGGTAAGCCCACGGTCCTCGGGCTGGCGACCGGCAGTACCCCCGTCGGGCTTTACCGCGATCTGATTCGCCGCCACAAAGAAGCCGGACTCGACTTCACGCGGGTTATCACCTTCAACCTCGACGAATACTTCCCGATGCCGCGTGAGGACTCGCACTCGTACTTCCGGTGGATGCACGAGACGTTTTTCAACCACGTCAACATCCCGTGGAAGAACATCCACATTCCGGACGGCACGTTGAAGCTCGAAGAGATGGAAGGCTTCTGCTCCGACTACGAACGCCAGATCAAGGACGCGGGTGGGATTGATATTCAGATTCTCGGCATCGGTCGAACCGGCCACATCGGGTTCAACGAACCCGGTTCGCCGAAGACGAGCCGTACCCGGATGGTGACCCTCGATAGCATCACCCGGCGCGACGCGGCGTCCGGGTTCTTCGGCGAAGAGAACGTCCCGAACTTGGCGATCACGATGGGCGTGGCCAGCATCCTGGATGCGCGCAAAGTCTTCTTGATGGCGTTCGGCGAACACAAAGCGTTCATCACGTACAAAGCGATCGAACAGCCGCCGACCGAAGCGATCACCGCGAGCTTCCTTCAGGAACACGAAGACGCCACGTTCGTGTTGGATGCGGCGGCGGCGGCGGAACTGACCGCGATTAAACGCCCGTGGGAAGTGGGGCCGTGCGATTGGACGCCGGAGTTGGTCCGCCAAGCGGTCGTCCACCTGAGCTTGTCGGCCAAAAAGGGCCTGCAAATGCTCAACGACGACGACTTCCGCGAACACCACCTGTTTGACCTGCTGCGCGAGAAAGGCCCTGCCGAACGCATCGGTGAAGAAGTCTTCCACGACCGCCTCAACGCGATTCGCCTTTATCCGGCAGGCCGCATCAAAGCCGAATCGTCGAACGGCGATTCCGGAATGCGGTACGAAAGCATGGCCGAGTCGCTCATCAACACGCCCGCCCCGGCGTCGATGAATCCGCAATCCAGCAAAACGATCTTGGTCTTCTCGCCGCACCCCGACGACGACGTTATCAGTATGGGCGGCACGCTCATCCGCCTCGTGGCGCAAGGGCACAAGGTTCACATTGCGTACATGACGAGCGGCAACATTGCGGTGTTCGACCACGACGCCCGGCGGTTCGTGGACTTCGTCGATGAGTTCGTCGGCGGCTTCGGTGACACGTCGGACAAAGCCGCACTGCGAACGATGAAGAAGCGGGTGTTCGACTTCCTGGATAAAAAAGGCCCCGGCGAACCCGACAGCCCGGAAGTGCTGAACATCAAAGGAATGATCCGCGCCACCGAAGCTCGGGCCGCAGCGCTAGCGTGTGGCATTCCGCCAGAGCAACTTGAGTTTATGGACTTGTGGTTCTACCGAACCGGGACCATCACCAAGAACCCGGTGCAACCGCAGGACATCGAAGACATCATCAAGCTCTTGCAGCGGCTTCAGCCGGCGCAAATTTACGTGGCGGGGGAAATGTCCGACCCGCACGGCACCCACCGATTGTGCGCGGAAGCCATCTTTGAATCGGTCCGACAACTCCGGGCACGCCGTCAGGCCGAAGGGGAATCCTCGACGGTCACCCCACCCTTTGACGTGTGGCTGTACCGGGGTGCGTGGGAAGAATGGGAACCGCACGAAATCGAAATGGCAGTCCCCGTTTCGCCCGACGTGTTGGAACGCAAGAAGCAAGCGATCTTCCGCCACCAATCGCAAAAGGACCGCGCCATGTTCCCCGGCGGCGCCGACCGCCGCGAATTCTGGCAACGCGCCGAAGACCGCAACCTCGCCACCGCCAAAACCTTCGACCTCCTTGGGCTGCCCGAGTATTACGCAATGGAAGCGTTCGTGAAGTGGAAAGAGTGATGTGATGCGGAGGAAGCCTCTGATGAGCGGTGAGGTCCGAGTGGATTACAAATACGAGGGTCTAGTCCTGACCTGTGACTCGGCCACTTTGGACCGACTTCATGCTCTGCTCATGGCCGAGTTGGGAGATGCCAACCCAGTCTCAAACCGGGTGGCCATACGGTACATTACCATCCGCGTTGACACGCCCGCACCTGTACGGATGGGGTTACTGTCCCTCATCGGCGGAATACTTGCAGCGGCTGTATCGACCATCGTGTTCATCGCGGGCTGGGTGACGGTTGTCGGGTGGGTTTGGAAGTAAGCAGGAGCCTCCGATGGGTGGTTCGGACACGCACTATTGCTCAGGTGACGAGATCCGAGCGGGCGACCGGGTCCAGTGCGCGGCGTGGACCGGGGTGGTGGCTTTCGTGCTAGGCACCGCTTCGTTCGCCGAAGGCTACACGTCGTCAGATTGGTCGTACTTGGGCAAAGGGTTCATGGTCGATTACATTCAGATGGGGCTTGTCTTCCAGACATGTTCCAATGAAGACTTGGAGCTAGTCGAGCGTGCCTGACCGATCTTGTAGGTGGAAAGGGTGATTCGTGAATGACAAAGACGTGCTAATCGAATTGAGGGAATGGCGAGACGAATTCGCACGGTCACACGGATACGATCTGCAAGCGATGGCTGCGGCGATACGCGATCTCGATAAGCTTGCCGGTGCGCGAATCGTGCAAGGTGAACCACGCCGCCCCGAAACTGTGCTGCCGATAGTTGGAAGCGTTCGGGAAGTGGAAAGCGTGCCCCCGACGTAGAATATCGCCGTGTCCCGTTTCCCTTCGCACGAGCTTCCCGATGGCATACACCGACTTCACTTTGGAGAGCGTGGAAGCGGATCTGGGTGTGGTCTGTCGCCCTGGGGTCGTGTTCACGGATTTGCAGCCGGTTGCGGTTCCGGGTTGGCTGACGGACATGCTGATGCGGGGGATGCAACTGGCGCTGGTGAGCGAGAAGGCGCGATCGGAGTTCATTGTTGCCCCACTTCTGTTGGCGGTCCGGGATGCGACCGGCGGGACTGTGGCGATCCTGTCCGGGCAGCAGTTGGATGTGGATGCGTCTCGGCAGCTTTTGGGCGAGTGTGACTTCCTGTTAGCCCGTTCGGAACCAGTCCCCCGACTCCGCGCACCGCTGATGGCCGTGGTCGTGGCGAAGAAGAATGACATCGACGGCGGGCTGGGCCAGTGCATCGCGCAAATGGTCGCGGCCCAGATGGACAACGAACGCGCCGGGCAAAGCATCGACACAATCTACGGTTGCGTCACAACGGGCGAGGTGTGGCAATTCCTCAAACTGGTCGATCAGCGCGTCACCCTCCACAGCACCCGCCTGTATGTGGACAACGTCGGCCTGCTGCTCGCCGCGTTCGGGGCGGCGGTGGGGAATCAGATAGTAGGCAGAAGTGGGTGAATAACAGTCTGCCAATGTCGGAAGTTACCATTTGATAAGAACGATTCGAGACTTCCAGCTGAAATCACGCAGAATTTGACACAAAAGTTCTGCGAACAGGGTAGAATTAGGAAGTTCCTATTCGGTAAGTATCGATAGTATTTTCCTGTTGAACATCCTTCTACTTCTATTTGGGGAAAGTTCTGGGGCTTTTTGCAGGGTTGCCGAAAGAATTTTTTTAGCTTTACTGCCGCGTTGCACCCAAGCTAAATATTTTGTGCATAGAGCTTTCGAGTAGAGGTGTTTGACAAATCAAAATAAACTTTAACATAGGAATTATCATGAAGACTACATTAGGGGTGTTGACGATGCTATTTATTGGATTATCGGGTCAAACCGGAGCAGACGACAGCAAGTTGCCAATTCCTGACAAGGAGTCGATTGCAAAGTTCTTGACTGTATATCAGAAAACTCCCTTTGCAGAGCGGGGTGAGTACGTCACCGATTCCGAAGAGTTCGAGAAGGTCCAGGAGAATTATTATAAAAATAGGCAGATCGTGGACGACGTGGAGATTACCGTCACCTCGGTGAAAGCCCATACGAAAGCTGATTATCTGACTGTGGTAGCGAAGCACAAGGTTACGTTGAATGGGATCAAAAGTACGCAGGTGAAGGACTATTACCTAATGAAAACAAAGGACGGGTTAAAGCTAGACTGGTCTGCGAACGCTGGCTACAACCCAGTTGGGTTCAAGGCTTGGGCCGCTGGAACCGACAAGTCCCTGACACTCCGTGTCGAAGTGGAATTATCTGACACTTACTATTTTCAATATTTTGATGCCAAAGAAACCCATTACTCAATCTCTTGTGAGGAAAAGTATGGGGGCCGTAGTGACAGTTTCCACGGATACGTCACAAAAAACTCAGCACTAGGTAAAAAGTTGTTCGACATCGTAAAAGACGGACAGAAGTGTAAACTGACCGTTGCAATTGAGCGAACTGGGAGCGAGACGAGAGTAGTTGGTATCAAGGAACTGGTCAGTGAAACCTGGGTGAAGTAGCTGAATAGCGTCCGCGTTAAACTGGCTCTATGCGCTAGGCCGTGTTGATTGATGTTGTTGGAATCTGGGCGGCTTGGTAAACGGCTGGGGTAAGGCTGGCAAACTCAGACCGGAGCGCACGGATGCATCG
>JAYVXO010000050.1:0-50923 GCA_043785105.1 Fimbriiglobus sp.
TGGGGTGTCGCTGCGCTCAACCCCAGGCTAATGGCTGTAATCCCTTCGGGATAAAAACAACCCGCAGCATCCCGGTAGGGATGACAGCAACCCGAGGCATCCCGGTAGGGATGCTAGCAATTAGCCTGGGGTTGAGCGCAGCGACACCCCAGGTACTGGCACCCTCCCAAATCATCGCATCCTGAAGGGATGCCAGCGATCAGCCTGGGGTTGAGCGCAGCGACACCCCAGATGTCTTCTGGTGTTATCTTATTCGTCCGATTCGTGTCATTCGTGGTTCCAGTTACTTCAGTTTCTCATTCGGACTTGCCATGCTTGACGCCGCGTTTATTCGGGACAACTTGGACGCGGTGAAAGCCAACTGCATCAACCGGGGCGTGAAGAATGCGCTGGTCGATGACGTGGTGCGGTTGGACGACGACCGCAAGCGAGTCCAGCGGCAGTACGACGAAACCAAGGCGCAGCAAAACCAACTCAGCGAACAAATCAAGACGGCGGGCAAAGACAAAGAACTCCGCGAAAAGCTTGTGCTCCAAAGCCGGGGTTTGAAAGACCAACTCGGCACGTTCGAGGCGGAGTTAAAGGCGATCGAAGAAAGCCTTCGAGGCGCATTGGTTACGATTCCCAACATGACCCACCCGGATGCACCTGTTGCCGCGACAGCAGACGGCAACACGGTTGTGCATGTTTCGGGTACCATCCCGAAGTTCGACTTCAAGCCGAAAGATCACGTCGATCTCGTTCAGAGCCTGGACCTCGCCGACCTGGAAGCGGGGACAAAAGTCGCCGGGCAGAAGTTTTACTTCTTGAAGAACGAAGGCGCGCTCTTGGAACTCGCCTTGGTGCAATACGCAATCAGCACCCTCGTGAAAGAAGGCTTCACGCCGGTTATCACGCCGGACGTGGCCAAAATGAGCGTGATGGAAGGCACCGGCTACATGCCGCGTGACCCGAACCCCGAAACGCGGCAGTTTTACACCATCGCGGACACCGACCTGTGCCTGATCGCCACCGCAGAAATCACGATCGGCGGCATGCACCTCGACACACTTTTTGATGAGGACGAACTGCCACGAAAGTACGCTGGCCTTTCACACTGCTTCCGCACCGAAGCGGGTGCCGCCGGCCGTGACACGCGGGGCCTGTACCGCGTCCATCAGTTCACGAAAGTCGAGATGTTCGCGTTCTGCACGCCGGAACAAAGCAACACGATTCATCAAGAGCTTCGCCAGATTGAAGAGAAGCTGTTCCAAGGTCTCGGGCTACCGTTCCAAGTCATCGACACTTGCACCGGCGACCTGGGCGGACCCGCTTACCGCAAGTACGACCTCGAAGCCTGGATGCCCGGACGGGGCACGGCGGGGGAGTATGGCGAAGTCACCAGCACGTCAAACTGCACCGACTACCAAGCCCGCCGTTTGAACATTCGCTATCGGTCCAAGGAAAAGAAGAAGACGCAATTCGTCCACACGCTCAACGGCACAGCAGTGGCCTGCACTCGGGCATTGGTAGCCATTCTTGAAAACTACCAGCAAGCCGATGGCAGTGTGATTGTCCCGCCGGCACTACGGCCCTGGGTCGGGAAAGATGTGATTGTGGCGAAGCCGAAGAAGTGATGGCGGGTGATCTCAATCATGAGAGTTTGATGGGTGATCGTGATTCCGGTTGCTGAACTTGACCCGCCGCACTAAATTGGTAAGGACATGCCTTCACACGCAGTATGTACTAGGTATTGCGTGCTTGTTCTGTGTGACACCTAATTGGTTCGGAGTTTTTTCCATGCGGATTCGTTCTCGCTTGGCATGGGTCGGGTTGTCATTCCTATTTCTAAGCGTGTTCGTGTCGTCGAATCATTCGCCCCAACTTGTTGCGCAGCCGCCAGCAACTGCTGCCGCAATCGCGGTGGAAAAAACACTCACTTCAAAAGTCATTCCGTTTCTGGATGCCCATTGCAACAAGTGCCACAACAGCGATAAGCAAGCGGGTGGCGTGCCACTCGACATTTACAAATCGCTCGCGGACGCACGCAAAGACCGCAAGATGTGGGAAACGATTCAGCGGGTCGTGGCCAACAATGAAATGCCACCCAAGAAACAAAAGCCGCCCGCCAAAGAGGACCGCGCCGAGTTCTTGACCTGGATCGACGACGCACTCGTGAAGGTCGATTGTGTCAACGCAAAAGACCCCGGCCGGGTTACGCTCCGCCGCCTCAACCGGGCCGAATACAACAACACGATCCGCGACTTATGTGGCGTCAACTTTAAGCCCGCCGACAACTTCCCGTCCGATGACGTTGGGTACGGCTTCGACAACATCGGCGACGTGCTTTCCGTCCAGCCCGTGTTGCTCGAAAAGTACATGACTGCGGCGGACAGCATTCTGGATCAAGCGATCGTGAATGTGGGTGCAGTGGCTTCGTCGAAGCAGTCCTTCCGTCCGCAAAATCTCCTCGTGATTCCCCGCAGTGCTAGAACTCGTGACCAGCGCCCCAAAGTGATGCTCACAACCGAGGGTGCAGCTTCGTTGGAGAAGTACAACTTCCCGGCAACGGGCGAGTACATCGTCCGCGTGAAGGCTTGGGGGCTGGCACACGAGAATACCCCACCGGAAATGCAGGTCCGCATTGACGGCAAGGATGTCAAGACGTTTGTCGTCACCGCACCAGCCGATAAAGCTGCGGTTTATGAGATCACGCACAAAGTCGAAACCGGGGAACGGCGGCTGTCAGTTTCATTCAAGAACCCGACTGATCCCGAAACAATCGAGACGGACGAAAAACCACGGACCCTCGGTATCGAGTTCATCGAAGTCGAAGGACCGCTCAAAGGCGCCGAACGACCGCTACCGGCCTCCGCGAAATTGATCTTGGTGGCAATGCCGACCGGGCCAGCCGATGCCCGCGATGCCGCTCAAAAGGTGATCGCGGTGTTTGCCCGACGCGCCTTCCGGCGGCCCGTGAAGCCCGACGAAATTACCCGGTTGATGAAGCTGTTCGACCTGGCGGTTTCCAACAACGACCCGTTTGAAACCGCGATCAAATTACCGCTGAAAGCGATCCTGGTTTCGCCGCACTTTCTCTTCCGCATCGAACCCGATCCGCAGCAGGCCACGGCATCGCGCAAGCTGAACGACTTTGAATTGGCCACACGGCTAGCGTATTTCCTCTGGTCGAGTATGCCGGATGAACCGCTGTATTCATTGGCACAAAGTGGCGAACTCCGCAAGCCGGCCGTACTGAAAGCGGAAATCGACCGGATGCTGAAGGACGCCAAGAGCCAGTCTCTAGTGGACAACTTTGCCGGCCAGTGGTTGCAACTGCGTAACATCCGCACGCTGTCTCCCGACACCGAAACCCTGAAGAGTTGGGATGAATCGCTACGCAACTCGATGATTAAGGAATCGGAACTCTTCTTTGATCACATCGTCAAAAACGACCGAAGCATTCTGGAGTTCCTGGACGCGGATTACACGTTCATCAACAATCGGATGTCGTGGCACTATGGGATTCCGAATATCTCCGGCCCGGAATTTCGCTACGTGAAGCTCACAGACAAACGCCGTGGCGGAATTGTGACCCAAGCCAGTGTGCTCACGGTGACCTCAAACCCCACCCGCACCTCGCCGGTGAAACGCGGCAAATGGGTGTACGAGAACATCCTCGGGCTTCAGCCGCCACCACCCGCACCGGATGTCCCCGAGTTGCCGCCGGTGGGTGAATTGAAAGGGACGCTTCGCCAGCAGATGGAACAACATCGCGCCAACGCGACTTGCATGAGCTGCCATTCCAAACTCGATCCGCTCGGGTTTGGCCTGGAGAACTTCGACGCGATTGGTGCGTGGCGGGACCAAGACAACAAACAAAAGATCGACGCCACCGGAATCTTGCCCGACGGCGCGAAATTTGATGGCCCTGAACAACTGCGTCAGGTATTACTGAGCAAAGCGGACCTGTTCCGGAAGTGTTTAGCGGAGAAATTGCTAACCTACGCCTTGGGGCGTGGGCTAGAATACTACGACAAATGTGTCCTGGATGAAATCGGAACTAAGTTACAAGCCAATAACGATAAATTTTCAGCGCTCGTGATGGCCATCGTGGAAAGCGATGCCTTCCAAATGCGCAAAGGCAAACGGAGTGAATAAGCCCATGAATCCCCAGATTTCTCGCCGTGCGGCTCTCAAAGGTCTCGGCACCGTTGTCGCGTTGCCGTGGCTGGAATCGCTCGTGGGCGCCGCCGGTCCCGCAGTGCCACCGACAGCTTCCGGTTTGGTCGGTGCCACAGGCGCCCCAAAACGAGTGGCGTTTTTGTACGTGCCGAACGGCGCCGTATTATCCGACTGGACGCCGAAAGTAGTCGGCAAACTTGGCGAACTGCCCGACACGTTGAAACCGTTGACCGCGTTCAAAGACCAGTTGAACGTGATGACCGGCTTAACGCTGGATAAGGGGCGTGCCAACGGGGACGGTCCTGGAGACCACGCCCGAGCCATGTCTACATTTTTGACTGGCCGACAACCCCGGAAAACTCACGGGGCCGATATTCGCGTCGGCATGTCCGCCGACCAACACATCGCCCAAATGACAGGAGATCAGACCCGATTCCCGTCTCTGGAACTCGGGATCGAACGCGGCACCCAAGCGGGTAACTGCGATTCGGGCTATAGCTGTGCGTATTCCTCCAACTTATCCTGGCGGTCCGAATCGACACCGAACGCCAAGGAAACCGATCCGAAACAAGTGTTCGATCGCCTCTTCGGAGGTAACGACCCGAAAGAACTTGCGGAATCTCGTGCGAAACGGGAAGCCTACAACAAAAGCGTTCTCGACTTCGTGATGGACGATGCCAAGTCGCTGACGAAACAACTCGGGCAAGGCGACCAACGAAAAGTAGAAGAATACTTGTCAGCGGTGCGAGAAATCGAACAGCGGATCGCCAAGGTCCAGAAAGCCCGCGAGAATCGCACGCCCGTTCCCAAGCCCAACATGGCGGAACCAGCCGGTATCCCCAAGGAAATGAAAGACCACATTCGCCTGATGAGCGATCTGATGGTGCTATCCTTGCAAACCGATCTCACCCGCGTCGTGACGTTCCCGTTCGCCAACGATGGCAGTAATCGCCCCTATCCGTTCATTGGTGTCCCCGAAGGTCACCACGACATCTCCCACCACGGTCGGGATGCGAAAAAGCTCGACAAGCTCAAGAAGATCAACCACTTCCACATCGAGCAACTCGCCTACTTGCTGGAAAAAATGACGGCCGTGAAGGAAGCGAATGGTTCGTCGCTCCTCGACAACACGATGATGGTGTACGGTAGCGGCTTGAGTGACAGTGATCGCCACAACCACGACGACCTGCCGATCCTACTCCTTGGTAAGGGTGGCGGCACAATCGAAACTGGACGCCACATGAAGTTCGCCAGTGAAACGCCACTGATGAACTTGTATTTGGCTTTCTTTGAGCGAATGGGCGCACCAATCAAGCAGTTCGGCGACAGCACCGGCGTGCTGAAGATTTGATCCGAGTTGACAATCAGACCGAGAGCGGCCCAACAGTTGTCTGTCGAGCCGCTCTCGTTTCCACTAGGGCAATTTCAATATCATTCTGGCGGTTTTTGTTAGCCCGACGCGCCAGCGAAGGGTCCGGTCGGGACGCTCCCGCCCTGGTCCGTCATGCCGCACAACGTTGGTCTGGCGTGGAGTCGTTTCGGCAGACCCCTCGCTGGCGCGTCGGGCTAACCCGGACACAACAAGGAAACGGAACGTAATCTAGCTCAACTTCTGCATTAAGTTGACCATTTCGATCGCCGTGACGCCGGCTTCAAACCCCTTGTTGCCTGCCTTCGCACCGGCCCGATGGATGGCTTGCTCCAGGGTGTCGCAGGTCAACACGCCGAAGATGATCGGCAAACCCGTGTTCAGTGCCACTTGCGATATGCCGCTCGTGACAGCACCGGCAACGTGGTCATAGTGGTCCGTATCGCCGCGAATGATGCAGCCGAGGCAGATTACGGCGGCGTAGGTTCCCGCTTCCGCGAGTTTTTGGGCCACGAGCGGGATTTCAAACGACCCCGGTACTCGAATCACAACGATCGCATCATCGGCGATGCCGTGCCGGTGCAGCGCGTCAATAGCCCCGGCCGTGAGTTGATCGACAATAAACCCGTTGAACCGCCCCGCGACGATTCCGAACCGGCCAGGCGGTGGTGCAAAATCGCCTTCGATGACGGTGGGCATGGTTGTCCTATTCAAGTCGAGTGTGAAAACAGTTCCGCGATTGTCAACGCCCCAACGTCACGCTGGTCAGAAACTCTTCATTGGTTTTATGCTTCGCCACTTGCTTCAACAACAAGTCCATCGCTTCCACGGGGTGCATGTCCGAAAGTACCTTGTGCAACAGGAACGACAGCCGCAGTTCCTCTTCGCTCATCAACAATTCTTCCTTGCGGGTGCCGCTCGCGTTGATGTCAATGGCGGGATAAACCCGCCGGTCCACGAGGCGGCGATCCAGGTGGAGTTCCATGTTGCCGGTGCCTTTGAACTCTTCAAAAATCACGTCGTCCATCTTGGAGCCGGTGTCGATGAGTGCCGTGGCGATAATCGTGAGACTACCCCCTTCGATCAGATTCCGGGCGGCGCCGAAGAAACGTTTTGGCTTATGTAGTGCGTTGGCATCGAGACCCCCCGTCAGAATCTTGCCGGAGGACGGAATCTCCGTGTTGTAGGCCCGAGCCAGCCGCGTGATTGAATCCAGTAAAATCACGACATCGGTGCCGTATTCGACAAGTCGTTTCGCTTTCTCGATCACCATCTCGGCCACTTGAAGATGCCGGGCGGGCGGTTCGTCGAAGGTTGAACTGACCACTTCGACCTTCGGCCCCTTCACGCTGCGGAGCATCTCGGTTACTTCCTCGGGCCGCTCGTCGATCAGCAACACGATGATGTAACATTCCGGGTGGTTCGCAATGATGGCGTTGGCGATCTTTTGCAGGAGAACCGTCTTCCCCGTCCGCGGCGGTGCGACGATCAACCCGCGTTGCCCTTTCCCGATCGGGGTAATGAGGTCGATAATCCGTGTTTCCAAGTCGGTCGGGTCGCTTTCGAGTTTCAACCGCTCGTGCGGGTGCTGCGGCGTTAAGTCTTGAAACACTGCTTTCTGCGTCAGCAATTCGGGGTCTTGGTAGTTGATCGCTTCGACCCGTAAAAGGGCAAAGTACCGTTCGTTTTCCTTCGGTGGTCGAATCTGCCCGGCCACAACGGACCCTGTTCGCAAGCCGAAGCGGCGGATTTGACTCGGGGAAATGTAGATGTCGTCCGGGCACGGCAAGTAGTTGTAGTCCGGGCTACGCAAGAACCCGAAGCCGTCCGGTAGCACTTCGAGGGTGCCTTCACCGAACATCAAGCCGTTCTGTTTGACCCGCTCTTTCAAGATGCGGAAGATGATGTCTTGCTTCTTCAGCCCCGCCCATTCTTCGAGGGGGAGCTTGTCGTCTTTGGCCTCTTTTTGAAGCTGAAGGAGGGTCATCTGCTGAAGCTGGGTGATGTACGTGCTACCGCGTTTGATTTCCTCGTAGCGGTTGTTAGTCTCCGCATCGAAACCCACATCAGGTCGTTCCACACCTGGCGTGGGAGGCGTGCGTTTTGGTGATCGTACTGGTCCAGCGTGTGGTGGCAACGTGTGTGGCGGTGTCGCCGATTCCACGCGGACTTCGTCGTTAGGGGAACTGATCATAACCGATTCAACACTCGGTTCCGCTGCTTCCAGAATACCGGTTCCGAAGTAGTCCCCGTCCACAACGACAGGATCGGCGGGTGACGTTGTCACATCGACCCGGTCTGGTTCAGTCGTAGACTCGCGGTCGGCAGGGACCACCTCGACCGGCGATTCGATCGGAGCCGGATCAGCAGTCGCCCCTCGAACTTGAACTTCTTCTGAGACTTCAACTTCAGCAGCGAGTTCGGAAGACGCCAGCGCCGACTCGACTTCGGGGACCAATACTTTTTTCCGCGCGCGAGGTTTCGCACTCGTCGCGCGGGCCGGTTTTCGTTCCGGCATCGTCGTATCAGCCATGATAACAAACCCTTTCAACAGCAAAAATCGTGGACTTGATCGTCGCAAGGACGCTTCAAATAACGGTGAGTCAATTCCAGCTCTTCAAAACACGATCGACGTGGTTTTGTAATTCTTCCAGGCTACCGGCGTTCATGATAACAACATCCGCACGTGCTCGCTTCACTTCCAAGGGAAGTTGCGCCGATTCCCGCAGGGCGAGTTCCGCTTCCGTCCACCCACTTCTTGTCGCAAGGCGTTGAATCCGGAGTTCACGGGGGGCATCGACGAACAGTATTTTGCTGCAAGCGTCATGCCAACCGGCTTCCAACATCACGGCGGCATCCAGCACGATGAACCGGGCACGGTCGTCGGCCTGAAGTTTCGTAATGGCTTCTTCCGCACGCTTGCGAATCGCTGGGAAAACGATCGCTTCGAGTGCATGGCGTTCCGTCAGATCCTGAAACACAATACTTCCAATTCTGCGTCGGTTGACCGTGCCATCGGCTTTCAACACGTCGGCACCCCATCGGGCAGCAAGTTGTTGCTTCACGTCGGACAATTCCAACACCTCATGCCCGAGTTTGTCCGCGTCCACGACGACCCCGCCACGCTTGGCCAGTGCGGCGGCCACAGCCGACTTGCCAGCGCCGATCGCACCAATGAGGCCGATGATGGGTTTGGGGAATTCACGCATCGGTCACGTCTTCGACATCAAGCCAGTTAGGGCCAGCCGCGACATCGACTTGCAGCGGGACTGACAGCGCCATCGCGCCGATCATCTCGTGGCGGACGAGTGCTGCGAGTGCGGGAACTTCCTCGGGCGGGGCTTCAAACACCAGTTCGTCGTGAACGCTCAGTAGCATCTTGGTGCGGAGTTTCTCGGCACGAAGTCGCTTGTGAACCGCCAGCATAGCGAGCTTCATGAGATCGGCCGCCGAGCCTTGAATCTCCATGTTAATCGCTTCACGTTCGGCTGAAGAACGGTTGTGGTAGTTTGAATTGGAACGAATTCCAGACGGATCGAACGCGCGCCGCCGCCCGAGAATCGTGGCGACGTACCCCGTTTTGCGGGCGTTCATCAACAGGTTGTCCTGATACGCCAAGACGCTGGGGTATCGCTCAAAATACGAGTCGATGAACGTGCCTGCGTCTTTCTTCGGAATGCCAAGTCGGGTGGCAAGACCGGGGGCGGACATCCCATAAATCACGCCGAAGTTGACCGTTTTGGCTACCCGTCGCTGATCCTTCGTCACGCGGTCTTCGTCCACTTTGAAAATCTCAGCGGCGACGCGGGTGTGAACGTCCCGGTCCTCGGCGAACGCGGCTTGCAGTTGGGTATCACCGCAAAAGTGGGCGAGGAGCCGCAACTCAATTTGCGAGTAGTCCGCCGTTAAAATCTGCCACCCGTCCGGCGGGATGAACGCTTGGCGGATTTGCTTGCCTTGGTCCGACCGCGTCGGGATGTTCTGTAAGTTTGGGTCGGAGGATGACAGCCGCCCCGTGGAAGCCACGGTTTGGTTGAAGGAGGTATGAACTCGCCCGGTGCGGGGGTTCACGAGCAATGGCAAGGCATCGACGTAAGTCCCCTTCAGCTTGGAAACCTGCCGATGGCCCACGATCTTCGTTGGCAGTTCGTGACCAAGTGCGGCCAGTCGTTCGAGGCTTTCCTGATCGGTACTCGGTTCGCCGGTCGTGTCGGTTTTCTTTTGGACTGGCAACTTCATTTCATCGAACAGCACTTCGCGCATTTGCTTCGGGGACGCGATATTGAAGGCCCGCCCTGCGAGTGCATGTATCTCTTTCTCCAGCGACGCCAGTTGAATTTCCATCTCCGCGCTGAGCTTGGCGAGGAACGGCGTATCGAGTCGCACCCCGTTGAATTCCAGTTCAGCCAAGACTTCGATCAGCGGAATTTCTAAGTCGTCGTACAACTGCCGAAGCCCTTGCTCTGCTAGTTGTGGTTCGAGCAAGGCCGTCAGCCGTTGGGCAGTGTCCGCGTCTTCGCAAGCATAGTTACTGACCTTGTCGATCGGCACTTGGTCCATCGTAATTTGCTTCTTGCCGGTGCCGATCAACTCCTTGATCGAGATATTTTCGTGCTTCAGATAACGGCGTGACAGTTCATCCAGGTTGTGCGTCCGTTCCCCGGAATGGAGCAGATAATCCGCGATCATCGAATCACCGGCAACGCCTTGCAGCGTGACTCCCTGCGCCCGCAACACTAGCAGATCATATTTGATGTTTTGGTTCGTCTTGGCAACCTTGGCGTTCTCGAAAATCGGCTTCAACTTGGCTAGCGTCGTGACCGGATCGAGCATCGGACTGCCAACGGGTCCGCGCACCGGCAGGTAGTACGCTTCCTGCTCCGCCCAACTAAACGCATAGCCGACAATCTCCGCCCGCATCGGCTCCAAGCTAGTGGTTTCGAGGTCGAATGTGATGCGGGTTTGCTGATTCAGCTTGCCCAGAAATGCGGTGAAGTCTTTCGGCGTGTCGATGGTGGTGTAGTTTGTCTTCCAGTCATCCACACCCGCTAATGCGCCGAACGCAAAGTCCGCATCCGGGCCGCCGTCATTTTCGATCTGATCGAACAACGACGGGCGATCCGGTTTTGGTAGCTTGATCGGCTTCGTCGTTTCCTGCGCCTGACCGGCAGTAGCCAATTGCGTGGGTTCGCCGATTGTCTGCAACAACTCGGCGTTCTGCTTCACACCACTTTGGGTGAGTGTGGATCGCACCTTGTTGGCGAAGCCGCGAAAGCCAAATTCGGTGAAGAGTTCCAGCAAGCGTTGGCCGTCCCAATCGCGGCGGCGCCATGCTTCCCATTCCAATGGCATCGGTACGTTGGCATCGAGTTTCACGAGCTTGCGACTGAGTTCGAGACTGCCGTTCGCAATGGCCGTCTGCATGGCGAGTTTCAATTTCGGCCCGCCGAGTTCTTCGACGTGGGCGATTAGATTTTCGAGCGTGCCGTACTGTTGCAACCACTTCGCGGCGGTCTTCGGCCCCACCCCCGCAACACCGGGGACGTTGTCAACGGAGTCCCCGACCAGCGCTTGAAAATCGACAACTTGGCGGGGTTCGACGCCCCAATCGGCTTTCAACCCGACGGCATCCAGCGTTTCCCCTTTCCGCAAATTCCGGATTTGGACGCGGTCCGTCAGCAGTTGTCGGCAATCTTTATCACTGGTACACAGGTGGACCTTCAACCCCCGTGCCGCCCCTTCGCTCGCCAGGGTCGCCATCAAGTCGTCGGCTTCAAACCCGGCCACGCTCAGCACCGGGATGCACATCGCATCGAGTACCTGGGAAATCATCGGGACTTGGACAATCAGGTCGTCCGGCGGTGGCGGTCGGTGGGCTTTATATTGCTTGTACAGATCCTCCCGAAACGTCGGCTCTTTGCGATCAAACGTGGCGAGCAGGTAGTCGGCGCCGTGGTCGTACAGCCCCATAATGGCCCGCGTGACGCCAAACACCGCGTTCGTTGGGCGGCCGTCGGGGGCCGACATGGGGCCGATCCCGTGGAACATCTGAAAGATCATTCCGTGGGTGTCGAGCACATAAAGTGTGCCCGCATCCGGGAGCGTGGAAACAGCAGCTAGCAGGTCAGAAGCCACAGTGTTTGCAATTCCGTCAGGAACAAGCAGGCAGAGTTCAGGTAGGTGTGTTCAGACACTGGATTTCGCGGAACGTTCGACAGGACAATTAGCGGCGATAGATAGTGATGTTCAAAGTCTACGGTTCGGACTATGCGAGTGTCAAGTGTTACAATTCAGTCTGACCGATTTACTTTTCCGCCAACGCTCGTTGCCTTCAACTCGTTCAAACAACAGGGATTCAGAATTGGCGAGTGTCCCGATAAGCGACAGGCGCGTCACAACCCTTGCAGTCTTCTGAGACAGTGCGGGAACTAGTGCCTTTTGAGTTGACAGCTTACTCAGCCCATTTACACTCGACTGTACTCTGACTCCGCTTCAGATATTTCACAGCACCTACGGTGAGGTTCGCGGTCATGGCCAAACAACAAGGCGAGACGAAAACTCCGCTTGTGATTGCATTATCCGTCTTCGTACTCCTGACCCTCATTCTCGGGGTCATGTTGTATTTGGCTTACGACGAGAAGGCGGCGGTGAAGGCGAACGAGAAAAAGGCCGTTGAAGAGAAAGGTGACGTTGAGAAAAAATTCCAAGCCGAGAAGGACAAAGTCCTGATGTACCGCGTTGCGGTGGGCATGGATAGCCAGGACGATTTTGATTCGTTGAAGAACACATCAAAGAAACCAGAAGTCTACGAAGAGTACAAGAAGTTCACCGGCGAGTTGCGGGGACGATTGCAGGGCCTCGTCGCGGCGGAAAGCCGTGCGATGCCCGGTTCCAAGTTTGAAGTGAAAGAAAGTGAAGTGTTGAACTGGCCGTGGGCCGACGGCCAAAACCTCGAAAACCGCCCCGAAAAAGGGCTGTTCGCGGTGGTCGTCAACGCCTACGCCAAGCAACTCCTCGCCAGCCAAAAGCAGACCACGGCGGAAAAGAATTCGGCGCTCGCGGCGGAAAACTACCAGAAATTGAGCAAGGAATACGCCGACGCCGTTCAAACCCTCCGCACCGTCGCCCAAACCTTCCCCGCCCAAACGACGGCCAAAGTCGAAGAAGTGAAGCAACAGGTTGCCAGCGAAATCAAGAAGTTCGAGAAGGCGACCGACACGTACAACAAAGACACGCGCGACAAAACGGACGCCGTGGAAACCGCGAATATCGCAATCGCGCAACAACAGCAACAAATCCAAATCTTAAACACTCGGGTGGGTAAGGCGGAAGATAAACTCACCGCCCGAGAAGACCAGTTTGCCTTTGAAAAGAGCCACGGCAAAATCACGAAACGAACCGATAACATTGTGTACATCGACCTAGGCGATGCGGACAAGGTCCGGCCCGGTTTGACGTTCACGGTTCAACCCTCGGACACCCCGGAACGGGGCATCGACTCCCGCAAAATCGAACGCACGTTAGCAACGGGTGAGAAAGAATACTCGATCAAGACGAAGGGGATGCTCGAAGTGATTAGCGTTCTCGGGCCGCACCTTTCCCAAGCCCGCATCACCGCAGAAAACGACCCGATCCGCGAACGGATTCTGAACGGCGATGTGCTGTACAACGCGGCTTGGCGAAAAGGGGCAGCCGACCACGTCGCCTTGTTTGGCGTGTTCGATGTTGATGCCGACGGCAGTGATGACATCAAGATGGTCGTCCGCGACCTGACCCGCATGGGAATCATCGTGGATGCCGTGTACGACATCGAAAAGAAGGCGTGGCAGGGTAAAATTACCAGTCTGACGACTTACGCAATCGAAGGCTATTACCCGAGCAGTTCAAACGCTGACGCATTAGCCGCCGTGAAATCCGCGATCGACCAAAACCTGCGTGACGCCAAGAAAGTGGCCCTCGAAAACGGCGTGAAGGTGGTCAAAGCCCGCGACTTCTTCCCCCGCATCGGCTACCAAATCCGCCTCGACATTACACCCGATACGATCAACCGGGCCTACAACAAGTACCTGCAAACAGCACCACTGGAAGTGCCCGCACCAGTGAATAATTAGTATTGAAGTGATGAAAGCCCATGAACCCCGAAAGCCCATGAACGATCGTTCATGGGCTTTTCTGCCTCCCCACTGCAACTGCTGCCAGCACACCCACAACTGGTACCCAACTCACCAGACTCCAATTCGTTGCCGTTTCTGCAGGTCCAACTATGGTTGCTGGCGATTCCGGATGAAGATCCACAATGCAGCGATCCAAATCCCGCACCCCGCAGCCGATCCCTTTCAGCACCGCTTCTTTGCAAACCCAACCTTTCAAAAACGCAGCAGCACGCAGGCGTGTTGCGAGTGAATGGAACTGGCGTTGTTCGACTTCGTGAAAGTAACGCTGGACTAAACCATCAGCAGCAGCAACCTCTCGGACTCGTTCGATATCCACGCCGATAGGCTCAGCCGCAACTGCGATCAGTGCAATGCCGTCGGTGTGGCTCACGTTGAAATGCAATCCGGATGCGGCGTGTGTTTCAGCCAGTTGCGGCTTGCCGAACGCATTCGTGGTGAACTCGATTGTTTCCGGATCACGTTCCAAATATTGACTTAACACAAACCGCAGGTAACCCCGGCTGCGAATGAATTGCTCTTGAGCGCGAGCATTTCGATACCGATCCGCACGAGTTTTTTCTTCGCCATTCAACACCGCGTGGCACGCCTCGATCGACCAGGGTGACGTTATGAAATCGCAAGCATAAACGTCGGCTGATCGGGTCTCGTCGATCGGGAACTGCGCGACCGGTACTTGGGGTTGTGAGTCCGCAGTGCCGAAGTTATGTATTTCCTTCATGTACCCGATCATAGCCTGCCTTCTGTTCACGGCCACTGCAACACCCGACGCGCTTGGGTTGCACGCGGTTCAACAATCCATCGACCGGGGCGAAGTGCGAACTGGGGCATCACTAGTCCAGTCGTTCGACGTTCAGTATCGGGGTACAAGTGGCACGCTGTCCATCACCACGATTGAAACGCCTTGTGGTTGCCTGAAACCCAGTGCCTCGAAGTCGCAACTTCGCCCCGGTGAAAAGTCGATCATCACAGTCACGGTCAACACCCTGACACAACCCGCGGCGTTGCACACGTGGCGCGTGAAAGTTCGGTATCGGATCACTCTAGATGCCGGTTTGCCCCAACCGCCGGACGTTCAACCCGACGCGGAATTGGAACTGAAACTCAGTGCAACGCTGCTCCGCGAAATTACCGTCACACCACCCATGATCGCACTTTCGACGACAGGCGAAACGACACAAACGGTATCCGTTCGGGATCACCGGGCCAAGTCACTCACAGTCTTGACCGCGACAACGACAAGCCCGCATCTGACCGCCACGATTGCTCCTGGAACCGTGGAAAACGGTGTTCGAGCTGTTCCGATTCGGGTTCATTTGAAAGAGTCGTACCCAACCGGGCAGAACGACGAGACCGTGGTGTTGACCACGGATGACCCGTTGTACCCCGAGTTGCGGGTGCCGATTCGGGTGCTGAAGCGGAAGGCGGGTGCCATCGTTCCCAGTCCGGACTCGGTCGAAGTGCGTGTCTCGAAAAGCCTCGAAGAATCGTCCACACTTCTCCAACTCCGTGCGCCCAACCGTGGGGCGATCCGCATCGCAAAAATCGACTGCGATCACCCCGCGATCCGCACCCGGTTTGCACCCGATGCCGCACTTGCCGTCACGGTGCGCGTTATTGTTACTCGCGAAGGCGCACACCAACAGAACGGGCAAGCCACGTTACACGTCACATTCGCGGAACCCATCGGGGAGACGCTCGCCATTCCTGTCAGTTGGATTCTGGAGAAGTAGCAAGTAAAAAGAGATAGGCAGTTGCTTGTTAGCCCGACGCGCTAGCGAGGGATTGCCGGACTTGACACTTGACGACGGTTTGATTGGGAGATGACGTGAGCGAGGAGAAATTTTCACGGGCGACCGCACAACGGCTGAGTCAGTATTTGCGATGCCTTGGCTCGACGGCCCGCAACGGCGGGACAATTTCCAGTGACGAACTCGCCACGGCTGTGGGTGTCAGCGCGGCACAAGTTCGCCGCGACCTCGGCGGTCTCGGCCACCTCGGGCAACGCGGCGTTGGCTACGATGGCGCGGCACTGGCCACGGCGATTCGTCGCACGCTTGGCATTGACCGCAGTTGGCGGGCGGTTTTAGTCGGCGTCGGGAATCTCGCCCGCGCGTTGTTGCGGTATCAGGGGTTCCGCGACCAAGGGTTCGTCATCGTCGGGCTGTTCGACAACGACCCCGCCAAAGTGGGTCAACAGGTGGAAGGACTGCCCGTGGAACACCTCGCCGCGATCCCGCAACGGGTTAGTGCGTTGGAAGCGGAACTCGGCGTGCTGACGGTGCCGTCGGAACCCGCCCAAGCGATTGCGGATTCGCTTATCGCCGCCGGCGTGAAGGGGTTGCTCAACTTCGCCCCAGTCTTGCTCCGCACCCCACCGCACATCCGCGTCGTCTCCGTCGATCTGGCCATTCAATTGGAACAATTGGCGTTCATGGTCCAGTCCACTGACCCGACCGACTAGCAGGCTTTTGCTTGACTCAAGCAGAATCTCACGCAGAGACGCGAAGACGCAGAGTCATCCAAAACTCGAAATTTCATATTCTTGACTTACTCCGCGACTCTGCGGCTCTGCGTGAGATACGGTTTTATCAGCCCGGAGACGTTCGATGCGCGTTCATCAACCCTTTGCGATCTATCACGAACACCCCGATTGGTTCCGCCCGCTGTTCGCGGAACTCGATCGGCGAGGCATTCCGTACCGACGACTGGACCCGCGTGCGCATCTGTTTAAACCATCGGAATCGAGTTGTAATTATTCACTAGTCTTCAACCGCATGAGTCCCTCCGCGTACCTACGCGGCGGCATTCAAGGAATGTTCTTCACACTCGGTTACCTCGCGCACCTGGAACGAATCGGCGTGCCGGTTGTCAACGGCCTGAACGCATTTAGCATTGAAACCTCGAAGTCGCGTCAACTGAGCCTGCTGGAATCGCTGGAACTGCCCTACCCCGAATCGCGTGTCATCAATCACGCAAGCAAAGCTGTTGAAGGGGCAACGGGGTTGCGGTTTCCCGTGGTCGTCAAAGCGAACATCGGCGGCAGTGGTGCGGGAATCGTTCGGTTCGACAACCTAGAAGACCTAGCCCGTGCCGCGTCCGAAGACCGGCTCGACTTCGGCGTCGATCACACGGCCCTGGTTCAAGAATACGTTCCCGCTCGTGGTGGTCACATCAATCGTGTCGAACTACTTGGTGGCAAATTTCTGTACGCGATCAAAGTCTACACCACTGGCGAAACGTTCAACCTGTGCCCCGCCGACATTTGCCAACGCAGCGATGGCGTCGAGCTGCAACGCTCGGCGTGCGCGATCGACGCCCCGAAAACCGGGCTGAAAGTCGAAGCGTTCACGCCACCCGATGAAGTGATCGACGCCTGTGAAGAGATCGTTCACGCCGCCGGAATTGACGTGGGAGGGATCGAGTACATGGTCGATGACCGCGACGGGAAACTGGTCTACTACGATATCAACGCGCTCTCCAACTTCGTGGCCGATGCGGTCAATGTGATCGGCTTCGATCCGTTTGCGAAGCTGGTCGATTTCTTGGAACTGAAAGCGAAATCAGAGTGGAAACCGAATCGACCGAAGCGATTGAAACCGCTGTTCGCCAACATGGCCGACTGGGACGCCGCAATCTAACCCGATCCTATCACCACGAATAACACGAATCGGACGAATTGAATCCAATAAGCAGTGTGGATCGTTGACCCAACTGACTTCGTGCTTGTAGCTTGTAGTTTGATAGTCGTCTTTGCTTGATTCGTTCGATTCGTGTGATTCGTGGTGGACATCATTTGAGGGCAACCGATGCGATATGGTTATTGGCTTCCGGTGTTCGGCGGCTGGCTACCAATGTGCACGACGAGAAGATGGCCGCGACGTGGGAATACACGAAAAAGTTGGCACAGCGTAGCGAGCAGATCGGCTACGATTTGAGCCTGATTGCAGAGTTGAATCTGAACGACATCAAAGGTGAATCCGCCCCGTCGCTGGATGCCTGGAGTACTGCGGCGGCACTGACTGCCGTGACCGATCGGCTCGAATACATGGTGGCGGTGCGGCCGACGTTTCACAACCCGGCGTTGCTGGCCAAGCAAGCCGCGAACATCGACCACATTGGCGGCGGCGGGCGGTTGTCACTCAACGTGGTGTCGAGTTGGTGGAAGGATGAAGCCACGAAGTACGGGGTCCACTTCGCGCAACACGACGACCGCTACGCCCGCACCCAGGAATGGCTGGACGTGCTGGACAACCTGTGGAAGCGGGACGGCTTCAACTACGAAGGTAAGTTCTATCGGGTGACGGATTCCATACTCCAACCGAAGCCGGTCACGCAACCGCGCCCGACGATTTACGCGGGCGGGGAGTCGGAAGCCGCGAAGAACCTGATTGCGAAGATGTGCGATGCCTACGTGATGCACGGCGACCCGCCGGCCCGCATCCGGGAAAAAATCACCGACATGTCCGCACGACGCGAACGCTTCGGGCTGCCGCCGATGACCTACGGCGTTGCGGCCTACTCGATTGTTCGGAACACGGAGGCCGAAGCGAACGCCGAACTCGCCCGCATTACGGACGTGAAGCAATCTGCTGCTGGGTACAACAACTACCAGCAATGGCTGTCCGGCACGCAACTCGAACAGCAAGTGTCCCTCGAAGATTACTCGGTCAGCAATCGCGGACTCCGAGCTGGCTTGATCGGCACGCCGCAACAAGTCATCGACCAAGTGGCCGCGTTTGAAGCGGCGGGTGTGAACTTGTTGTTGTTGCAATGCAGCCCACAACTGGAAGAAATGGAACGCTTCGCCGATCAGGTCATTCACCCTATCAGAAGGTAGCCAAGAATTGTTAACCACGGAAGACGCGGAAAGCACGGAAATGAAATCGGAATTGGATTTCCTTCCGTGCTTTCCGTGCCTTCCGTGGTTAAATGATGTCTTCCTTTGTTACCCACGAGAACCCCTACCATGCGACCGCTGTTCACGATTGCTCTCGGTTTGTTGCTAACAACTCTTGCCTCGGCGGCGGACAATTGGCCCACGTGGCGCGGCCCCGATTCAAATGGTGTCGCCCCCAGCAGTGCCAACCCGCCGACGACGTGGAACGACACGACCAACATCAAGTGGAAGGCCGAACTCACCGGGCGAGGCAGCGCCTCGCCGATTGTCTGGGGCGACCAAGTTTTTGTGGTGAGCGCGACGAAGACTGACCGTGTTGCCACCGCTGCCGAGTTGCCGAAGCGCGATCCGAAGTTCGACGCCAAGACCACGCCACCGACGCAGTTTTACAAGTTTGAAGTGATGAGCTTCGACAAGAACACCGGCAAACAAAAGTGGCGTAAAGTGGCTTCCGAAATGGTGCCGCACGAAGGCCACCACCCGTCGCATTCCTACGCAGCCGGTTCACCCACGACCGATGGCAAACGGCTTTACGTCTCGTTCGGGTCATTCGGAATTTATGCCTACGATCTCGACGGGCAGCTACTTTGGAAGCGCGACATTAGCCGCATGACGACGCGCCTGGGGTGGGGTGAAGCGGTCACGCCGGTCATCCACGGTGACACGCTGATTCTGAACTGGGATCAAGAAGCCGATTCCAAACTGATCGCGTTGAACGCCGCGACGGGGGAAACGAAATGGGAAGTGAAGCGCGATGAACGAACCAGTTGGAACACGCCCTTGATCGTGGATCACGCGGGCAAAACGCAAGTCATCGTCAACGGAACCACCCGCGTGCGGTCTTATAATCTCGCCGACGGCAAGCTCATCTGGCAATGTGGCGGGATGAGTACGAACGCAATCCCATCCCCCCTCGCAGCCAACGGAACGGCGTATGTGATGAGCGGTTACCAGCGCTACGCGGCGATTGCCGTTTCACTCGACAGCACTGGCGACGTGACCGATTCCGCGAAGCAACTCTGGAAGTACGGCAAGGGCACACCTTACGTTCCGTCCGCATTGCTTCTGGATGGTCGGCTCTATTTCACCCAGGCAAACACCCCGATGCTGACGATACTGAACGCCAAGACCGGCAAGCCGATCCTGGAATCGGAACGGTTCCCGAACGTGACCAGTTTCTACGCATCACCAATCGCTGCCGCCGGACGGCTCTATTTTGTTGATCGAGACGGGACCACGATTGTGATGAAAGCAGGCGATAAGCCGGAACTCATTTCGGCGAACAAGCTCAACGACAAAACCGACGCCTCCCCAGCAGTCGTAGGTAAGACGCTGTTCTTGCGGGGGGAAAAGTATTTGTATGCGATCGAAGAGAAGTGAAAATTGCAAGCCCACGGACGATCGTCCGTGGGCTTGTTGATTTGTGGCCTTGTTGAACTGTTACTTGCTGGCCGTTTGCTTGACTAGGTCGATGGTCAACGAGATGCTTTCGCCGCCTGCGAGTTCGACTTCCATGTTCGATTTTTCTGGCTCGACATCTTTCACTCGTTTCTTAACACCTGGGGCGCCTTCGACATCACTTGAAATCCCGATCTTATACTTGCCTGGCTTCAGGCCCTTATTTTCCGTGCCGTAGAACTTGAAACTGCCGTCCTTTTGGACCGTTGCAGACAACGTGTGACTTGGCCCAGCCATCACAATGTTGATGTTTTCGCCAGTGTGCTGATACGACTTGCCATCCTCGACGACCTTCCCGGACACTGCGGCATGGGAACCACCGCAGCCACACAGGGATGACACGACGATCGGCAGGGCTAACAGGACGATCCAGCTTCTGAGATGCAGAGAAATCATTGTCTCCTCAAATCCTTCGGAACGGGATGACAACACTTACAGATCGTTGTGTGATAACACTTGACCGTCGTCTCGCTGGCAAAGTGGACGGAATGCTTTCAACAGATCGACGGAGTAGCGGACGCTGCGCACACTCCCGTCACAAAGTCCAACGTTGAACGCACCGGGATGAGCAGACCCAAAGAACCCACTATTGTTGCCGCCAATGCTTGAACCGGGGTTGTCTTGTTGCGGCGAGTTTTGGCCAGTCCGAAGGTTCTCGCGGTCCGACCCTGTCAACCAACCCGTGCCATCACCCGTGTCGGAGCCGTACTTTGTGGAGTTCACGTATTTCTCGCCGATCGCCATCGTGTTCGACATGCCGTCGGTAATGTCCGCCACACGAACACGTTTAAACCGCTGGACAAACCCGCCAATGACGCTCAAATTCCCTTGCACCGGCCCGACATTCGCGGCGTAGTCCAAAGCGCCAACCGGAGTGCCGATCGGCAGGTTGACTGGTGTCACCGCGAACGTCAGGTTGTAAATTTGGGCCCGTCCGCGACTTGGGCAGAGGTAGGTTTTGACGGGCGTGCCGACGATCACCAGTGTGTTCGCAGGCGTGTCTGGCAATTTGTAGAGGTTATCTTGCTCAATGAACGGCAGTAAACACCACATCCAACCCCAGCCGCCGAACCCAGCGGGATTGGCAGGTTCCACGCGATTGGATCCCCAGGTTCGTCCGGTTTCCGGAAACCAACCGAACGTGTCGTGGTAGGCGTTGGCCGCAATACCCATTTGCTTCAAATTGTTTTGGCATTTTGCACGTGCGGCGGCTTCGCGGACCTTTTGCACAGCCGGCAAAAGCAAGCCGATCAGAATTGCGATGATGGCAATCACCACCAGCAGTTCAATGAGCGTGAACCCGCGTCGGCAGGTTCGTGTACGAGAGAGAGTGGGCAAAACACACCTCGCAAAAAAACGGAGATAGGACAGACAACAACGACACAAAAAACCATGACGTGACTGAGCCGATCGACCCAGTTCGCATAATCTACATTAAACAAGGATTAAGATCAATCAGTTTAATGGATTTATCATATGTGACAATTGACAGGGCAGGTCGATCGAGCCGAAACGGCATTTCGCGCATGGGAAGTGGTCAGGTGGTCAACACACCGAACCGGGTCAATGGACCCGGTTCGGTGTGTTGCGTTTTACGCCGTGACTAATTCCCGCTTGTTGCGTTTGCGTGGCATGTCTTCGGACGGTTCGCCGAAGCCCGCCTCGTCGGTGCCGAAACCGGCTTCGACAAGGACGTTCTTCAAGCGTTGACGGGCCACGAACAGGCGACGCTTGATCGTGCCCACGGGGGCTTCAAACTCGCGGGCCATTTGCTTCAAGCTCCGGCTCCGGAGGTAGAACGCATCGAGCGTCGCGCGGTCCTCGGGCTTAAGTTTCGTCAAAGCGTCATGCAGTTGCGACTTTGATTCGCTCAATTCGAGGTTGTCCGCCGGGTCGTTGCTGCCACCGGCCACGGCGTTCAGAATCTCCGGATCGGTGCCGAACATCGGCCCCTTGCGGGTCAAGCGGTTGATCGCCATGCGCGCCGTAATGCGCCGCAACCACCCGGCGAAGCACCGGGCGTCACGCAGTTGCGGCAACTTCCGCATCGCGTGAACGAAGACTTCTTGGGCCAGTTCTTGGGCTTCGTTTGGTTCGCGCACGCGTGCCAATGCCATCGCGTAAACGCTGCTTTGGAATCGGGTCACGAGTTCACCGTAGGCGTCACGGTCCCCGGTCTTCGCCTTATCAACGAGAATCGTAATTTCAGTCCAGCTCATGGTCGGTCAGCCTGTCCCGATCCTGTCCCATATTTTGTAAGCTGCCGAGTCGCAAACACCGGCGAGACGGTCCACCCACCCCGGATCGTCATGAAAGGGGGGTCGAACAATCGTCTCAAACCGAGCGGGGGTCCACGGTGCTGTTGGTGCGAACACACCAACACGCTGAGCCGGTAGAAATTCCTGCGGCGACAACGGCAGAGTTGGCCTGGTGTGGGGTTCGCTACGAATTGAGAAACACAGGATCGAATTTCGGGACTAACGGGAACGACTGGGCAAACGAGTTGCCCGTCTGTTCCGGAGCGTCAGTTGCATCCCGGTCGATACTGTTCCACAAAACGGAACGGCCTTGGGTCAGGCACAGTGGTCAAGGTTGGCTTGTCTCTGGTCGGAGACAGTCGGCAGTTTTGCGCAACAGCGTGTGGTCGGAGGTCGTGAACCGGGATCAGTCCTGGAACATCGAATCAGACAAAAACCGTGTTGATGCAATCGAGCCGGCTGTCACCTCACTTTTTGGCTTCCGCAATCGGAGTCGCTGTCCGTTGCCACGCGGTATTGAGCCGTTTGGCAGTCTGGTCTTTTGAATCGAGTCGTCGGTCAGGCGATTGGCAGTCGCGGCTGAGCCGACAATATCGACCCGGAGACCCCGGATAGCTGGTCCGACTTGCACCCGCAGATCTCACCGCCGTCGGTGGTGTTCGCGGGTTCATCCGTAACGGATGATGGCAAGCACTGGTGCCAGAGAAACTTCCGACCCAACTGGTCGGTATCCCGGTGGAGTTCATCGTGACCAAGGGCATGACGGTGACCTCCTGCCGTGATCCCGAAACCTGTTCAGGGTCCGGAAGTCGGGGTACGGGAATGTACCCCTGAGACAGGAAAGTCGCCGAATGCGTACCGATGACCATCGGCAACCCCGTACCGATGCGATTGGCCGAGGTCGTCAGCTTCGTAAAGCCGACAGACGCGGTCTTGCACACCAGGTTGTTCAGGGTCGTGATGATCATGGGACACCTCCGGACGACACAAAAAGTGCGAGGGGTCGAAAGACCCCGTCGCGGAAAGAAACGACAAGTTCAGGCAGTCAAAAACACAAGCGGTTAGGGTAACACAGGCTACCAGAAAAACAACAATGCCGGGATCTCGGCAAACAACCTCGGTCCCGGCTACTCCATCTTATACCCAGTATTCGATCAATTGGAATCAATCTTTTCTGGAATTTGCCACCACGTTTTAGGTTCGCATCTTGAACCTTGGCTGTGTGGTACAACTCAGACGACACTCCAGGAGCGGAGGTTCGCGCTGTTCTGTGAATTATTGAGAAGTTTTTTGCGGCCGTCGATTGCGAACAGCGCACGAACTGGATTTACTCACCGATGTCTTTGTTGGGTTTCGTCCAACTCGGCTGGAAGACTTCATCCTTGTTGCGGTTTTTGTTGAACGCCGAGGCCAAGATTTGCACCGCCAGAAAGCGGGCTTTGAAGGCTTCGGGCCAATCCGATTTGGCGGCTTTCTCATCGGCTTCCCGGTTGTGCCGTTCAAAAGCGGGCCAGTCGATCACGAGATCCTTGCGCTCCCGACAGATTTCCTTCAGCGTCTGTCCGAGTTGTGTAAAGCGATCCACAAGCGGGTGCCCAATCTCGAACAAATAGTCGCGGTAAAGGTGGAGTTCGGTCGGTTCCTCGACCATTGTCATTTCAGTCTGTTCCGACTTCCGCTTCAAATGTAGATAGAGTCCGACGAGACCGACCAGTATCAGGAGTGCGGCGAGCAGAAACGCCGGAATTGCAAAACTTCGGAACCCCTCCGATTGAAGCCAAACGGACCCCGTCGCAACAATCGCCCCGAAGCCAAGCGCGAGGAACGGCCACGGCAGAAAACGATCAATCCTCTTGGTGGTTCGCTTCAGGATTCGGACGAGACCCGTTGTTCGACGACTCCGGAAGCCGCCCGAGCCTTTCGGAATCTGGACAATTAAGCACGTAACGTTATCCCGGCCACCGCGAATGTTGGCGAGATCGACTAAATACTGACACGCTTCTTCCGGAGTAAAGGCCCCGACAACCGCCCCAATTTCATCGGCGGTGACTTCGTTGGTCAGCCCGTCGCTGCACAACAAAAAGGAATCACCGGGTTCCAGGGGGTGTGGTCCTTCGATGTCCACTTCGACTTCGACATCCGGCCCCAACGAACGGATAATCACGTTGCGTTTGAAGTCGCCCAGTTCGTCCGGATCAATACCCTGCCGCCGTGCGACTTCCCAGACCCACGAGTGATCGAACGTGAGTTGCTGAACACGATTGCCACGAATACGGTACGCGCGACTGTCACCCACATGACCGACCCAGGCACCTTCGGGCCGTAAGAACAGCGCGGTCCCGGTTGTGCCAAGTCCTTTGAACTCGGGGTTGTTTTGGCCAATTTGGAAGATCGAAGCGTTGGCTTCTTGAAAGGCTCTGCGGATGGCGGTGGGCACACCTTCTTGCTTAACGTGCTTGAGGTACGTTAAGGGAACATCGCTGACCGCTTTGGCACTGGCTTTTTCGCCGACCGCGTGGCCACCCATGCCGTCCGCGACGATGAAGACGTGGCCCTCAGACTGCCAGTGGCCGTCGTCGCTGGCAGGTTGGCTCGCGCAAGCGTCCTGGTTGTGGCTGCGCTTGACGCCGACGTCTGTAAGGTTGGCATACCGGATGTTCACAGACGGCGCCACCGGGTGAAGCAGGATAACGTTAGTATCGGATCATTGTAGACGAAAATTCGGTCGGAAGGCACCGTTGGGCCAACTGGTTTGATCCAGAAACCGCCTTGACGGGCAGTATGGTCACGGTTATTCCCCCCAACGGAAGTTTAGCATAGCATCTATGCGGCCAATGAGCGGGAGTTTGGATGGTCTCGGCACGAATTGGCAGAATTGGAGCCGCACTCAGTCTGACGTTGCTTGTCGGCTGTGTCGATCGGCGATTCGTTGTCGAAAGCAGTGTCCCCGGCACGCAAATCTACGTCGATGGCAAACCATTGGGTGTCGCCCCGGTCGATTCCAAGTGGGAGTACGCCGGCTACTACAACGTCACGGCCTTGGCGCCGGGGTATGAAGCTGTCAACGAACGGGTTAATTTGAAAGCCAAATGGTACCAGTACCCGCCAATTGATTTGATCGCCGAAGTATTGTGGCCGTTGCGGATTGAGGATGTCCGACGCATCCCGATCGTGATGCAGCCGGCTCGACCTGTGAACGAAGGCGAACTCATCGGGGATGGCGAACGACTTCGTTCCCAAGCCTTGACACTGCCGCCCTCAAGCATTCCGGACGAGAAGCAATCGCCAAACACGCCACGTTCCTCAACGCTACCCTTCCCCTCCACGGGAAGCAGCCCAAATGTGCTCCCCGGCAATTTCCCACGGTGATTGGGTCAGAACTATTCACGCTCGCCATTCAGGATGAGTGTCACTAAAGTTGGTGGGAAATTCCTTTCTGGTTTGCTGACCCCATTTGGGGTCACGGAATGTAGCCACGGGTGAAGCGCTTCGCGCAACCCGTGGAACCGAGACCCCACTACTAAACTGCCCTGAAGGGGCAGGGGAATTCCTTCGCCCCTTCAGGGCGAGTTGCAGTCGGGGTGCAATCCACGGGTTGCGCTTCGCTCCACCCGTGGCTACATCCCAGTGCCCCTTCAGGGCACAAAGCCAATACGCTTAGCATTCGGAACATAACTCCATCAAGACAAATGACTCTCACCCTATTAATCACCTTCATCTGTCGATTGGTTCGTGGCACTGATGTCGGTATTCGGTGAGATCGGGTGAATCGTAATCGGATTCGCCGATCCGGGGTTGCTGACGCGAATGACTTGAGTGCCGTCCAACACCGCATCCAGGTGCGGTCGAACTTCTTGGCTACGCCATCCTGAAACGAACGACGAATCGTCGGCAAGCTTCGCCCCTGGTTGTCGGGCGCGGACTAACGATTTCAGATCGTAGGTTGTGGCCACCAAATTGGATGCCAGCTTCATGCGGGCACAGAACTCGGACAGGACGACGCCCAAAAGACTGGCTAACGTGTTGATGTGCGGGGCGTCACTGTCCCGTTCGGAGGTCGGCGGGCATTGGTCCAAGGGCAGTTCGTGCCCTCGGCGAACGGCTTGCAAAATCGCATCGCCTTCACCGCGTGGCAAGCCACGCAACGTGTGCAGATCGTCCTGCCGCCCCGACCCTCGGCGGGCAATTTCGATGACGATGTCGTCGCGCAACAGCACCCGTGGGGGACGATTTAAGCGTGCGGCAAACTGTTCGCGCCACACGAACACTTCTCGCGCCACCGCTAATTCTCGCCGGTTCAGTCCGCCAAGCCCTTTCAGCTTTCGCCACTTCTCGATCGACGGATCGTCCAAAATGGAATGGCGCACGAACGCTTCAAATTCTTCCGCAGCCCAGGTCGTGCGGTTCCAACGAACGAGCCGTTCGGAAAGACCACGCCAAAGGGGCAATAAATATCGAACGTCGTCATAGGCATACCGAATCTGGTTCACGGATAACGGTCGGCGCCGCCAATCCGTCAGCGTTTCGGCCTTGCTGGCTCTGGCACCAATCGCTTCTTGCACCAACCCGGCGTACCCGATCGGGTACGTGTAACCCACCAAAGCCGCTGCGATTTGCAAATCAAAAATGTTGCCAGGCGGTTTGCCGATGGCGTACCAACACATGCGGACTTCTTCGCGCCCGGCGTGGACGACCACAACCCGGTTGGGGTCCAACATCAGCGTCCAGAATGGCGTCAAATCGCCACAGGAGTACGGGTCAATCAGAAGTAATCGGCTGGGTGTAGAGACTTGAATCAAGCAGAGTTCGGGTCGGTAACTCTCTTCGCCAACAAATTCGGTATCCAGCCCGATGCAATCGGTGGTGCGGAGATGTTCCAAACACGCCCGAAACGCATCCGGGGTGGCAACGACCTGTTCGGGAAGGTCTGGTCCAGCAAGCACACGCCGACGCGACATGGGTGAAACAACTACAAGGGATCGGGGAGAGTGTACTTAATCATCGTGCGGAAAGTCCTTCAGGGGTCAAGCCTGATCTCGACTCGACAATCACGTATCCGCTCAGAACAAGGTCTATTCGGTTGCTGATGACTTTGCGAGCTTTTTGTACCGAAACAGATGAAGACCAGAAATGACCTCTCCCCGAACGACAATCGGGAAACTCCGGACCAGTTCCGGTTCTCCGTACCCCTCGGCGAGTTCATCCCGCAATACCTCCTCATTCCACACATACGCCTCGTCCACGTCCGTGAGATGTTCGGGATGAAGGGTGAAATTGCTGGGCCGCGAGATGCCGTCCATTTGCCGGGCATCGACGCCATAAAACCGCAACATCGCAACCCATTGGTAGGTCGGCGTGTAAAGCGGAATACCGGCGTTACGCTCATGGATTAGTGCGGCAACTTGCCGTGCCACTTCAAGGCGGACCGGCTGCCGGGAAATCCGGTCCTTGGACGGCTGCATAAACGGAATAGGCACAATCAGGTGGGTCGTCACAATGAGCAATAGGATCAGCGGAAGACCAAAGCCAATCGCCAGGGAAACGCGATAGAATCGCGGCGGGCAGACTGTGGCAAACCAATGTGCCGCCAGTGGCCAAAACCCGATGTAGCTGGCGAGCGCCCAGTTGCCTTCCAGTGGCCCCCGGCACGACTTGTACAGGAAGAATGTGAACGGAATCGCGTACAAACAAACACAGACCCGCAATCGCGGGTCGGCGGCCAAGGTTCGGACGTTCATCACGACCCAAGGAAGCAACGTGAACGGCAACAGCCCGAACAGCACCAATTGAATGCCCACGAATTCGCCGAACGTCTTCAACCCCGCGTTCGACGAATCCATCGCGTGTTCCCACTGGAACCGGATCGGAGCGAAGTCGCGTTGGTAGTTAAAAACCAGGACCGGCAGAAACAAGACAAACGACACCACACCGTGGCCGATGTACCCCGGCAGCCACTTTTTCCAGGATACGCCCGCCAACAAAAAGCTGACGAAACTGGCGGGGACCGTCAACGCCATCGTGTACTTTCCGAGCGCCCCACATCCCAAGATCACCCCGCCGATCAACCATAACCAAACGGGAATTCGCCCCGCTTCCAGTGACGGACCCTCTGGAGTGAGCCGAAGGTGAACTACGATCAGCCACACAAGGTAAATTGACCAAAAAACTAATAGCGGCGTGTCCGGCGTAATCAGCACAGCGCCGTAGGTGAACAACGGCGTGGCGATGACCCACGGCCACAAGTTCCGCGGCTGCATCAGCCGGCCCAAAATCCCGACGACGATCAGGGTCGAGACGCACGCCGGCAACCGGGTCGCCAAGACACTGTTCCCGAAAACCGTCGTGGAAAGGCGGATGAACAGCGCGGACATGGGCGGGTGATCGAAGTAACTCAGTTGCAGATTTTGCGCCCAGCACCAGTAGTAAAGTTCGTCGTCCAGCGGCGGCAGGAGTGCGGCCAACACCAAGTACAGCACGGCCATTCCGAACAACAGCAACCAATATCCACGATCGCGCACCGAATTCTCCCGTAGCGACGGAACATCATCAGCCATACGGTATAACCCAACCCGCCTAGCTTCGGGAAGTGGACTTATCCGACCCCGATAGTGTGCCCTTGCTGCTTCACGATGACGTGCGTTCCGTTAAGATAGCCCCACTACCAACAGCTTGATGACCCACTACGAGAGATGCCAGTCATGGACCTTGCAATCGAAACCCACCATTTGACGCGGTATTTTGACGACTTCTGTGCCGTCAACGGGGTTGAACTGCAAGTCGAACGCGGTACATTTTACGGCTTCCTCGGTCCGAACGGGGCGGGGAAATCGACCACGATTAAAATGCTGACCGGGCTGCTCGCCCCGACAAAAGGCGAGATGCGCGTTCTCGGGAAAAATATCCTCGACCCGAAGCAGGCCCTCGAAGTGAAACGACACGTCGGCGTCATTCCGGAAAACCTGTCGCTCTTCGATAACCTCACCGCCCGCGAATACCTCACGTTCATCGGGCGGATGTATTTGTTGCCACGCGACACCATACGTAGCCGCATTGGCGAACTGCTGGAATTGCTCGGGTTGGATCAGGAAGAGAAGAAACTGACGATGGAGTATTCCCACGGCATGAAGAAGAAGCTCGCCCTCGCCGCGGCGCTGTTGCCGAACCCGGACTTGCTGTTTTTGGACGAACCATTCGAGGGCGTCGATGCCGTGGCTTCACACGTGATCCGCGATTTGCTGGCGGGTTACGTCGCACGGGGTTCGACGGTCTTTCTCACTTCGCACGTGTTGGAAATCGTCGAAAAGTTGTGTACCCACGTCGGCATCATTGTGAAAGGCAATCTTGTGGAGCAGTCTTCACTCGACGAGTTGCGCCAAGGCAGTTCTCTCGAAGATCGCTTCCTGGAAAAAGCGGGGGCGAGCTTTGAGACCACGCCGAAGATCAGTTGGCTGGAAGGCGGTGCTAAGTGAACCTCGAACACTTCAAAGCCTTCGTTTGGCTTCGGTGGCGCATCCGGCTGAACCAGTTGAAACGCGGCGGAATTGCGAACTCCGTGATCCTGATTTTGCTCGCGGCCAGCATCGCCGCAATGGTCATCGGCGTGTTTTTTGGCTCGATCATCATCGGCGCGACTGCCTTGACTCAAGCCTCACCCACGATCGTGATGTTCGTGTGGGACGGCATCGTGTTGGCGATGTTATTGTTCTGGATGATCGGCTTGATGACCGAACTGCAACGGTCGGAAAGCCTGTCACTCGATAAGTTTTTGCACTTGCCAGTCTCGCTTTCGAGTGCGTTCCTCATCAACTACCTGAGTTCGCTTTTTAGCCTCACTTTAATGGTGTTCGTGCCACTGCTCTTCGGTCTCAGTCTGGGCATGGTCATCTCCAAAGGCGTGGCGATGGTGTTCCTGTTTCCACTCTGTCTAGCGCTTCTGTTGGCCATCACCGCCGTCACGTACCAGTTCCAAGGGTGGCTCGCCACACTCATGGCCAACCCGCGTCGCAAGCGAACCATCGTCGTCGGCGTCACGATGAGCATGATTCTTTTTTTTCAACTGCCGAACCTCGTGAACGTTCTTCGACCTTGGGGGACTAACACAGCTAATGAAAGCTCCAAAGCGTTACTGGATCGAGAGGAAAAACTCCGCGACGATCTCGCGAAAGGTCAGATTAAAACCGAAGAGTTCAACACGACCACTAACGATAGCATCGCCAAATACAAGTCCGATAAGGCAGTCGCCGATCAGCAAGAGTTGCAACAAGCGGGCGACATTGTCAGCATCGTAAATACGGTGCTGCCACCAGGGTGGGTGGCGTTGGGCGCATCCGGCCTCGCGGAGCAAAATGTCGTACCGGCATTGTTCGGGACACTCGGCTTGTCACTGATCGGCAGTGTCAGTCTTTGGCGCGCGTATCGGACGACGGTGCGACTCTACACCGGAGTCTACGGCGGTCAACAACCGAATCCGGTCGCGGCAAAACCGATCCAAGCCGTGAAGCGGGAACCAACCGGACCGCAACCGACGACTCTGCTCGAACGACAAATCCCGAGAGTCTCGGAGCAAGCCTCGGCGGTTGCGTTCGCTAGTTTGCGGTCGTTGCTGCGTGCCCCCGAAGTCAAGATGATGCTGATGGTTCCGGTCATCATGATGGTGGTTTTCGGCTCGATATTTTTAATGAACGAGCCAACGATTCCCGCCGCCGTGCGGCCATTTCTGCCGACTGCCGTCATCATGTTTGTTACGCTCGCGGTCGCGCAATTAGTCGGCAATCAGTTTGGCTACGATCGCAGTGGCTTCCGTGCGTATGTTCTTGGTCCGGCCCCACGCCGGGATGTGTTGCTCGGCAAAAACCTTTCCGTGGCACCGCTCGCACTCGGGATCGGTCTGGCAGCGATTACGTTGTTGCAGTTATTAATCCCGATGCGGCCCGATCATTACTTGGCGGCCTTGCTTCAGCTCGTTACCGTGTTTCTGCTGTTTTGCCTGGTCGCCAACATGCTGTCGATCTTCGCGCCGATCCCGATCCCCACTGGCGGGTTCAAAGCAAACAGCGTGAAATTCCTGCCGGTGCTGTTGCACATGCTGGGGGTAATCACAACGCCACTCATTTTACTACCAACCCTTTTGCCAATCGGCTTAGAAACGCTGTTAGCCGAACTCGACGTGATCTCGTGGGCACCGATCGCACTCGTCCTGTCGATAGGCGTGTTGGCACTTGCCGTTGTTGTTTACAACAAGCTGCTCACGTGGCAGGGTGAGTTGTTGACCGCCCGCGAACTGAAAATCCTGGACGTGGTCGTGAGCAAAGCGGAGTAGATGATAGGCTGTGGTAAGTCGTCGTTGAGATTTGCATAGCAAAACGCCGGGCGGAAAATCACTCTCCGCCCGGTTATTGCACACGGCCTACTTTTGCACAACCACTGCAGACTTAACCCCGCTTCGCAGCGCGGGGTCGAGGTCGAAGCGGTCGAGGTTCATCACCTTGGTCCACGCCTTCACGAAGTCGCGGACGAACTTCTCCTGCGAGTCGTTGCCAGCATAGACTTCCGCGATGGCTCGCAGTTGCGAGTTCGAGCCGAACACGAGGTCGGCGGAACTGGCGGTCCACTTAGCCTTACCCGTCTTGGCGTCCCGCCCGTCGAAGAAGTGTTCGCAGACTGCGGACTTCTTCCATTCCGTGCTCATGTCAAGCACATTCACGAAGAAGTCGTTGGTCAGCGCTTCCGGTCGCTTGGTGAAGACGCCCAGTTGGATGCCCCCGGTGTTGGCGTTCAGCACCCGCAGCCCGCCGACGAGGACGGTCATCTCCGGGGCGGAGAGCGTGAGCAGGGCGGCGCGGTCCACGAGTAGCGCTTCCGCCGGTTTCGTTAACTCCCGGCTGAAGTGGTTGCGGAAGGCGTCCGAGGTCGGCTCCAGAACGGCGAAGGACTCGACATCGGTTTGCTCTTGCGTCGCGTCCGTGCGGCCCGGCGTGAAGGGAACCGATACGTCCTGCCCGGCCTTCTTCGCCGCTTGCTCGACCCCGGCGCAGCCGCCGAGGACGATCAGGTCCGCGAGCGAGACTTTCTTCCCGCCGGTTTGCGACTTGTTGAAATCGGCTTGGACTTTCTCAAGAATCGGCAACACCTTCGCCAACTCGTCCGGCTGGTTCGCCTTCCAGTCTTTCTGCGGGGCGAGACGGATGCGTGCCCCGTTGGCCCCGCCCCGCCTGTCGGTACCACGATACGTCGATGCGGACGCCCAGGCGGTCGAAACCAGTTGCGACGTGGACAGCCCCGATTCGAGGAGCTTGGCCTTGAGAGCGGCGATGTCCTGCTTGTCAATCAGCTTGTGATCGACAACCGGGACAGGGTCTTGCCACAGTTGCGGCGGGGCGACCTGCGACCCCAGGAGCCGCGTGACCGGCCCCATGTCGCGGTGCGTCAGCTTGTACCACGCCTTGGCGAACGCGGCGTCGAGTTCCTTCGGGTTCTCGTGGAACCGCTTCGAGATCTTCAGGTACGCCGGGTCCGTTTTGAGCGCGATGTCGGTCGTGAACATCATTGGGGCGTGCGACTTCTTCGGGTCGTGCGCGTCCGGCACGGTGCCCTTCGCGGCGTCATCCTTGGGGGTCCACTGTTGCGCACCACCGGGGCCTTTGGTCAGCACCCACTCGTAGCCGAACAGGTTGTCGAAATACCCCTTACCCCACTTCGCCGGGGTTGAGGTCCACGCGCCTTCCAGGCCGCTCGTGATCGTGTCGCCGCCTTTCCCCTTCCCGAAGCTGTTCTTCCAACCGAGTCCTTGCTCTTCGAGGGCGGCGCGCTCCGGTTCAGGGCCAACGGTTTTCTCCGGGTTCGTCGCCCCGTGGGCTTTGCCGAGCGTGTGTCCACCGGCGATGAGGGCGACCGTTTCTTCATCGTTCATCGCCATGCGGCCGAACGTCGTCCGGATGTCGCGGGCGGCGGCGAGCGGGTCGGGCTTGCCGTTCGGGCCTTCCGGGTTCACGTAAATCAAACCCATCTGGGTGGCGCCGAGGGGCTGCTCCAGTTTGCGGTCACCGCTGTGGCGCTTGTCGTCCAGCCACTTCGTTTCCGGCCCCCAGTAGATGTCCGCGTCCGGTTCCCACGTGTCCACGCGACCCCCGGCGAACCCGAAGGTCTTGAACCCGGACGATTCGAGCGCACAGTTGCCAGCCAAGATCATCAGGTCGGCCCACGAGATTTTCGAGCCGTACTTCTGCTTGATCGGCCAGAGCAGCCGGCGAGCTTTGTCTAGGTTCGCGTTGTCGGGCCAACTGCCGACCGGCGCGAGGCGGATAATGCCCGAAGCCGCGCCGCCGCGGCCGTCCGTCACGCGGTACGTCCCCGCGCTGTGCCAGGCCAGCCGGATGAACAGCCCCGCGTAGGTGCCGTAGTCCGCCGGCCACCAGTCCTGCGACGTGGTCATCAGCGTCATGAGGTCTTTTTTCACGGCATCCACGTCGAGTTTCTTGAACTCCTCGGCGTAATTGAAGCCCTCACCCATCGGGTCGCCCTTGGGCGAGTGCGCGTGGAGAACTTGTAGGTTCAACTGGTTCGGCCACCAGTTTTTATCACCGTAAGGCACGGCCACAGCCGGCGCAGGTTTTGGGGCCTCATCCGCCGTGCCCAACACCGGGCATTTGGCCGCGTTCGGAGCGTTACTTGCGATCGGCTTGGGCGGCGCTGGGGGTTGTGCGACTGCGGTGGCTGCCGACCAGCCAATCGCCATTGCAATGAGTAGTTGCTTCGACACAGTTCATTCTCCTGGAGAGTCTTCGGACAGGACTTCACGCCCACATGAAATGATAGTGGGGCAGTGGCGATAGTTGAAATCAATTTGCGTGATACTTACCATAACCGTTGTCTATCGCAACCCTCACGAGTGTTGACCATTGAACTGCAACAACTTCGTTACTTCGCGGCCTTAGCACGCCTTGGGAACTTCACACGGGCTGCGGAGGCGTGCCACGTTTCCCAACCGACCCTGAGCCAACAGATCGGCAAGCTTGAAGCGGAACTCGGGCAATCGTTGTTCGATCGACTCGGTCGTGGGGTCATTCTCACCGATGCAGGACGGGCGTTGCGGGATCGGGTCGAACAAGCACTCGCGCTCCTGGAAGATGCGAAGCAGAGTGTCACCGCCGATTCCAAAACCAATCGCCTCGTGGTGGCCGCCATCCCCACCGTGGCGCCGTACTTCTTGCCACAAATTTTAGTGCGGTTTATTGCCAACCACCCAACGGCACGGATCGAAGTTCGTGAACACACCACCGAAGAGTGCCTCGCCCGACTGGCCGACGGGGAAATTGACCTCGCCGTACTCGCCCTGCCCGTGCGGAACGATCACTTGGCGACCGAGACGTTGTTCACGGAAGAGTTATTGGTGGCCATGCCCGCCGATCACCCGTTGGCCAAGAAGCCGTCGCTACGCATGAAGCACCTCAGCGAAGAACCGTTCGTGCTGCTTCACGAAGCCCATTGCCTCTCCGGACAGACGATCGGGTTTTGTGGTCAACACGCCTTGGCACCACTCATCACGGCGCGGCTGCATCAGTTGGGCACGGTGTTGGAACTCGTGCGGTTGGGGCAAGGAATATCGCTCGTCCCCAGCATGGCCGCCCGGCAAGATCGTGACCCCGGACGGGTCTATCGCTCGCTGACCGGCAACAAGCCGACCCGCACCTTGGCCACAGCTTGGAGTAAGTTGCGGTTTCACAGCCCACTCTTCCACGCCTTCCGTGAAGGCTTGATCGCCGCAGCGAAAACGATTTCAGGATAATCGGCTAGCATTTTGTCGATCGACGAGGTTTGCAGATTTTCTGCTGTTTCGGTTCAGCGATCAACGCGGATGATTGAGGTTTGTCACTTACACGCGCGAGTAGTTTGTCAATCTCGGCCTGTTCGTTGGCGTTGAAATTCATCACGTTCCTGGCCTTCTTGACGTACATTCGGTCTGCTAAATGCGGAGCTAAACTACGAAGATCTTCTCCCTTTTCGCCGAAGTACAGGAAATGGTCGAACGTCACGACAGGGTGTTCCATACCCTGCACAGTTTTCTTGTGAGGACCAACTCCGATCCAAGTCAACTTAAATGCAATGCCGCTTTCTACTGCTTCTTCGCCCTGTCCTCCGACACCGATGACTGCTTCAAAGTCCCAACTCCTCACACCATGCATGCAATCTCTGCACCCAAACTCGCCAAGGTGGTTTGGATCGCCGCTGTGAGTTCGCTTATAAACGAGTGTCCGCATTACAGTTTAGCCCTCTCATTCCACTAATGGATGCATGTCTACTGTAAAATGCCGAACTCATCAAGCAAGTTAAAACTTCCAAATCTGTCAGAGATTACGTCCGTAAGTCGGCATCACGCCAGTCGGTCAGGAACATGTGCCCCGGCTTGTGGGTGATGGCAAACGGCGGCTTGGCTTGCATGAGCGCGGCTTGCGGGGTGACGCCGCACGCCCAGAAAACCGGACTTTCGCCGGTACGAATCTCAACCGGGTCGCCGAAATCAGGTTTATTGATGTCGCGGATGCCGAGTGCTGAAGGATCACCGAAGTGAACCGGGGCGCCGTGGGCCAGTGGAAAGTGGGAGCAAATCTCGGTCGCTTGCAGACGATGTTCCGGGTTCAGTGGCCGCATCGAAACGACCATCGGTCCCGAGAATCGCCCCGCCGATTTGCACGCGATATTGGTGCGGTACATCGGCACGTTCACGCCCTGCTCGATGTGCCGAACCGGGATGTTGGCGGTCAGCAATCCGGTCTCGAACGTGAACGAGCAGCCGATCAGGAACCCGACGAGATCGTCACGCCACACCGACAACAGGTGATCCGGCTCCGCCATCAATTCGCCGTTTTCCCACACGCGATATGCTGGGAGATCGGTGCGCAGGTCGCTGCCCGGTGCGATCGTTTTGACCTCCGGGTCGCCGACTTCTGTGACATCCAGTAGCGGACAAGGTTTCGGATTCCGCTGGCAGAACAACAGAAAATCGAACGCCCAATCGCGTGGCAACAACACGAGGTTCGCTTGCACGAAGCCGAGCGCCAGCCCCGGCGTCGGCCCGCTGAGTTTCCCGTTGCGACAAGCCAAGCGAACATCCGCACCCGTCGCGTGGCGAAGATCGGTCATGATTACGACTCCAAGATTTCCCGAATGCGAACGAGCGGTTTGATGTAGTCGTCCCAAGACAATCCATCAACCGTCGCCGTCTGCTTCCCCGTCACGCCGTCCACGAGCGGGCCTTCCCGCACCATCACTTCGAGGATTTCCCGTTCGCGGTCCGGGTCGAACATGTCGGGCGGCGGCGTCACGCCACGAAGCACGTAAATCCCGGCAGCGAGGGCATACGCCCCCCAGTTGCTCACCCCAGCAACGATGAGGTGATCCGTCGGCACGCGGCAGTGAATCAGGTCGCCGTTCGGGATGTTCTTCACGATCGTCTCGTGCGGAATTTTCCCCATGCCAATCTCGTTCCCGCCGTCCCCGATGCCGATGGTCACATCCCGCCGAGGAGGACGCTTCAGGTGCCGTTTGGGAGGCTTCAAATTTCGTGCGAAGCTAGTATCGTGATGCTCAGTAACATCTTGCCCTCGCATCGAATAATGTCGGCCACCAGCACCCGGCCCGCTTTGTTCGATAACGACAAGGTGCGACCATCCTTCTGCACCGATGTCTGTAGCTGGCAGGTCGCAAAAATTCGTAGCGGCTCTGAGCGACGAGTAAACTGAACCTCCGACGTAGGGCAGAGTAGTAATGTTGCAGGCAAGTAGTGCCCGCTGAAGGAAGATCACTCCCAACGGGCCATCCGTCTCAAAAGCCGGTGGCGTACCCGAAGCGATGAAGAACCCTGTCGAAAGCGCCACGACAGGGCTACGGTGATCGACCACACTTCGGCACGCCGTCTGAAAATCCCCAACCGTTGCGGTGAACAGGTTGTCGTGCAGGTCGCGGGCGAGGCCACGGTTGCCGGGGTCGGTTTGGACGGCGGCGAGTATTGCGGCCAGTTTTTCATCTCTCGTTCGGTCATCCGGGGTCATGCCAGGAGCCTCGCAAATCGGCCGCGCCAGTGCTTGGGGAGTTCGGCGGTCAGCGTGAGTGGGGAACCTTGTGTCGGGTGCAGCACGGTCAGCGAGCGGGCGTGAAGCGCGATGGCGTGGCCGAGCGTTTGGGTCGAACCGTACTTCGCATCGCCGTAAATCGGGTTGCCGCGCGAAGCGAGTTGCACCCGCAGTTGGTGCTTGCGGCCCGTCTGCGGACGAAGCTCGAGCAGTATCAATCCGTTGTGCCGCGCCTTCACTTCAAAGAACAGCCGGGCGATTTTCGCGCCGGGCGTTTCAGGTTCAACGACCTTCACGCACATCGCGGTATCGTCGTGCAGCAACCAATCTTCGAGCGAACCCGAATCGACCTTCAGCCACGACCGTTCAACATTGCCACCGACTTCGACAACGGCCCAATAGACTTTTTCAACGGCGCCGTCGCGGAACTGTTCGCTCAACCGCGCCGCCGCTTTACTAGTGCGGGCGAACAACAAGCACCCGCTCACCGGCTTATCAATCCGATGCACCACGCCGAGAAACACGTTGCCGGGCTTCTGGTACTTTTCCTTCAAATACCCTTTCACGAGTTGATCAACAGTTTGGTCCAGCCCCTCAAAGTGCGCCGACGCCCACCCGCTCGGCTTGTTCACCGCAATCAGGTGGTTGTCCTCATGCAAGATGTCCAGCAAGTCCGCGAACGCACTCATGCCGGCACCGGGGGTAGACGATGGGTTCGATCGACAAGTTGCTCACACCAAGCCGCTCTACGAAGGAGTTGGTGTTCCGAACGAGAGGAATAAACCAGTTGCACGGCTAACGGCAATCCATCGGCCCATCCAATCGGGAACGAAACCGTGGGCAGACCCGTGTAGCTCCACGGGGCGTTCATCATCGCGTTCCCAGTCGTTTCCGGTCCGGGTGGTAGGCCGGTCGTGGCGGGTTGAATGAGATAGCGTACTTGTCGTTCCACTTCAACAATTGTCTTCTTGCGGTGCTCAATCGCTCGCGCAAAATCTGGTGCAGGCGTGGCCATTCCGCGTTGAATCAGCTCTGTGATTTTAGGCGGGTAATCGTCGGGATGCCGTTGAAAACGGTCCTGGTGAACTGCCGCCGCTTCAACGGCCATCATCACCGCGTGATGTCGCAACACGTCGGCGAAACTCGGAGGCAAACGACCAGTCGTGATGAACCGCCGCTCAGAGAAGGCCGATTTATGTAAAATTTGATCGAAAAATTGATGAACGTGGTTCGTCATCACTTCATCAACACCCATGACTCCGAAGTCCTCAGTCCGTCCAAAAATCAACCAGTTTTCATAATCATCTTCGTCCTTCTGGTGATAAGTCACACCAAACGTGTCCGGCACAAGCCGCCGATCCGCACCCGCGATGCACTCGTACAGGTGCGCCAAGTCCCGCACGCAATTCGCCATCACGCCGATGTGGTCCAAACTCGGGGCGAGTGGTAGGACGCCTTCCACGCTAACGCTACCGTAGCTGGGCTTCAGGCTGCACACGCCGCAATAGCTGGCGGGTCGCGTCAAGCTGCCGCCGGTTTGCGAACCGAGCGATCCCAGGCACATCCCGCACGCCACCGCTGCGGCACTGCCGGACGAGCTGCCGCCCGGCGTGCGATCGAGGTTCCACGGGTTGCGGGTAATTGGAGGGTCGAGGAAGGCGTAGGCCGTGGTGACGGTTTTGCCCAGGATGATCGCACCGGCTTGGCGGAGTCGGGCGACGACCGGGGCGTCCTGTCGCGCGTAGCTGTGTTGCCAGAGTTTCGACCCGCACCCCGTTGGCATGTCGTAGACATCAATGATGTCTTTGATCCCGATCGGAATGCCGTGCAGTGCGCCCCGGTACTGACCGCGTCTCACTTCGTCTGTGAGAACTTCGGCATCGCAGCGAGCGCGTTCCCGATCCAGGTGAACCCAGGCGTGAACGTGCGGCTCATATAAGTCAACACGCTGAAGGCACTGCTCCAATAACTCGGACGGCGTGAGTTCGCCACTTCGGAGGAGCGGAGCGGCAGCAGTGATGGTGAGCGGTTCGGTTGGCATGGGACTCGACAGGCGTTCGGGATCGGGCGTGTCGATATAGTAGCTACGAAGCGGGCATAATCTATCGGGAATTCGGAACGATGAGCAAAACGAAAGTCGCAATCCTGGGCGGGTCGGGCTACACGGCACTGGAGTTGATGAAGATTCTGTTGCGGCACCCGCACGCGGAGATTGTCGCCGTCACGTCGCGTGACGCACAGCCAATCTCGGACGCCCACCCGACGCTTTTCGGACGGCTCAATTTACTGACTGAACCGTTTGACGCAGACAAACTGAAAGCAAAAGGCGTCGAGGTCGCGTTCGGTGCTCTGCCCCACGGCGCCAGTATGGAAGCGGTGAAGCCGCTCCTGGAACGCGGCATTCGCGTCGTCGATCTGAGCGCCGATTACCGATTACGTGATCCTCTGGTTCACGCCGAGTGGTACGGCCACACCCACGAAGACACCGCGAATCTAGCCCACGCGGTCTACGGATTACCCGAGTTGTACGCCGAGAAAATTCGCACCGCGAAGTTGATCGCCAACCCCGGCTGTTACCCGCAAACCGGCATCATCGGCCTCGTCCCACTTGTGAAACATCAGTTGATCGAAACCTCGGGCATCATCGTCAACAGTGTCAGCGGGGTGTCAGGTGCGGGACGCACGCCGAAACTCGGGACGCATTTTCCGGAGTGCAACGAGAACGTCGTGGCCTACAACGTCGGCAAACATCGCCACACACCCGAGATGGAGCAGGCCCTTTCGGACCTGGCCGGGCAACCCGTTGAAGTGATTTTCGTACCCCACCTCGTGCCGATGGATCGCGGGATTCACAGCACGATTTACGCAACACCGACGAAGTCAGTCAGTGAAAGTGATCTGCTCGAACTGTACCGCGAACACTACCGTGGCTGCCCGTTCGTTCGCGTTCGCGTCAACCCGCCCGCCACGAAGGACACGACTGGCACGAACTTCATTGACCTGACGGTTCGGGTTGTGCGAGGCAAGATTATCGTGCTGGTCGCCGAAGACAACTTGATACGCGGTGCCAGTGGCGTGGCCGTGCAGAATTTCAACCTGATGTTTGGCTACCCCGAAACGACCGCGTTGTGGTAACATTTCAATACCATGCACGACCGCGAATCCTTCCTCCGCGCCATCTTTAGCAACCCCGACGACGACCTGCCCCGGCTCGTCTTCGCGGACTACCTGCAAGAAAACGGCGACGAGAACTGGGCGGAGTTGATCCGCATTCAGTGCGAACTGGCCGCGAAGCCGGTGATCGACTTTCAAGAACATCAGTCCTTACTAGAGCGGGAATTGGAACTGATCAAACTGGCGTGTCCCGATGATGAGCGTTACATCCACCGTGGGTTTCTCAGCAACCCGGTCATTCAAGTCAGCGTCGAGGATCTGAACGACCCCGATTCGTTCCGCCGAAACGCTGTTACGAAACATCCGGAATGGTACGGCGCGACCCGGCTGGAAATTCACGAGGGACGGATTACCACGCCGGACATTCTCGCCACGATGCTGAGTAGCCCCGTGACCGAGTATGTCACGGAACTCAACCTGAGCGGCTGCGTTGGAGAGATTGAGTTGAGTTTTGACGACGATCTGGACGTGCAAATTCTGCCCGTCTACGACTTGGAGAACAAGCCCGTCATCACTGTGCGGATGGTCGAGGCGTTGGCGCAGATGCGGGAGTGTCGGCGGCTGGTCGAACTCGACCTTCGCAACAATGATTTGGATAACGATGCCGTGCGCGCGCTGGCCAACTCCCCGCACCTGTTCCGCTTGAAGCGGCTCTACTTGTTGGACGGCAACCGCTTCAAAGGCCGCACGTGGCAAGCGCCACTGGAGCGCTTCGGACCCGATGTCGTGCAGTAACCCACCCCGATTCGTGACGAGGATTGATGTGCTTGCATTACTGTTGCTCTGTGTCACAACTCTGTCGGCAGACCCGACGTTGACTGCGAACACTGCGAAACTCGATGTGCCGGAACTTGTGACGGCAGCGGTCCGTAAGGAATTGGATGCCACCGCGATTGCGATCACGGACAAGGACGGTAACAACACGATCACGATCTGGTTCCGCAACACGATCCCGATGAAGGCGACGGCGGAGCAGGTACGAAATGGGTTGACCTACCATGAGATTCCGGACGGCACGTTGATCGGCGTGATTCAATTTGATAAGCCGTTCGTGGACTTCCGCAAGCAAGACATCAAGGCGGGAGTTTACACGATGCGGTTTGCGGTCCAACCGGACACCGGCGACCACACTGGCACCGCACCCCATGTCGAATTTGTGTTGCTGGTGCCCGCCGATAAGGACCAAGACGCGGACACCCTTGAAGTGAAGTCACTCATCAAACACAGCACAAAAGTGATCGGCGGCGATCACCCGGCTGTGATGTTGTTGTTCCCGCAAAATGCCAAAGTCACGAAACCCATGATCGCTGGCAAATCGGATGGCGTGCAAGTGGTGTCGGTGTTGCGAAAAGTCACTGTCGATGGCGAAGATAGCACACTTGGGTTCGCCATTGCTGTCGCGGGGTTCAGCAAAACCCGGTGACTCACTCCGGGCGATAGCCCACGGTCACTTTGTTCGGTCCGACATTGGCGAGGCGAGTCCCGTCCGGTTGTAGGAAACTCGGCCCCAGGGTTGGGTTGGTTGTCGTCATCTCGTAGCCAGGTATCGGGATCGCGTTCACTCGCAGTTTGCCTTCTTTGGTCGATTTATCGTGGGCGTTGTCGGTCGCCTTCAGTGCTGGCACTGTCGAAGTGATCGACTTGGCGATTTCTTTCGTGTTCGCAAAGAAGTTTTTCGCTACCACCAGTTGGTGCTTTGTGCCGTTAATGGCGAGATCGAATTGCAATCCGGCTGTGGAAATCGTGTGAAACGTGTTATTCGTGACGGTTAACGAGAACGGCAAATCCGTTGGCAGCTTGCCGGTGAACCAGATGCCGGTGTCGAAGTCGAAGAACCGATTGTTGCGAATCTCGGTTTCGTAGACGGCGCCCTCAATCTTGATCGCAGTTTCACCCGGTCCTTCAAACCGATTGTTCGCAATGACGAGGTTGCGATTCCCGGAGGTGAGCAGTAGTCCCGCGTCACATTTTGTTGATGACACAACACGGCAATCCGCCAGCCGAATCGGCCGCGTTGTTTCACCTATAACACCCTGGAAACGGAAGCCGTTGACACGCGGATTCTTAACGATCACATTTTCAATCGTCAGCCCCGGACAAGTGAAGCTGACTGCGATGCCACTTTCCCCGACATCGTTCAAGTCAATCACCAAACCACGGATCGTGAGGTTTTCCACATACGAGATTTCCAACGCGGGTCCGGACCGGGGGCCGCTCGCACGGGGCGTCCAGGTCACGAGCTTCGCCGCATTTCCGGCTTCAATTTTAATGCCGCGTTTTAACCCTTTCCCGGCGTCCGACAGTTTAACCGGGGCTTCGTCGAGTGTGTCATCGAGCAGCACAACTGTGTCATCGGCAACAGCCTGATCGAGTGCTTCTCGCAGAGTTGTCTTGGTTCGGTTAGCATTCGGACTGGTACCCGATTTTGTGACGTACCATTTTTTGCCATCTACTGCGGATTGGGTTTGGCGGTCACGGTTCTTCGAGAGCAGAAAATAAAGCCCGCCACCGACCACGAGAACAAAGCTCGTCATCGCCGCAACGCCGATGAGCAAATAGAGGCGCCACTTGTTTTGATCAGGTTGCACCTGATCGACTGGTGCTTGCGCGAACGGCGACACTTCAAACGGTGATGGTGCTTTGCTCGGCTTCTGAACGATCGGCTGTTGTTTCTGCGCGACCACGTCACCCCAGATATTGACTAGCGAAACCGAAGCGGCGTGAACGGGTGCGGAGTGTTTGGTGACTGGCAGCACCGGGATTGGCATCGCGCCGTAATGTGCTGGCGCGGGCGTCATGACCGCACCGTTGGTGACCGTCGTCGCGGCGGATCTCGTCAGCGGTCTGTTTTGGAGGTGATCGTTTGGGATACCACTGGCTGGGGTGGCGAAAGCCACTCCGGGTGATGTGCCCATTAGCGAATGGGATCCTGCTGCGGCGCGCGAAGTCATTGGGCCACCGTTCCCCATTGCGGCCAGCGAAAGCGTTGGCAATTCTTGATCGCTCGGCGGCGCGATTGCGGTCTGCACCCACGGAGACAACTCCCGAAGGACATCCGCCGGAACGCTGTATCGTTTCGATGGGATTTTTGCCATCATTTTGGAAATGATCGCTGCTAATTCAGCCGGAACATCCGGACGTTGCTTCCGAATCGGCGCCGGCTCGCGGGTTTGGTGCCAATTCAGTTTGTCCGCCACAGTTCCTTCCGGAAATGGCGGTGTGCCTGTCAGTAAAAAGTAGAACGTCGCACCCAGCGCATAGATGTCCGCGCGAATATCGACGGTGTGGCTATCCACCGCTTGTTCCGGAGCGAGGTAATCCGCCGTGCCTAGAACATTCTCGTCGTATTTTCGGGTGAGTTGGTCGGTCTCGTCATGAAAGAACCGGGCCAAGCCCATGTCAAGAACCTTGACCACTCCCGACCGATCCACCAGAATGTTTGCCGGTTTCATATCCCGATGGACCAGCCCCATCTCGTGGGCATGTTGGAGGCCAACCAAGGCCCCATAAATGTAATGACTTGCACGCTGGACATCGAGTAACCCGGAGGTTTTCACCAACTCTTGCAAGTTGGTCCCGTCCACAAATTCCATGACCAGGAAGTGGAGGTTGTCATCCTGGTCGATGTCATACGCGCGAACAATGTTGGAGTGATCGAGTGCGGCGACCGCGCGGGCTTCCCGGTAGAACCGTTCCAAGGAGGCCGGGTCGTTGCTTTTCGCAAGTGGCAGAACTTTGACGGCCACTCGGCGGCGCATCAATTTGTGTTCGCACAAAAACACCTGCCCCATTCCACCGCTGCCGATTCGTTCCAGAACCTTATATTTCCCGATGAAGAAGCGTTTCCACTTTCCTTGGACGAGCTGATCCGCTTGAAAACGCGACAAGAGACCATCCCGGACCATAATCGCCGCGAATGGCTTCGGTTGATCGGACCGTTCACCCGATTCGGTCAGCCGCAAAAGATATGGTGACAACCGCGATTCTTCGACGACACCGCTTTTACGCACAACGTCTAGAAACTCATCGGTGGTAACGGGTGCCGCCATCGCAAAGCTCCATAAAATAGGCAATTCCGGCGCGATCGAATCGACATGAGAACCGACACATCACTATACGTCATAGCTTCGACGGTACTGGTTAAAAATTGCCACAACTCGGGCAAAGTCTTTCTTCCGCCGATCAGAAGCCAGAAATTTCACCGGGGACAAGAACAGAGTGTCCCGAGGCGGATCGGAAGTTGAGGTTGTTGACGCAATTTAAGGACAATATCGCTGCGACTCCTTCGGAGTCGGAGAAATTGTTGTGACGGTGACCTGGGGTCGCAGACGCGACCCCAGGCTAATCGCTGCAATCCCTTCGGGATAAAAAAACAAGCAGGTCGAAGCATCCCGGTAGGGATGTCAGCCATTAGCCTGGGGTTGAGCGTAGCGACACCCCAGGCTAATGGGTTCCCGCCCATGCCAACGCATCCTGAAGGGATGCTAGCGATTAGCCTGCGGTTGAGCGTAGCGACACCCCAGGTATCCTCCACACAGCACCAAAACCTGGATGAACCAAAAACCCTAACTTCCGATCCGCTTGGGGACACCTCTCATGGGTGCCCGTTGGATGCTTAACGCAATTTCAGCCAGAACAGGAGTGCAACGATGGCAAATACCGCAGCGATGACCAGTCCACCGACTAAGCCAACAAGCACGGAGTATTGATGCGATCCCAACGCGGATTGCTGTCCGGGTCGTGTTGCGGACCGTGGCGGCGAGAGAAGGTCTACTTCACTTTCCCCCATTGAGCGAGAGGCTGTATTCAACGGTTGTTGCGAGGGGATCGGTAACGTGTTAGAGGCGCGTCCGGTTGCGACTTGGGCTTGGCCCATCGCCGACGAACTCCCGCCGAAGCTGTGATCTTGTAACAACACCCCGCTGGGGTCGTTCGACAACGGCTTGCTCAGCAGGCTCCCAACACTTCCACGATTTGGTGACAACCGGGATGAGCTAGCCCGTGCTTTGTCGCCGGCGTGCCCGGTCAGCAGTAACACGGCAGGGCAAAGCTCCGGCATCTCGTGAATCGGCGGCGGCACAGCGGCTTCATCGACAATCGCCGAGAGTGCGTCAAAGAGTTCTTGCGGCGTCTGGTACCGATCCGCCGGGTTCTTCTTCATCATCTTGATCAGAATCTGAATCAACTCACCCGGTACGTCGCTGCGGAAAGTGCGAACCGATTTCGGCTCTTCGTTCTGATGGCAAAGCAGCTTGTGTGCAATGGTGCCATCCGGAAACGGCGTTTGCCCCGTGAGCATGAAGTAAAAGCTGCCACCGAGTGCGTAAATATCGGCGCGAATGTCCACGACGTTGCTAACGGCCTGTTCGGGCGCGAGATAATCGGCTGTGCCCAACACGCAGTTGTTGTCGAACCGTTCCGTGACGTTGTCGTTCTTCTGGTCAAAGAATCGGGCCAAACCCATGTCGAGAATCTTGATGAAACCCGTTCGTTCCAGAAGCAAATTCCCCGGCTTCACGTCCCGGTGAACCATCCCGAGTTGGTGGGCATGATGGAGGCCGTGTGCGGATTGGGCCACATAGTTGGCCGCACGCATCGGGTCCAGCGGGCCGTGCCGTGCGACGACTTCCTGAATGCTTGCGCCGTCAACGTATTCCATGACCAAGAAGTGCATCTGCTCGAACTTGTCGATGTCATAAGCCCGGACGATATTGGGGTGGTCGAGTGCAGCAACCGCCCGTGCTTCCCGGTAGAATCTCAGCAAGGCGGAGGGGTCTTGGAGTTTTTCGACCGGCAACACCTTGAGGGCCACCAGGCGTTTCATGAACATGTGTTCGCAAAGATACACCGCACCCATGCCGCCAACACCGAGCAATTCCAGCAGCCGATACTTGCTGGCAATCTCGAACCGCTTGTAGCGACCCAGTTTCATCTGCTTCGACTGGAAGCGGGTCAACAGCGCGTTCTCGATGAACGACACCGCGACTTGATCGACACTGAGGTTGGTCGATGCGGTAATCCGCAGCCGGTGTAACTCGGTCTGGAGTCGATCTTCTGGAATCAGTCCGCTTTTCCGGACGACGTCCAAAAACTCCGCAACGTTAGCGGGAGCCGGCATATACCCGAACCCCTGTCCGAAAGGTTTCGTCTGTTTACGAGTCGCACTGCATAAGCAATGTAGAGTCTAATCATGAAAGCGGCGGCCATTCCACGCAAGAGAGTGTCCGAAAATTTACAAACTTTGTCAAATACCAAGCGCGTTTCCGATCATTCACACGGGTGGAACAGGGTAAAAATGGCCATTTCATTGCGGACTGTGAAAAGTGTGTGCCCACATGATTGCCCGGACACCTGTGGGTTGGTGGTTCAAGTTGATGACGCGACAGGGCGTGCCGTCGAACTCCGTGGCGACAAAGAGCATCCCTTCACGAAAGGGTTTCTCTGCACAAAAGTGGCGAACTACCTGGAGCGTGTCTACCACGATGACCGTGTGAAATACCCGATGCGACGGGTCGGGCCGAAGGGGGCGGGGCAGTTTGAACGGATCACATGGGATGTGGCGATTCGCACGATTGCCGACAAGTTCACGGCCATCTCTAAGTCATCGCACGGACCGCAAGCGATTCTGCCCTACAGCTACGCCGGCACGATGGGAAAGCTTCAGTACGCCAGTCTGGATCGCCGATTCTTCCATCGTCTCGGCGCGTCATTGCTGGATCGCACGATCTGTGCAACGGCGGGTGCGGTCGGGTGTGAGATCACATTAGGAACCCGAGCGGTCGTTGATCCGGAAGCCGTTATCCACAGCCGGTTCATCGTCAATTGGGGGTCGAACACCAGCGTAACGAATAGCCACCTGTGGGCAATCATGCACCAAGCCCGCAAACAGGGCGCGAAGATTGTTACGATCGACCCGCACAAGAGCCGCACCGCGTCCCGCTCCGATTGGTGGATCCCGGTTCGTCCTGGCACCGATGCGGCACTGGCACTTGGCGTGATGCACATCCTGTTTCGGGACGGGCTGGTCGATCAAGATTATCTCGACCAATATTGTCTCGGCACGGCAGAGTTGAAGGAACGAGTGCTGACCGAATACACCCCGCACAAGGTCGCTGGTATTACGGGATTGCCACAGGCGACCATTGAGCAGTTTGCGAAGGAATATGGCAATGCCCAGAAGCTCTTCGGTGGCCCCGCATTCATTCGCATGAACTATGGCCTGCAACGTCACGGCGGCGGTGCGATGGCGGTGCGGACGATCTGTTGCCTTCCGGCGGTCACAGGCGATTGGCGACACCCAGGCGGCGGGGCATTGCTTTCGACCAGCAAGATTTACCCGTTCAACAGCGCTTACCTCGAACGCCCCGATTTGATCCGACCGGGTACCCGCACCATCAACATGGTCCATCTCGCCGAGGCACTGAACGGAGAACTACCCGGTGTTCCGATTCAGGCACTGTACGTTTACAACTCCAACCCTGCGGCGGTGAACCCGGACCAATCGAAGGTGTTGAAGGGGCTGATGCGCGACGACCTGTTCACCGTTGTGCATGACCAGTTCCAAACCGACACGGCGGACTACGCCGATATTCTCCTCCCCGCCACGACGCAGTTGGAACACTTCGATATTCACAGCAGCTACGGGCACTTCTACGTGCAAGTCAACCATCCCGCTATCGCACCACTTGCCGAAGCCAAGCCGAACACGGCGGTATTCCGCTTGCTGGCCAAGGCGATGAACTTTGAGACCGAACTCTTCCAAATCAGCGATGAAGAACTAGCGAAAAACGCGATGGTCGGCGGTGGCGGTCCCGTTCACCCACCTGTATCGGCATTCGATGGCGTGACGTTCGAGCACCTCCTGGCCAACGGCCCCGTGCGGTTGAACGTGCCAAAGGATTGGGCGCCGTTTGCGCACGGTGGGTTCGGAACACCATCCGGGAAATGTGAGTTCCTCAGCGAGCGTGAACGAGCCGACGGGCGTGATCCATTGCCGTACTACATTCCACCGCACGAAGACCCGCAAACGAGGCCGGAACTCGCTGCCAAATACCCACTCCAACTCATCACCCCGCCCTCCCCGTCGTTTCTGAACTCGACCTTCGTGAACGTGGATACGCTCCGGAAAGCCGCGCAGGAAGTCGTGGTGGAGATGCACCCCTTGGACGCCACCAAACGCGGAATCGCTCACGGCGAAATGGTGACGGTGTTGAACGATCGCGGGCGGTTCCAAGCCCGTGCAAAAGTCGGTGATACGGTGCAACCGGGTGTCGTCGTCTCGTTCGGAATCTGGTGGAACAAGTTCACCGAAGACGGCGTCAACGTGAACACCACGACCAGTACCGCGACCACGGACCAAGGCGGCGGTGCAACGTTCTTCGACAACCTCGTCGAGGTTGCGAAGATCGGTTAGGGAGTGCGTCGGGTTGAGTGCAACGACACCCCAGGCACGCGCTGGCATCCCTTCAGGATGCTTCGTATTTGGGTGCGATCTCTAGACCTGGGGTGTCGCTACGCTCAACCCCAGGCTAATGGCTGCAATCCCTTCGGGATGAAAACCTATGCCGGTGGAAGCATCCCGGTAGGGATGTCAGCGATTAGCCTGGGGTTGAGCGCAGCGACACCCCAGGTTTCGGGTTCCACTCAAAAACGAAGCATCCTGAAGGGATGCCAGCGCGTGCCTGGGTTGAGCGCAGCGATACCCGAAGCACGCCTTTGCCGAAAAAAGATGCGAAATCCACGGAAATCTCCGCAGTCTTCAGTTGGATGCGTTCACTCAGTCGCCTAGACTGTGGCGAATGTAACATGTCATCATTGTCAATTACTCGAGTTCGCGCGACGTATGAGCCTTCCGCTTCAAACAAACCAGTTGATTCAAACCGCACGTGACCTTGTCAAAGGGTTGCCAGCGGACGCCGTGTTGCTCCTCACGGAAACCGCTTTGGATTGGGACGAAGTGGGACGCATCCTGGTCGGGTGCAAACTGTTTGTCGCCGCCGAAAATCCGGCACTGACGAAACACCTCCGCGACAAAGAGGGCTGGAAGGTCATCGAACTCGAACACGACACGATGCCCATCCAAGAACGATTGAGCAATGCGTTACTGCACGCCGTCACCTCGAAGTATCTCCAACCCGGCGCGCACGTCGTGGTGCTTTACAACGGCATTGCAACCCTGGAAGATGCTCCGGAACCGATTGACAGCGTCAGTGTGATTCACATCGGCGAACACCTCGAACGGATGACCGCGCAAGACCTTCGCCTGTTGGGACCGTCGATCCCAATTGACGTGCTCCGCAACGTCGTCGATCTTGCAACCGAGATCGGGCGTGAAGGCCGCGAAGGGCAACCGATCGGGACCGTCATCGTCGTCGGCGACACGCGGCGGGTGTTGAAGATGTCCCGGTTCCAAAACTTCAACCCGTTTCGTGGCTACACGAAAGTTGAACGAGATATCCGAGACAGGAGCGTTCGGGAGCAGATTAAAGAGATTGCGAAACTGGACGGCGCCATATTGATTGGACGTGATGGCATTGCCGAAGCGGCGTGCTTGTATCTCGATGTGCCATCGGATGGGATCGACTTGGCCAAAGGCTTCGGCAGTCGGCACATGGCCTCCGCCGGCATTAGTCGCCACACGAAAGCGTTGGCATTTTGCGTGAGTCAGTCGTCGGGCACCTTGCGAATTTTCCAAGACGGCGTCGTGAAGCTGCACATCGAACCACTTGCTCGCCCCCACGTGTGGCAGCCGCTGCGGTTGGAATCGCACGAAGTGGAACCGAGTGCCACGAACGGCAGTTGACCACGAATACCACGAATCAGACGAATCAGACGAGTCAAGCAGGGACGCCTCGAACTGGAAGTTGTCGCAACACGTGGCTGTTAACATTGTTTGTGTCATTCGTTTGAGACGACGGTGAATTGTGTCGATTCGCACCTGCGTCATTCTCAACCCGAGAGCCGGGCGTGGTCGGGCCGTGATCAAGTTGGAAGGAGCACGGTCTACGCTGCCGTCTGATGCGGTGATCGTCACAACGGAACGTCGTGGTCATGCTATTGAACTGGCCCGTGAGGCGGCTTTGGACGGTTTCGATCGTGTGATTGCGGCGGGTGGAGACGGCACCGTTCACGAAGTGGCCAATGGCCTGCTGCAAAGCGGGCAGACCGATGTCATTTTATCAACGTGGCCGCTCGGCTCATCCAATGACTATGCGCGGACACTCGGGATGGGCCGATGGTGGCAGGCGTGGCCACACGGCGGCGAGTTATACTCTGCCCGGTAGTAAATGATCTTTTTCTGTGAGCTAGATTCTGTTCTACTCTCCTTCTCACAACGGAAGGGAGTCCCGAATGGCCGCCTG
>JAYVXO010000051.1:0-7514 GCA_043785105.1 Fimbriiglobus sp.
GACGACCATGACATCCCGTGGGTCGAGGAGGTGCGGGCGTTCAATCCCTCAACGTAGGTCGCAGAGGTCTAACCAAGCGCTGCAGCAGACCAGCGGGGCCGTGACGGTATCTCAGGGTGCTGGGCTTCGTGGCCCCGCCGGCTGCTGAGCTTGGACGATAGACACAACCGTTGGTTGCAAGTATGTGGAAAGGGTTCTGCTTAATACCAAAGAGGCGTCGGAACCAGTATCACAATCGGGCAGCAGCGTGACGTTTGTAACCACTATCGGTTGCCTCGCAATTACTGTTCACACTTTGCTCCAAGGGGTTCCCGATGGCTCGTTGGTCGCACATTGTCGGTCTTTCCGCGCTCGGCTTGGTCGCCTATTTCGCTCCGGTGTCCGCACAGGAGGAGAAAGAACCTGCGGCGAAACAGAAGCCCGTTCCCTCGCTCGCCGTCAGTGACATGGCCCCCGCTGACGGTCACTCAGTGGCTTCAAGGCGACGCGGTGTGGCGGTTCGAGCCAGACATACTGAACCAGCCACAGACCCGGCCGGCGATGTCACTTGCTAGGACGTTCATCGCTCACCACGGAAGCGTTTCTGCCTTCGTACCAGTGCAGCTATGCAATCAGACTCTTGGCCCGACGGGGTCGAGGGCGAAGGTGAAGCTTTCGGACGTGAGGACGCTGGGCAGAGGGATTTCGGCACGGTCGGTGCAGGGGCGGTTGTCGATTTTGAACTTGCCGGAACACTTCACCGCAAGGCCGTCGGGGGTGCGGTGCAGGATGACCTTCGGCGAGTTGTCGTCCTGAAGAGGAATGTGAACTTGATCTTCGAGACCCAGGATCAGCGCTTGGTCCATCAGGATGATGCCGTCCACGGCCCACGGCAAGCGGTGGCCGCTGACCACTTCCAGGCGGACGGTCGAGCTAATGGAAACCGGGCGGTGGAACAAGAACTGGCAGGACGTGCCAAACGTGATGCGGTCGTTGGTACTCAGCACCGCCCGTTGAACGGCGTGGCCGTTCACACTGGTTTCCCGCGCGGATTCGACGATGTACCCGCCGTCCGCGTCGCGGGTGATCTCGGCGTGCAAGCGGCCCATTTCGGCGAACACGGGGACATCAACCGGGGCCTCCCCGATGGCTTGGCCGAACGTGATCCGCGAGTTCAAACACACCAAATACCCGCCCACGCCATCGACCCACAGAATAAACCGCTTCGGGAGCGGCGTGCCGGGCACGTGCGATGAACCCGTACTATGCCGATTCACGATCGGCCGGTTCGCGGTCGAAAGACTGGACGCGGGCTTGGCTGCATATGGCGTGGTCGGGCGGTGGTGCGACGCGAGCAGGGCACCCGCGATGGCGGCACCGCCCACGGCAGCCAGGACGAGCGGAACTTCACGCTGGCCCTCGACCGGGAGTCGTGGCAATTCACCAGAACCCGGTTGAAGCACGGACCACGCTTTCGCCTGCAAACTCCGCACTTCGCGGTGGTCCGGTGCGACGGCCAGAATTTCATCACCCCGCTGCACCACATCTTTCCAGTCGCGGGATTCAATGCTGGCGTACAGCTTCGGCAACGCCTTCTGAAACCGATCGTGACGTTGATGGATTTCCGCGAGGTAGTGGTCAATGCCGATGGCCTGAAAGCCTTGGAGGCGAAGGCGGGCGTTGGTCAGAAGCTCTTTTGCCGCGACGAAATCGCCCCGGTCTGCTTGTTCGGCGGCACTAATCCAGCCTTGGACGGCTTCATCGTATTGTGCGAGTTGGGGGTTGCGGACGGCACGATCGTGGAGCCGGGCAATGACCCGTTTTGCGTGCGTCGGTTTACCGGCTTCGAGGGCGGCACCACATTCGTTCACCCCGTAACGAATGAGGGTGGCCCGGATTTGGACCGCTCGGGCTTCCCCCGTGTTGAGGCTCTCGGCGATCAGCAATTCCGCCCAGGCCGCTTCGGTGTTGTCGGCACGCAGAAAGCGTTCCGCACGGTCCAGATAGGCATTCGCCACCTCACGGGTTAGGCGAATGGCCTTGCGGTATCCTTGCTCGACGAACGGGGCCAGTAGCCGATGGGCCTCGTCCAGCTTTCCATCGCGGAGAGCTTCACGAGCTTGTCGAAACGTGAGCCAGGGAGTTAGTGTCATAGGAAAATCAGCGGTCGGAGAACCAGCATGTACCTGGGTGTCGCTGCGCTCAACCCCAGGTCTTAGCGTTCAATTTATCAAAGAACCGGCCTACCAACGAAAAAACGGGATGGCGGCTTGGCCATCCCGTTTTGAAGTGACTGCGGATTCGCGTCAAGCGGTGTTACTTGATGTCGTTGATTTTGCCGGTCAGCGGGGCCAGGATGTCTTCGACCGACTTGGCGGCGTCCGTGGCGGGTTGTTCTTCACGGATGCTTGGGGTCAGGGCGAGTTTTTCCTTCTCAATTTCGACCGACTTCTTCAGGTCACGAAGCGTTTCTTTAATCTTGGCGAGCTTGCTGTCGTCGGTTTGGTACTTGCTCTCAACTTGGGTCAGTTGCAGCGTCTTGTATTCCGCTTCGACGGCGTCGATCTCGGCCAGCATTTCGGCCTTCTTGGTCTTCATCGTGTCGAGCGTCTTCTGCAGCGTTTCCTTGATCGTCTCGCGGTGGGTCAAGGTGGTTTCGAGCATCTTGAGCCGGTTCTGGTTCTTGACGTGAATGCTCACGTCGCGTTCGAGCCGATGCTTGGCTTCAGGGATCGACACCGTGGCAGTCCCGTACCGTACTTTTTCGGTCGATTCCGTGATGACATCACCGCGTGCCACGAGGGTTTTCTTTTCGGTTTCGACTTGAGCGCGAAGTTCACCCGTCTTCTGGTTGAGTTCACGCACTTCGACGATTTCTCGGGCTAGGTCGTTCTTAACCTTTTCCAAGTCCCGGTCCAGCGTACTCACGTCCTTACGCAGGTGGGCGAATTTCTTCTCCATCGGGACTTGGCCTTCCACCCAATCCCGAGCGCTCGACACTTCGTGCTTCACGTGGGAAATGAACTTCGTGCCTTTGAAGGCCAACATAGCGGCACCGGCAATCACACCGACGATGAGCAATTTCTTCAACATGGTCTGAACCCTCATACAACGTTAGCGGAGATAGGCGGCATACTTGTTTTCCGGCGGTTAGCTCTCGGACCATTCTAGGAGCCAAACCGGGGGACAAAAAGGTGTTCGCCTCACGCCCGCTGGGATTTGGCCACCGGCAGGAATTCTTTGAATTATTTTACCCGGCACAGTCACAGTCACGTCGAGACGGTCCGAACCCAGCATTTTCACCACGAATCAGACGAATTACACGAAACAAGAGTAGGAGTTACGCAGTCAGGCCGAAATCCAAAACCGATCACGAAAGTACGAATACACGAAAAAATCCATAGTCTTGAGGTTCTATTTCGTGTTTTCGTACTTTCGTGTTTTCGTGATTCTCTGCGCATTTATTCGTCTGATTCGTAAGATTCGTGGTGAATGAATTCCCGTCACGTTAGCGAAAATTGCCGACGATGTAAAAACTACCCGGTAACAATTGCAAATCGGTAGGCGATTCAGTCAAAAGCACAATGAAACTGGGTAATCTGTTCCAGTCGTGTGCATTCAACCTGTGGCGAATTCACCGTTTGCAGCGGCTGTCCGGTTTTTCATAATTGTTTGGCACAGGCTGTGCTTATCATTACTTCGTCAACGCAAACTTCCCCCCAAAAAAGTTGTGGTGACTGTCTGGTTCCGGCATCCCCCGTTTGGAACCAGATGATAATCGGATGATGCGATCGCCCTGGAATTCCCCCTCCACGGCGATCGCAATAATCCTCTGAAGTGCGGATTTCCCCAAGTACGGGCCGCTGACCATCCCCCCGGTCAGCGGCCCGTATGCTTTTGTACTCATCTGTTCTCGTTCCCCATTCAATTCGGCTTGCACGATCCCGGAAGTTATGGCGTAATCCACATAGCCAAGGAGGGCTGCATGATCTCCGACACGATTCCATTTTCCATGACGTTGCTCCGGACCGCGTTGCCTCCGGGTTTGCCGGAGTTAAACAGGCCGGATGTCGCCATCGCCGCGCTGCCACTGCTCCGACGGGTGCGGGATGCGTTGCGGTTGGCCGTGCGGTTCCGGGATCGGTGTCGGGCGTTGGAAACACGGTCACCCGTCGCGCGGTGGGGCGTGCCGACGTTGTTCTTCTTCAACGCCGATCTGCAACGCGAATGGGAGAGCGTTCGGGAAGCACCCGCGAAGTTTCCGGAGCCGTTTGCCACATCCGTTGCGAAGTCCGATCCGGTTGCCGCCAAAGCCTGGGCCGATCTACCCGACTTGCTCGATGACGTGTTGTGCGTGCTGACGGCCAGCGTCGAAGCCCGCCATGCCGCCCGTGCGACCGATGGTCTTCAAGACGCAGCAAATGCACTTTCCGCCGACCACACGCAGACCGCGAAACTAGCCGCCGTCCTTGCGGTTGTTGACGACGAAGTGATCCGCGTGATCGACCCCGAAAATCAAACCAGTTACCGCGTGCTGGTGCGGGGAATTGCGACCGTCGATCAGTTTCAAACACTATTGGCGCAGTGTACTTCCGATGCGCGAATTGCCGAGTCGCAGTTCTTCCAACCGTCCGCGTTGCAACCCGATTCCACGCTTCTGCCAGGCTTTCGGGGCAGCGCCCACTGGCTGTGGGGCCGCGAATCGTTGCGCGCCTTGCCCCGCGTCAACGGCGAACGCATCGTGATGATCGGCGAACCGACGATGAATACACGCGGTGATGAACAACGACTACTCGTGAATGGGGAGCTTGAAATGCTGGAAGTGATTGGGAGTGAGGTTGGGCAACGGGAACTGCGTGCAGCATAAGTGGGGTGCAAAGCCCACGAACGATCGTTCGTGGGCTTTCTGGGTACTAGACTTTCACAATTTTCGTGTGCTCATCCAGCGCGATGCTGGTGAGTTCGCCGTTGTCCTTGGTGAAGTGGACGGTCGGCACCACGATGTCGTCGGACGCCACGCGGTCGGTGGTGATCCCGGTCGAGAGATAGTTCACGCCGCGAAACGCGCCGATCGCTTCCGCGGGCCACGTCTTCCCGCCGACGCGGACGGTTTGGGTCAGTTTGATGCGGTCGCCGGTTTTCAGACTCTTTAGCAGGTCGATCAACTTGGGGTCGAGTTGCCGCGTCGGGAGGACGATTTCTTTGGGCTGGCTCATTCGTCGTCCCTCTTCTTCGGCGTGCCCCGAACCAGTGCGATCCGGCCAGTACGTGCCAGTTCGAGAATGCCGTAGGGCCGCATCAGGTTGATGAACGCTTCGACTTTCCCTTCCGAGCCGCTGATTTCGATCATCACGTTGTCGGCTTGGATGTCCACCGTCCGACCGCGAAACGTCGCGGAGAGCAGGGCGATTTCGGCCCGCTTGTCGGCGGGGCATTTGAGTTTAATCAGCATCAAATCGCGTTCGACGAAGTTCTCCGACGAGATGTCGAAGACCTCCACCACGGTAATGATCTTGTCCAGTTGCTTGCGGACCTGGTCCATCACCGAGTCGTCGCCGCGCACAACCAGCGTCATGCGGGACTTGTCCGCGTGTTCGGTTTCGCCGACGGCGAGGCTATCAATGTTGAAATTCCGCGACGCCAACATCCCCGAGATATGGGCGAGAACACCCGGTTGATTTTGCACAAGAGCCGACAGCACGTGTCGCATCGCAACAGACCTTTCGCAGAACGGTGGGAGGCAGAGTGCGAGGAAATCTTATGGTGACGTGCGTAGTCCTTCAACCAGTTCACCCTAGGAAGCGGTGAGAGAAGCGGCGGGGGAAGCGGTTCGACGCATCAACCAGGTCAGGCCGATTACCAACACGATGATCGCCCAGAACGCATTGCCCCATGCTTGGATCACGTGCGGTCGATCGTTCGGCGTGCCAATGGCGATGAGCAGCATTGTGAGGGTGAGCGTGCCCCAACTGACCCAGCGGACCGTGCGATCTGGTCCCGTCATGCCGTGGTGAATTAGCAGCGTGACGGGGTAGAGTAGCCAGACGAAATAGTAGGTGTAGGCAATCGGCGAAGCGATAATCATTAGCGAGATGAGAATCGCGGTCTCGGCGGTGTCGGAGTCGAGGGTGCGCCGACGTATCGGCGGCATTGCAACAAGATAAGCGAGGCCGATGAGTGCCGCGATTCCGGCGATGACAACGGTCGCTTGCTTGAAGTCCAAATTCAACACGTTGACGCGAACGGGCGGCCCGAGTTCCACCGCATCGCCATCGGCGTCCACAGGCCGTAGAAAACGGTGACCCACGGCGAGCAGCGATTGGTTCTTCCACCCTAGTGCCTGTTCGGGGCGTTGGCTAAACCCGTCGTCGCCGTGCCGCAGGAACATGCCTTCAAACCACGTTTGCAAGTCAGTCAGGTTCCGCTCGAACCCCCGAATCGGCGCCGGAACAAGAACCAAGAACACGATCAGGCTCAGCACCATCGACCCTGCCGCCAGCCAGTACCGGCGCCACAACAGGTAGCAAATCACGACGATCGGGAAGGCTTTGATCGCGGTCGCCAGTGCGAACAGTACGCCTGCCCAGCCGCCGCGATTTTCACGCAAGCACACCAACCCGCCCAGCATCAACGCCAGTAGAAACAGGTTCGGCTGGCCGATGAACATCATCTCGTACACGCCCCACAAACACACGACCGACGGCCACCCCCAGAGCGTCCAGTGAATCCGTTCGGTACCGGCAACTAGCCGAATGGATAACCGAACTGCGGCGTACCAACTGATCGCGTTCAACACGACCAATACCAGCACGCTGCCCATTTTGCCCAGCGAACTCGGTATCGCCAGAAGTATCGCCGCGAACGGGGGGTACAGAAACGGGAACGGGTCGTCGGCGCTCCGGAGGTAAAGGTCTTCGCCGTGTAGTACCCACTGGCCGACGTCGTACCACAGCGGGTAATCTTTGTTCCCGCTGCCCTTCAACTGGGTCGAAATCGGGAACGCGGCCAGAACGAGATTCGTGACGATGAACGCCCCGATCGCCCAGGCGCGAAAGCGAGGCGTCATCACAAACTCAGCGGGCAAAGCAGTTTTGGGCATAGTACGACGTGGAAAAACCCCACCGTACCTAAGCCGAGGCCAAGGTACGGTGGGGCCGGAACAGAGAAGAGGCAGAACCCGCTGATAATACTGCAGGCCATCCCCCGAATTGTCAATGCCGATTTTTTCGGGACGCTTGCCTGGGGTGCAAACAAATTCTCTGGGCCTCCTAAAACCTATTCACCACAGAGGGCACAGAGAGCCACAGAGGAAACCGGGTAAGCGTCACGGAACTTGGTGTAAAATTTGTTCACGATTGCAGCAGACTGGTTTTCAACCCCAACGGGGTTGTTCCATTAGCCCAGGGTTGCGGGCCGAAGGTCCGTTACCCTGGGACGCTTCCGCACATTTCCAATCGCCGTCCGTGGGCGGAAGCGTCCCAAGGTGGATGCGTCCGGGGTATGAGTACGGGTTCCCAGGGCGGAAGTTTCCCAGG
>JAYVXO010000052.1:0-7472 GCA_043785105.1 Fimbriiglobus sp.
GGGGTAGTCCGAAAACGCTACTTCAAAACGCGCCAGCGAGGGGTTACGCCGAACCCCTCGCTGGCGCGGCGGGCTAACAAGCAACTGCGTAACTCCTAACTGGCATCCTTGCGGGAACCGTTGGGGGTCCGAGTCCCCGATCCTCTCGCAAGGCTGCCACTCGACGCAAACCCAAGTGACAAAAACAACTTCCGTCTTCCGGAAGTGCCTTTGCACCCAAGGCTCTCGACACCACCCAGGGCTACTCTCTTCAACCGCTTCGCGGTAAAGTAAGCAGTTGCATACCCTGGGCTATGGTCTCCCAGACCTTCGGCCTGAAATCCGGAAAACACCACAATCGTGAAGTCATTTTCCACTCACAATTGTGACGCTCAACCTGGAGGAATCGCCCATGTCGGACGGTGAAAACGAAGAACCGCACTCGGACGAGGTCGTTGTGAAGCGGGTGGACCTGACGCCCGAACAGGTTCTGGAGATGTTGCAAAAGGGCACCGAGGTCGTGAACGCCCGCATCCGCCGGTTGAAGTTTCGTGGCGAGATTGCGTACCCGGTGCGGTTCCGCAACTGCGTGTTGTTGATGCCGGAGTTCAACGGCGTGACGTTCAAGGACGCGGTCACATTCGCCGGTTGCACCCTGGATCGCCCGCAAACGCAGCGAAAAATCGTCTTCGAGAGACTTGAAGCTCGACGGCTCGATTATCAACAAAGCCGCGTTTACGCGAATGACGTTGAAGGGGCAACTGCTTGCATCGCACACCGAGTTCCGTGGCAAAATCCAATTCAACGATTGCGTCTTTGAACAGCGAGTCAGCTTCTGGGAAGCGAAGTTCAACGCTTGGTCGGACTTCAAGGATTGCCAATTTCTCGGGGAAGCGGACTTTCGGTCCCTGCACTCCGAGCAAGGTTTCGTGTTGACGAACTGCCACTTTCACGACAACTTCTTGTTCCGTGGCTCGAACGTCGAGAAAAAGTTCCAGGCCGATGGCTGTCTGTTTGACAAGCTGCTGGACCTCTCGAAGGCGAAGCTGCACGACTTCACCTACTTGGAAGCCATCAAGCAAGGACCACACCAGACGTTCGGGTTCCTGAACACCGTCGCGGAGCGGATCCGCATTCAACCCGCGCAAGTCGAAGGGCGGTTGGCGAGCGAACAAGCGGGCAACCACGAGGACGCGATGCAGGAGTGCGGCCTGCTGAAAAAGTGCTACTCCGCGCTGCACCGCTTCGACCAAGAAGACTGGGCGTTCTACCGCTTCAAGGTCGCGCAACGCCGCGCGAAGCCGACAAGTTGGCGGCGCCCGTGGACGAAGTGGCGGCACTTTTTCGAGTGGCTGTTCCTCGACATCGGCTGTGGCTACGGCACCAACCCCGTCCGCGCCGTGCGAATGGCGATCGTGATTATCCTCGGCTTCGCACTGCTGTACGGCACGCATGTCGGGATGTTCTACACCGAGAAATTACCGTTCCCCACGGAAGCCAAGGACGGGCTTGCCAATAGCATCATGATCGGGCTGATTATGAGCGTGTCGGTGTTCACGTCCGGGATGGGCGGCATTCGGGAAATCGCCCAGGGGTGGATGAACGTGCCGGTGATGGTCGAGTCGATCATGGGCACGCTGTTGTTCGGGCTGTTCATCGTGGCCTTCTCGCGCAAGGTGATTCGGTGAGCAAAGAAAGCCCAGCGATAATCATCGCTGGGCTTTGATGGGTTTTGGTTCTTGCACCTGTCCACTCACATCCCCATAATCCACAACAGTCCCACCCCGCACCCATTCCCCCGGAGCCTCTCCCATGCGTTGGTTGTTACTTGTCATCCCAGTGTTGGCGATCTCACTGGCGTCAATTGCGAAAGACCCGCCACCTTCACCGGCTTCGATCACGTGGAAGAAAACCGTCCTCGATACCAAGTTCCGGTCCGAAGGCGTGGCGGTTGCGGACGTGAACGGCGACGGCAAAAAAGACGTGTTGAACGGTGAGTATTGGTACGAAGCCCCGAACTGGACGCCGCACGAAATGCAGCCGCCAATGGACCACAAGGACGGGCTGAGCAACTACAGCCGGGTGTTCGCGTGCTGGGCGGAAGACCTCAACGGGGATAAGTTGCCGGACTTGATCGTCATCGACTTCCCCGGCGTGCCGTGCTACTGGATGGAGAACCCTGGTAGCAAGGGTGGGCACTGGAAGAAGCACACGATTTGGCACTCGGCATGCAATGAAACGCCGATCTATGCGGACCTGCTGGGGGATGGCAAAAAAGTGTTACTGATGGGCTTCCAACCCAAGGACAAAAAGACGGACGGCAACGACGGCCAGATGGCCTACTTCACGCCGAATCCGCAAGACCCGAACGCGCTGTGGATCATGCACCCGATTAGCGACACCCCCGAACCGGGCAAAGGTGCCCCCGGCACGCAGCGGTTCAGCCACGGGTTGGGCGTCGGCGACATTAACGGCGACGGCAAGAACGACGTGATTTGCACCGGCGGGTGGTGGGAACAGCCTTCCACGGTCGATGGCAAAACGCCGTGGAAATTCCACGCCGCCAACCTCGGTGAAGCCTGTGCGGACATGTTCGCCTTCGACGTGGACGGGGATGGTAAGAACGACGTGATTAGCACCTCCGCCCACAAGTTTGGCATCTGGTGGCACAAGCAACGACCCGACGCGAAATCGGGTGCAAGTACCTTCACGAAGGTCGATCTGTTCCCGATGCTGAGTTCCGAAACCCACGCCGCCCACTTCGTGGACATTGACGGCGATGGCCAGAAAGACCTCGTCACCGGCAAACGCTGGTGGTCGCACGGGCGCAGTGAACCGGGGCACGTTTGGGACGCCCGCATCTACTGGTTCAAAGCCGTAAAGGAAAAGGACGGCATCACGAGCTTCACGCCGTACATCATTGATGACGACTCCGGCGTCGGCACACAGTTTGAAGTGACCGACATCAACGGCGACGGGTTGCTCGACGTGATCTCGTCGAACAAAAAAGGCGTGCGGGTGATTCTGCAACAACGCAAGTAACCAAGCTTGTTCACCACGAATTACACGAATAAGACGAATAGGGATCGGAAAAGAATGCTGATGTTGAGTGGTTCTAGGTTCAGCGGCTGTCACACACAGTTCTTAAACATGATTTTGATCTGATTCGTGTGATTCGTGTGATTCGTGGTGAAAGTTTTACGTGGTGATGAGGAGCGGTCGATGGATGAGTTTGTTTGCGTGACCGTGACGGGCAACCCGAACGAATCCCAGGCGGATTTCAAAACCCGCCTCTACGCATTCTGGACGCACATGCTCCGCAACAAGCCAGACGATTACGAGTTGGTCTATGCCGAGGCCACCGCGTTTGAGATGGACGACGACTGCGTCACCCGACAATACATGGTGCAAACCGCGGGTGTCGCCGTGCTGACGGCTGAGTTGCACGCCCACAACATCGCGTTCGAGCCTGTCGATTTTGAGGAATGTTACAGTAAGTACGAAGCGACCTCCCCCGATTGGTTCCAACTCGAACACTAACCCGATATTTTCGCCGAAGTGATCTTGCTTCCACGTGAACAGGTGGCTACTATTCACCCGGTTTTGAACCCGTTCACGTTTTTGGGAGACAGATTATGGCCGTTCCGACAACCCCTGCGGGCTATCACACCCTGACCACGTATTTGACGGTGCGCAATGGTGTGAAAGCCATCGAGTATTACAAGAAAGTATTCGGTGCGATCGAAGAGTGTCGCATGGCGATGCCCAATGGCGGCCTGGCTCACGCCGAGTTGAAGATCGGGGATTCGCACATCATGTTGGCGGACGAAAATCTGGAATGGGGCAACAAAGGACCAGAAACTCTCGGCGGATCACCTGTCGGTTTGGCACTTTACGTCCCCGATTGCGATGCGGTATTCGCGCAGGCTGTCGCCGCCGGTGGCACCGTGACGAAACCGCTTGAAAACCAGTTCTACGGCGACCGCTCGGGTACGATCACCGATCCGTTTGGCCACGTCTGGACGATCTCAACACACATCGAGGACGTTGCCCCCGAAGAAATGGAAAGTCGCTTCCAGGCCATGATGAAGCAAATGGCGGGATGATGAACGCTTCACTGTTCGAGCAGGGTCACCCTACCAAATGTTGCTGGAAGTGTTGATACGTCTTCGGCTTCGACCCCCAATGGGAGATAGGGGGGTCGCATGGCCCTAGCTGGTCGAGCGACCCGTTCAGAGTCGAAAACCAAGGGTATTCGACGCAACAAACTCCCGGTGATCGGCAGATGTTACGGCTGCTCCCCCGTGATTTGGCTGAGCAGCTTGAAGAACCCCTTCTTTCGGACGCTACTCGTTTTCCAGTTCACAGGTACGGACTGATAGCCCTCGTCGAACCCCTCGCCGGTCATGCGGTAATCGAAGTAGCCCCACGACGCGAACTCCTTGATCGCAGCCGTGAAGTTGTTCGCGGGTTTGTCGAAGTGGAAGTGGTCGTCCTCGTTGAACAGGATCGGCATCGGTCGATAGCCGGTGACCTTGCGGGTCTGGCGGACCATGTCGCCGATGCGGGCCGGGTCGCTCACGCCGTTGCCGTGTAGCAGTAGGAAGTCCGAGGCCGTCACGACGTTCGGCTTCGGGATCGTGCCGCCGCCATAACTCGTGCCAACGAGCAGCGGGTGCTTCTTCCCCAACCCGCGTTTCTTGGCGCGCTCAATCAGTTCGTGAACGCGATCCGGCGTCAGGATGGCGTGGTCGTAGGCCTTCACGTTGCACTCGTTGTTGACCTCCAAAATGACGTTGGTGTAGCCCTTCCGGATGAGCCAATCCACCGTCGCATCGACCCCGGCGACGACCGCCTTTTCATCCGTCACGCGCTGATCTTGGCCGAAATAGTAGACGCCGAGAATCACCACCATGCCCAACTCGTCCGCTTTGTCAATGATCTGGGTGAACCGAGTCATGGCACGCGGATCCAGGCTCCCGTCGGCGTTCAGGGCGGAGTTGTGCCACGGCTGATCCTTCGAGTAACCCTGCGGGCTACCGCCTTGCAGGTTCAACGTGAACCCAAGCAAGCCGTGCTTACGCCACCCGGACATCTCCACGATGAACTCCTTGGTGTTGCGGTCCGCGTCCCATTTCTTCGTATCCGGGTAAGCCCACCGGCCCACGGTTTCCGGGTTGCGGTCGTCGAACGTCGCCTGCACCATTCGGGTGTTGAAGAGTAGCCCTTCGATCGACCGGCCTTTCCAAGTTCGGCCCTTGTACGTTGGCTGACCGTTAACGAGAAACTTCGCCCCGTCGATGCCGACAGCGGTGACTCGCACCGGCTCAGCCGCGAAACCGGAGGCGGCCACGGCGATCAGCAGAACGGCTAACACGGTACGCATCATAACCCCACTGCGGGTTTCGGTGAATAATCTGAAATTGGCACCACGCCCGAACTATTAAGCACGTGGCCCCAAAGATTAACCCTTCGGGTCTACGCTCGATCAACATATCCAGCAAAACGAAGCACATTTCCCGTTGCTATTCTTTATTATCACGTGAGAAGTTCGTAACCCTATTCGCAACAATTCAATTCATAGCTGAAATTTATTTCAAACATCGCAATGCACCACCCGCACAAGTCTTTTTTTCCTCAAATCCTGTCCAAGTTCGTTCTATAACTTATCAACGTCGCCCAGCCGTTACCTGAAATTGACAGAGATCATGTATGACTCGTTATTCCATGACGAACTGGTTGCGCCGATTCACCGCGATGGTGGCTTTGGTTGCCGGGATGTTGATCGTTGTCCAGAATAATTACAGTGCCGATTTCGGGGCCAAAGTCTCAAACGGTCCCTGGACTGCACCGTCGAGTTGGAATGCGAATGGCGTGCCGGTTAGCACGGATGATGTTTATGTCGGCAGCGACAGCAGAATTGCAGGGTCGGCGATTTCCGCAACGATCAATCTCACGCAAAACCAGTCTGCACAAAACGTATTTCTTGGGTACGGAAATGGAACTTCCGGAACCTTACAACTTGGAAACTTTAACCTCACCGTGAACTATCTGCTCGTTGGCGCCGACGGCAATGGTGTAGGCATTGTGAATCGTGGGACGGGCGGATTAGTGGTTGGGAATACACTCTTCGTTAACAATACCAATTTTACGTTTGCCGCGAACGACACGGCCACAATTTTGAGCCTAACCAACGCCACTGGAACAACTACAGCTACCGGGAACATCAAAGATCTCGCAAGTCTTTCGAGCAGGAGTACGTTGAATTTGAACAGTAATCTCAATTTGGCCAGATATGCCTATGTGTCTGACAGTACAATTAACGCACAGGGTCACAACATCACGACCACTGAGTCGATCAATTTGGCTAACGCCACAGCGGTTATTGCGAATAGGGGCAGCCTCAATACTAATAGGTTGTCCGTAAATAATCAGTCGTTCAACCTCAACTCTTCGGATAGGATTGACACGTTTGAACTGATTAATGGCACGACTGCATTAGTCAGTGGGATCGCGATCAATTCGCTCATTCTGGACAGTTCCACTGGAACAACAGCGAGTGTTGGGAATATCACGAGTTCCGTAACGCTAAAAAACGCCAGCACATTGAACCTAACCAGCGATCTGAATCTGACGAATAATGTGTATGTCAGTAGCGGCACCGTGAACATGCAGAACCGCAACATCTCAGCTCCAGCTGGCATTATTCTGTACAGTTCGACATCTCACTTGACCAATCGCGGCAATCTGAACACAAGCATCCTTTATGTGGATGGTCAGATCTTCGACATTCGCACTACGGATTCGATTGGCACGTTGAGCCTCGTTAACGGGGCAACAACAACCTTACCTGTCAGTTCTGCCGTGTCGGCTCTCAGCGCGAACAATGTCTCAACAGCCACAGTGCGAACCGCAACGGTTGGGTCACTCACGATTGCTAACGGATCAACTATCACGGTCAAAAGCGGGCAACCGACGGGGTTAAACTTGACGGATTCGACAGCGGGCGCCATCTACGTTGACGCCACCAGTAAGTTGCGGTTGGAAGTGGATGGCGCGGTTAATGGCTGGGTGTTGCGGTGGGCGAATCCGGCGGGGGGGAACCACATCGCGGACTTGAACACGCTCATCTCGGCGGGGAAGATTGATTTTACGCTGACGAATGGTGGCCACTATTTCGTGACCAGCAACGCGGACGGCTTCACCTACGTTCTGCAACCCGTGCCGGAACCCGCGACGACAATGTTGATTGCGGTCGGCGGGTTGGCATCAGGCTGGGTGATCCGGCGTCGCCGCCTGGCATCCGCTGTTGTTGTGTGAACCATTTTTTGGACAGGTCAAACAACTGGAGCTTTCCGCTTCGGTGTTGAGTCTGACTAACAGAATCCGCCGGAATGATATACATTACGCGGCCAGGAGTGATACGTCTTTGAAGGTCTGGAACTTCAGGGTCATCAGCGACTTGAACTCGTCGGCGTGCTGGGTGGGTACTC
>JAYVXO010000053.1:0-7450 GCA_043785105.1 Fimbriiglobus sp.
CATGCTAACAAAGCTGGTACGGCGTGGAGTCGTTTCGGCAGACCCCTCGCTGGCGCGTCGGGCTAACCAGGACGCAATAAGGAAACGAAAAATGCTCTAACCGATCGACGTGACGAAGCAACAAACGCATCAGCCCGGCACCCAGTGCCGGGCTGATTGCGTTTCAAACGACCTCTGGCAATTGTTCGGGCAGGATGTGTAGGTCGCGGTCGAGGCTTTGCGAGGGCACCGACATTCGACTATGAAGAGATTTGATTCAGCCGTTCGTCTGGACACTATCCCATGTCGGGCCTCGTCGCCAAGCCTCCTCGGCCACGACCTACAAGACGTGCCTCAACCACACAATTCGCCAGCCGAAACGCCTCCCGAGGCGAGGATCGTGTCTTGTGTCGTCAAGTCGATCACCGTGACGGTTTTGGTCTGTGGGTTCACGGTGTAAAAAATCCGAACGTCGGTGCTTGTGCGGAAGAGGTACATGGGTTGCCCCTGCACGTTCAGCGTGACAGACCGCGATCGAACAAACGGGTCTTCTTCCCAGTTCCGTAGATAAACAAGCCAAGTGTTGGCCCGTTCCCGATCATCCCGACTGAGCGTGTTCAGAAGGGTCTTGACTCTCTCCGACAACTGGACTTGCATCGGTTAACTCCGTGCGTTTTGAGGAGACATTTCTGTCTGTATCTTTGCAGGCTCATTAACCCATTCTCGCAACTCAGCTCACCTGTATCAACTGAAAAGCGGGCGGCGACGCTTCCCACCTTAGGAAGCGTCGCCGCCCGCATCGTACTATTCCGCCACCTACGCCGTCTTCCCCGCGAACAGCTTCTCGGGCACGGCAGACGAGTCGCTCTTGAACCACATCGGGTCGAAGTCGATGCGGGTGCGGTGCTTCATGGCGAGGTTGGCGCTCAGGGCGAGGATGGCGTCGGCCATGGCCACTTCGCCGTGGCAGCGGGGGAGTTCTTGGATGTACTTGCCGTCGCTGCTCGCGGTGTAGCCGACGTCTTTTTTCCACTTGCGGATGCAGTACGCGAAGTGTTCCATCTCCTCGCGGTAGCCGCGACTGACCGGGGCGCCGGGGGCGCCGTCGGCTTTGACGGCGGACGTGCTAGGGCCGCCCCACGTGCTGCTGGCTTCCATCGCGGGCTTGCCGCCGGGTGCGGTGGTCACGGTCACGCCGGTCTTCTTCGGGTCGGCTTCGGCCTTCACGCCCGGTTGGCCTTCCTTGTACAAGTAGACTTCTTGTTCCGCTTCCACGACCATCGTGCCCCGGCTACCCATTAAGCATTCGCCGTACTTCTCGAAGCCGTTGGTGTTGATGGAGGAGTACGTCACGACCACCACGTCGTCCTTGTCGGTGCCCCGGTTCGGGTGCATCGGGTGGTTCTTGCCGGGGAACTCGTAGGTGACGAAGACGTGGTCGTCCGCGTCCCGCTCGTTCTTGCCGGGGCCGTAGAACGACTTCACGCCCGAACCCATCACGGAGAGCGGTTTCACCTTGCCGAGGAAGATGCTGCACGCATCGAGTTGGTGGCTGCCCAACTCCGCCATCAGCCCGCCGCCGGTGCGCTCAAAAATCCGCCAGCGGATCAACTCGCCGATGTCCTTGTAGCCGTACTTCGCCACGAGTCCGGTCTTGGCGAGGGCGTCGTAATCTTCCTTCACGATCGCCGGGTACCAGCCGTCGCGCAGGGTCGGTTGAATGACATCCGGTTCCTTGACCCAGTTCGACTCGGGGATGGCAGGCCAGGAGTTGTTGCGGTGCCACAACGCGCGAATGTGGCGAATGTCGCCGATCACGCCGGAGTTCACGACTTCCAGGGAGTGCGCGTACAACATGCTGTAATGGCGTTGGTGGCCGATCGACAGGATCACTTTGTTCTTCTTCGCCGCCGCAATCATCTCTTTGCATTCCGTGACCGACCACGCCATCAGCTTTTCGCACAGCACGTGCTTGCCGCGGTTCATGCACTCGATCGCAACCGGGGCGTGCAAGTGCAACGGCAGCGCGATCACCACGGCTTCGATGTCCTTCTCCTGGTCCAGCATCTCCTTATAGTCTTGATAGAAGTGCTTGTCGCGGACATTTTCCGCATAGTTCGCGCCGTAAATCTTCTTGAACCCCTTACGAAGCGCAACCTTCGGGTCGCCTTCGATGATGCGGTTCTTGTTGAACGGGCGGATGTCACACGCGGCGACGAACTCGATGAACTGCGGGTTGTGTTCGCCCAACAGCACGCCGCCTTCGTCCCCGCACCCGATGAGCGCCGCCTTCACCGGCTTCCCGTCCAGGCTGCTGTACCCGAAGTACACTGCCGCCGACAACGGCACCGCCGCCGCCGCACCCGCCGCCGCCCCGAGGAACGTCCGCCGGTTGATTTGGCCGCTGACGGCTTCGTAGTTTTTCTTGCCGTACTCTTTTTGTTCAGCCGTGAGGTCGAGAGCCATGAGAGGAACTCCAGGATTGGGTAATCGGGTATCGGGTAATCGGGTAGTCGGGTTTCGGGTAATCGGGTCTATTCACTTGTTACGGGGAAAGCCCACGGACGATCGTCCGTGGGCTTTTGTCCCTTGGGCCGTTGACCTGACATCATTCTCCGCGCCAAACACAATCCGATTCAAGATGTAATAAAGGATCGCATCCACCCCCAGCCACCGGCCCGTTGGCATGGACGCGATCACCAGTAGTGCCAGTGCTTCGATGGCGTTCTTGTTGACGAACACGGGGTTGCCTTCGGTGCCGGGCGGGTTTGGCAGCCACGGGAATGGCGGGTACGTTAGGTAGGTCATCATCAGGAAGCCAGCCCCGACCACTGCGGCCAACCGGGTGCCAAGGCCGATGATGAGGCACACGCCAAGGCCCGTCAGGATCCACATCGTTTGCTGGTCGAGGGCTTCGATCGGCTTCGGTTTTACAACATCGTCTTTGGGAACGTCCACACCGGCGAGCTTGGCCACGTCGGCTTTCGCATCGGCAATCATCGCCTCGGCATCCTTCACTAACTCGGTGCGAACAGCGAGCATGTCGGCTTTGGTGAGGGCGATTTTGTCGAACAGGGTCTTGCGGCCCAGATCGACTTCGCGGCGGGATTTCAGTTCGTTCAAGTCTTTCTTGCGGTTCTCGTAGTCGGTCAACCGCGTCGGGACCGTCTGGGCCACGTCCCCGGAGACGTACTTTTTCTTCACGTCTTTGGCGTCCAGCCCCAACGCCCAGCGACCGTAGGCGACCTTCGTTGCCTTCGCTTTCTCATCGACATCTTCTTGCGTCACCGGCTTCTTGGCCGATGCTGCTTCGGTGCTGACTTTGAGGGTGTTCAGCACTTCGAGTTGTTTGGCCGCTTCCGGGGGTAAGTTGGCGATGGCCTGTTTCTTGATGAGTTCACCGACGCCCGACTTCACCGGGTATTCGCCGAGAAACCGCCCGCCCGCACCACTGAGGGGCAGCTTCACAACGGCTTTGGCGAAGAACTCTGCCGCATCTTTCATGTCCTTCGGAGCGGCCCCGGCGTAGATTCGCCCGAGGTTGGAGGTTTCGAGATTCTGCGTGAATTCTTTGGTCAGTTCCGCTTCTGCACTGCTGCCGAGAAAGTCGCCCACGGTCGCCAATTTCGTGGCCGGTTGAACCAGGGCCATCATCTTGGCTTCGGGGTCGTCGAGGTACTTCTCACGAAGCAAATCAGCGATCGGCCCTTCGGACTCGCGGAAGTACGGCTCGGACGAAAACGGGCGGCTGGTTTCCGTGACCCCGACCATGTGCGAATGGATTTTGTGCATCCCTTCAAACGCGAAGTGCCAGCCGATAGCCAGCCGCAACGTAAGGATGAAGAACACCCGCACTTGCCACTTTTGCTGGATGGTCGCCACGATGAGTGCCAACACGCACCCACCCAGACCGGCGTAAATCACATTGGGCGGAATCGGAAGGTCCATATCTGGTTTTTGGGTTCGAGAGGTTATCGGGGGTGTTTCACGTGCCAGAGTGTGAGTGTGGAGCGTATGGGAGTGAAGACAGACTCGTCTAACACTCTTCACTCTCCACTCTCCACTCTTCCACGCTCACATTCTCACACTTCAACGCCGTCTGGCAAAATCAACATGCCGAGTTCCGGGCGGGGTTGGCAGTACGCCTTCGCGGCGGTTTCGCCCAACACGAAGAACGCCGTCGAAAGTGCGTCTGCCGTCGCGGCATTCGGGGCGATCACGCTGGCACTTTGCGTTCCGTTCGCCGGCCACCCGGTTCGCGGATCGAGCAAGTGGCCGTACTTCCGATTGTTGTACTCAAAGAACTGAAACGTGGCAGCGGACGTTCCCAATGCTTCGTTGTTCAACCACACCGTGCCAAGGGTTTTCGTGCGGTCCGTCGGGTGCTGAACCGCGATCGGCCAGCCACGCGGTTGCCTCGGCGGCGTGCCAATCGCCCGCACACTACTGCCGCCACCGTGCAACAACGCGGACCGGATTCCCCACTTTGTTTGCAGCATCTCCGCCGCCCGATCCAGTGCGTAGCCCTTGCCGATCCCACCGAGGTTGATCTCCAGCCCCGCCCGCCGATACTTCACGGACCGCATTTCCGCGTTCAAGATCACATGCCGCATCCCGGAATTGTCGCGTGCCACACCGAGTTCCGCAGGCGGGGGGATGCGGCCTTCCCGTTTATAAAACCCCCACGCGCGAATCAACGACCCCGTGGCAACGTCAAACGCCCCCTGTGTGTCGGCGGTCAACGTTGCAGCAAGGTTCAGTAAGTCGAACAGCTTCGCTTCCACGACAACCGGCCCCGTCGCAGCCATCCTGTTCAATTGCGAGACTTCACTAGAATCCCGATACACCGTGAGTTGGTCTTCAAGTTCATCAATCAGTTCGAGTGCGTCTCCCGCCGCGTGCATCGCGTGCGGGGTGCCGAACGGCAACGCAATTTCAAACGTCGTCGCCATCGCCCGCCGCGTAACCCGTATCAACGAAAGATCACCCGGCACCGCCGCCACCGGCAAGTCCGGCAACAGCATCCCCGCCAGTGGCTCGGACCGAAAGAAGTGACGACGATCCATGTTGGTGATGTGTATGAGCGTGGGGCAGACTAATTAATGCTAGGCGGATACCGGTGGCCAATTTGTTTACGATTCTGGCATGTTTGTGGCTTCAGGCTGAAAGCCTGGGAGCACTCAGCCCAGGGCAAGGAGGCTTGGCGACGCCGCCCTGGGTCCACACAGAAAACAGACTCAGCCTGAAAGGCTGACAGCTATCGTTACCGGCTCTCGGCTCGCAGCCTTTCAGGCTGCTTAAAGGTCGGGGTCGTGAACCCAGGGCGTCGCCGAAGCGGCTTGCCCTGGGCTGAGTTCTCCCAGGCCCTCGGCCTGAAAACCAAGCTGTTTGTGTCCAAACAGTCCACCATCAAATGTGACGACCGACCTTACTGTTCGCCGTACAGGTCGTGGATCATCGGGTCGAGGCGTTTGGTGTTGCGTTCGACAGCGAGGACGATGGTTTGCTCTTCCATGCCGTCCGACGAGGTGGCGACGGCGGGGATGATTTGGCGGCTGTCGGGCAGGCTGAACCGCATTGTGAAGGTGCCGTCGGTGCGGAGCTTCACGGGTTCGTTTTGGAGGGTGACGGTCGCGGTCGGGTCGGTCTTGCCGTAGACGATGAGTTCGGCGTCGATGTCGAAGAAGAACTTTTTGAGCTTACCCGGTAGCACGGCTCCGGTGCCGAAGGCGTTCTCTTTCAGTGGGCGACGGAACGCATCGTCGTGAAGGTCACGGCCCGGTAAACCGCCATCATCTTCGGGCAACGACGACCCGCGATCGGTGCGGCCTTCGCCGGACGGCAAGCCGTCTTCCAGCACTTCACTTGCACCCGCTTTGGGTGGCGTGAGCACGTTCGAGCTACTGATTCGGAAGAACCGACCGCTGCGTGCCAAGTAGCCGATGTCGGCCCGATAGGATCGCGGCGGTTGGGGCACATCAATGTACCAGTGGCTACACCCGCCATGCACCACGATGTCCCGGACGGGAGCTTCGGAGGTACTGGTCGTGTCCGCCGAGGTCACGTCAAAGATGCGGATAATCGGCTTGGCGCCGTGCCAATCTTGGCCCAGTGCGGCTTCGGCCCGTTGGATGGATTGCAGCGACAATTCCCACATCGCGTGGAGCCAATAAGCATCCGGTGCGGTGAGTACGATCCGATCTTTGATCGGCGTGCCGGACTTACTTTTGACCGACAAATCCTTGTCGGTGGGGATGGCGGCTTCCACACGAATGTTGGACGTATGAGGAACTTTGACCGGGTCTAGTTTAGATGACGAACCGGATTTCGTGGCAATCGGTTCAGGCTTGGACGAGCCGTTTTTGCTCGACGACCCTACTTTGGCAAGCGGGATCGGCGTAGGTATCGGTTTGCCATTCCCGAACGTGTGCTTGGTCGTGCCGTTGGTACCGGCTTTAGCAGCGATTGGTTTCGTCGGAATCGGTTTGGCCGGTGACGGCTTCGTGATGCGTGGCTTGACAGTCGCTTTCGCTGCCACTGGCGTTGCCTTCACGGGCTGCTTCACGGGAATTTTCGTGGCCGGCTTAACCGAGGGCTTCGAGGCACCTTTGGTTGGGGCGCTCAAAGTCTTAACGAGTTCATCTTTTTTCATGGTTTCCCACCCCGGCACTCCTCGACGACGAGCGAGGTCCAAGAGTTCTGTTTTCGTGCGATCGCTCAGGGGTGCTTTGCTCATGAACTGACGCTCCCTCTGGCACAAAAATCGTGACGAGCGGACGTTTGAGAAGCATCCTTGCGTGGGAAAGCCCTGAAAATCATTTCAAGGCTGTTAACGGACTTATCTTCAACGCTGGGAACCAAATCGCAGTGAATCAAAACGGTAGAGTGTCGCCGTTCGATCCCGGTCTTGGATTGTTGGTAGGATCATCGGGTCACATGGATTCATCCCATCACACAAGTCGTTGTACTTTAAGCTTATAGAACTTTAAGAAATTGGCGATCACAATGTCAACAGGACTTGGCACTTCCGAACAATCTTTAACGATTATTCTGTGGCAGGAGTCCGGTTGTGCTTGACACAAATGGTAGCTTGGGCAAGCTGCAAACAAACTGTGGGGTCCACGACGGGGGTTAGCCGGAAAAAAGACCCCAAAGGGTGGGGTGAGGAGTGTTTCTTCCAACAAGACGGTTCAGGTTCGATAGGTAAAATTGATGTTGGACCTCATAAAGTCAATTTGGTGTGGTTAGACGAAATGGATCACGAAAGCACGAAGACACGAAGACACGAAGAAGAAACTCAAGATCAGGGATTTTTTCGTATTTTCGTGATCGTTTTCGGATTTCGGGATGGCTGTGCAACTCCTAACCCAGCAGGCTATACTCTGCCCGGTAGTAAATGATCTTTTTCTGTGAGCTAGATTCTGTTCTACTCTCCTTCTCACAACGGAAGGGAGTCCCGAATGGCCGCCTG
>JAYVXO010000054.1:0-7392 GCA_043785105.1 Fimbriiglobus sp.
GTGACCGATCACCTGTGGAGTTACGAAGAACTGGTCGAACTCATCGACCGGCACGAAATCGAACGGAAGCGGGGAGAAATTCCAAACTGACGCACTACCAGAAAATGGTGCTCCAAAATGAGCAGAGTAGTGGCAGGAGAACTGCTAACCAAATCACCGTTCCCGACGCCTTAGAACCTGTACTTGAAGCCGATTCGTCGGGCATACATCACCTCATGATTCATGAACACTTTTCGCCGCGCCGTTACACCAGAAACTTACTGATCGCAGATGCCACGAACGCAATTATCACCATGAACATGGCGAGACGCAACGTGTCGGCGCTGGAGCGACGGGCGAGCAGGCGATCAAGTTCGCGTTGGTCTGCGTCTTCTACGGCGAGTTGCAAGGCGAGTTCGTAGCGGCCTTCGGGGTAGTCGCGGGCTTGATCGGCGGTGAGGTAGCCCATCGGCCATTGGGTCGGCGGTTCCGGCATGGCCAGCACGTGGAAGCCGAGTTCGTCGCTGAACGCAAACGTGGCGGGCCATAGTTCACAGCGGGTGCGGTCCGGGAGCAATTGCCAGAGGTCGCGGATCGGTTTTCCCATCGGCTCGTGGGATTGAAATAGCAATCGGCTGCCGTCGATTAACGCTTGAGCACCGCCCAACAGCATCGCCATATCACCACTTTTCAAAATCGTCTGCACGTCCGCGACTTGGCGTTTCGGCAACAGTTCCTCCGGCCATTCCAGCGACTCCAAATCACCGCGTGCGACCCAGTTGGGCGGGTAACGGTCTGCAATGGCAAACGGATCGCCGAGAGCTTCGTACACTTTGCGATGAAGGACCAAGACGCGAAAACTGAGTTCGGTATCACCCTGTTCCGTGACTTGGACCACGGCAACGTGCGATCCCAATAGCGGGTACGCAAAGAGCGCATCCTGGCAACGCACGCCCGGTGAACGATGCCCGAACCGTTCACACATGTGCGTTGTTGCAACGTCCCATTCGGGAAGGAAGTTCGCGGATCGCGCGACGATACTCGGTCCCGTCGGACGTGTGTTGAGAAGAGCTTGGGCAATCGCAAGGTCCGGTCGCATCGGGTGCCAATCAGAGGTGAGTACGATTTGTTACTGAGCGGAGGACGTTAGTCCTCCGAGCGAACGCAACCTCGGAGGACTAACGTCCTCCGCTCAGGTCAAGCACGTTCAAACTCAAAACAACAATCGCCACAAGTCGAGGCCGATGACGAACAGCATCAAGCACAAGACCATCGCCAAGCCGATGTACGTTAACACCACTTGCACGGAGATGGGGGCCGGTTTGCCGCGGATGGCTTCGTAGCCGAGGAACATCATGTGCCCACCGTCTAGCACGGGGATCGGCATGAAGTTCACGACCGCGAGGTTGATGCTGATGAGCGCCATCCACAGCAGTAGGTGCCAGATGTCTTGCCCGGCGATCAGGTAGGAGGCGCGGGCCAACGTAATCGGGCCACTCATGAGCAGCGGGGAGATGCGACCGAAGGCCATCGCGTACAGTCCCTGGTAGGTCATCTTAATTGCACGCAAGGTGCGGTACCCGCCCATCTCAAGGGCTTGAAGAACCCCGTCCGCTTTCTGCGTCCGTGTTTCATTCGACAACGCCAACCCGATGCTCGGCACGGGCCACGTGGTGTCGGGTGTTGCGACCATCTCGGCGGTGATCTGTTGGCCGTCGCGTTCCAGTTTCACTTCCAGGGTGTGCGGTGCGGTGTATTGCAGATTCATGTCCACGAACGCCCACTGATGGGGTCGGACTTCCGACCACTTCTGCGCCACTTCCGTGCCGTGGTGATCGACGGCTTTGAACTTGATTTCCAGGATCTTGTCGTTCGCCAGGATGCCCGCTTTCGCGGCGGGTGATGGCTCCCGGCGTTCGGCAACGGGCTTCAACCGTTCGGCTGCGGTGAACGGCTCCACGGCGTTGACCACGGTTTGGACGTGGTAGGCCAAACCCAACCCGTTGATGGCGATCGGTGTGCCGGGTTTCATCGCGCTGCTGAACTCGTAACGGTAGCTCGCATCCCACACCATCTCCAGCGTTTTGCGCTGGAGGGCGTGGTCCACTTCGCGCAACACCGTCACTTTCACGGTGCGGTTCTGCGTCTGGCGATCGGACCACCAGTCGAGTTCATACGGCAACCGCATCGGGTCAAGGGCGACCACTTTCGTCTTGGCATCCGCCGGTTGGGCTTCGGTGGAATCGGTGGTGAACCGGGTTGTCGTGCCGTTCGGTTCGGGGACTTCGACGGCGACGATTTGATCGCCGGCGACGTTTACTTTCTCGCCGTTCGTGTCCCGGATTTGCACGTCCGCTTTCTCGGCGGGTGAGTTCCGCCGAACGGTTGCCACGGCGCCCATTCGCATTCGCACGCCGAGGTCATAGCGGTAACTCGGTGGCACCACAATCGACACGGGCGTCTTCGACGAGTCCTCTTTGCGGGTCACCTGAAACGTGGTCGGCTTCCCAGCCAGCTTCACCAGTCGGCGGGCGTAGTCGAAGAATTCACCCGGCATCCCTTCGGAGTTCCGTGTAATCGGTTTGAGTTGCGACGGGTTGTCGGGGTCGGTCATGCCGATGATCGTGTCACCCGGTTTGAACCCCGCACTGCCTTCCGGCCCTTTGGCATCGGCGTACACGCTACCGGGGATGTACGGTTGAATCTCTTCACGCTTGGAAGACTGGAGTGTCAGTTTTTCCAACTGCAGCACACCGAGTTGCGGGTACAGTGCGCCTTCGCCTCGAATCGGTTCGACATCAACTGTGTCGCGTTTGCCCTGGTAGTCCAGTTCCAAGGCAACCGTCTCCCCTTTGTGCGTGCTGGACACGATCGGGCGGATGTCGTCAAACCACGGGTTCTCACGGCCATTGATCCGCTTCACTTCAGTGCCCGAGTGAATGCCGGCGCGCCAAGCTGCCGAGCCGGGTTCAATCTGCGAGATGATGCCGGGCATCTCTTCGACGCCGTGCATGTAAGTCGCAATGAAACAGATCGACGCCAAGAAGATGTTCATCACCACGCCTGCCGAGATAATGAACATCCGTTGCAAGACCGTTTTGTTCTTGAAGCTGCGCGGGTTGGTGTCGTCTTCTTCGTTCTCTTCCGTACCGATTTCGCCGTTCTCGCCTTCGCCTTCGCCGATCATGGCCACGAAACCGCCGAGCGGAATCATGGCGAGCTTATAAGTGGTTTCACCATATTTGAACGAACAGAACGGCAACGCCGGACCGAAGCCGATGCTGAAGGTTTTGACGTGAACGTCACAGAGCTTCGCGGCGGCGAAGTGGCCGAGTTCGTGGATGAAGATAATCAGGCTCATGCCGAAGCCCGCTAACAGCACGTCGAGCGGGTGCAAGAACCGGCACACCACAGTCACCAAGGCGATGACGATGACAAGCTGCAAGCCGTTTTGGCGGAACCAGCCGCTCAGCGATACTGTTGATTCGCTCGGAGCGATGAGCGATTCGCCGTCGAAGGACGGGTTCGGCTGAGTGTTCAGCGGTTTGCCGTCAGCGGGCGAGTTCGAGTCCACCGGGCCACCTCCTGTCGCGCCCAACGGTCGAGAGCCAACAGGCCATCGAGCGTCGGGGCGGGGTCATATTCATGGGAATCCAGCACCACGCGGCAGCACCGGGCGATGTCGAGAAAACTAATTTTACCAGCCAAAAACTGTTCGACCGCAACTTCGTTCGCGGCGTTCAGCACGCTGCCACACGTTCCGCCCTTTTGGGCCACTTCATAACCCAAGTCCAATGCTTGAAACGTCTCACGGTCCGGCTGCTGGAATTTTAGGGAAGTTAGCGTTCGCCAGTCGAGTTTCTTCGCCGGTCCCGTCACGCGGTCCGGGTAGGTCAGCGCAAACTGAATCGGCAATCGCATGTCTGGCGGCGAGAGTTGCGCAAGAACGGAGCCGTCCACAAACTCCACGAACGAATGGATAATCGACTCAGGATGAACGATCACGTCAATTTGCTCGGCGTTCAATCCGAACAGCCACCGGGCTTCAATGACTTCGAGGGCCTTGTTCATGAGCGTGGCGGAATCAATCGTGATCTTCGGCCCCATCTGCCATGTCGGGTGACACAGTGCTTGCGCCGGTGTGACCGATTCCAATTGTGACAGCGTTTGACCGCGAAACGGCCCGCCACTGGCCGTTAGCACGACTTTGCACACATCGGCTGCTGTTGACCCACACATTGCCTGGAAGATCGCGGAGTGTTCGCTATCGACCGGCAGAATCACGCCACCAGTTCGGGCCGCCAATTCCATGACAAGCGGCCCACCGACTACCAGCGTTTCCTTATTGGCCAGCGCGACGGTCTTGCCGGCTTCCAACGCCGCCCACGTGCCATGCAACCCGGCAGCACCCACCACCGCAGACAGCACCACATCGACAAACTTCGCGCTGACCAGTTCACACACGGCATCCGTGCCGAACCGCAACTCGGTTTCTTCGGGAAATGCCGCTCGGTCCGCTTGTTGATATGCCAATTGGTCGGTCAAAATCGCAATCGTGGGGCGAAATCGCTGGCACTGCTCGGCGAGTTGCTGCCATTTGGAATGCGCACTCAGGCCGACAATCTCGATGCGATCCGGAATTGCATCGGCCACATCCAAGGTGTTCGTGCCGATCGAACCCGTCGAACCCAGCACCACGACGCGCCGCCGTAAGGGGAGTGATTTCCGGACGCCAGGGCCAATCAACTCCGTCACACAGCACCAGTTCCCAGAATGATGAATGCAGGGTGAAATCGGCTCACCCCGGCGTCTGGTGAATTCTATGGGGCATTTCCCAACCGTCGCAAGGTGAACGCGCTGTGGTTTGAAAATGCAGTCGCCGCAACCAACCGGGGCTTGTTTGACCCGGTCGATTGCGGCGAGAGTGTGTCTGTTTAACAGCAACTTAGTTCATCAGCAACTTCGCGCCGATGAAGACGAGCGCCATGAGGATCAAGCCTGCGGCGACGATGCCAATGGTTCCTAACCCACCGTCCGACTTCCGTTGGCGGGTATCTTCCGCTTCGTTCAACCAACCGGCTGACGCCCGCAGTGCGGCTGGATCACCGTAAGACGAGTTGTTTTCAACTGCCTCAAGTAGCTGGATTTCTTCGATTGCTGGCAAGTTGAAGGAATCGCGGCTGGGGAGAGGGTTTCGTTGCGCGGGCTTGGGTGCGTTGTTGAAATTGCGACCCGGTACCGTTGGAACTGGCGTCGGGTTGTGCAAGCGGGTGGCTGGTGGGGGCGTTGACGGCTGCAACCCGTGATTTTGGCGGTTCGGCACCGGGGTTGATGCCGGCTGGTACGAGTTGCCACGCCCGTTGTTCGCGGCGGGACGGTTCGGCCCGTTCCCCAAACCCTGCATTTTTCCACCAGAGCGACTGCCAACCAGTGCTTGGCGATTGCTCGGCGCGGCACTGGCCGTCTGTTCGCCAAGGTAGGGTTCCAGGGCCTCCACGACTTCATCGGTGCTGGAATAGCGTTGTTCCGGGGCTTTAGCCATCAAGCGGGCCACGACTTGTGCCATGCCTTCCGGGCAGTCCGGGGCGAATTCGCGGATCGCAATCGGGTCTTTGGTTTGGTGGGCCATCATCTTTTCGACTGCCGACCCTTCCGGGAACGGAACCCGGCCCGTCAGGCAGTAGTACAGTACGCAACCGAGGGAATACTGATCGCCCGCCGGTGTGCGGTTCGTCGGTTCCATGATGGATTCGGGCGACGCGCAATCCAGGCCGCTTGTCAGCGTGTTGGCAGTGGACATGGTGTCCACCAACGATTCGCCTTCGTTTTCGACGAGCAACGAGCCGATGCCGAAGTCGAGGATGCGGGCTTCGTTGTCCGAACCGACCATCACGTTCGACGGCTTAACCAGCCCGTGGAAAATGTTGTTTTGATGGCAGACGCTCAACCCCTGAGCCACCTGCACCCCAATGAGGGCGGTTTGCTGAGGCGACAGGTGGCCGTGTTGCTGAACGAGCGTTTCGAGCGTTTGGCCTTCAGCCAGTGGCCACACCAGATAGTGCAAGCCGCCAGCGGTGCCGACGTCCACGAACGGCACAACGGCATTGTGTGTAAATTGGCCGAACGACCGGACTTGGCGGCGTGCCAGTCGCACGTTCCACATACTGCGGCGGGGTAGCACTTTCACGGCGTACAGGCCGTTGTCATTCTTCGACGACGCTTTGTAAACCTGACCCATGCTGCCTTGCCCGATCGTGTCCAGCAGGACGTATGGCCCGAGGACAAGCCCTTGGGTCTTGCCGTTCAGGATGCGATCGGCCTGGAAGCCGGTTAACGTGCTTTGCGTCACGAGGTACTCGGCAAGGGCCGGTGCCTCCGCCCGTGGGTTCCGTTTGAGGAACTCACTGACGATCTGGTCCAATTGACCCCGATCAATGAGTCCGCTTCGACGAAGGTCCCAGACGAACCATTCACAGGCTCCAAGATCGTTAGTCACCATCGGAACAGTATCCTAATCGGGGGTCGGTCCTCGCGGCGTGCTGAGGACGGGGAATTCAAAATCGCGGGTCATGCAGTCGCCAAAGACTAGGTCAGACTTTGCACCTGTCAAACTGTTACGATCCGTTTTCACCTATTGTCCGGGTCCGCATCTTGCGGGGAAGCCAGAAACCGAGCGATCCGGGTGGTTAATATCGTCCTGATGTGACGTGAATGTCCGGCGTTGGGCTGAATGCGATTCTTGACGACCCTGGAAAATCACGACACGTATTTTTTAATAAAATTGCTAAATTCGACTTGACACCCAAAATTATCTCGAACACTATCGCACTTCGTGTGATGAGCTGATGTGTAGCGATAGGCATACTGCCTGAGTTGATATTTTGATTGGCCACTTTTGGAGGATGCAAAGTGAAGATGCGGATGAATGGCCCTTTTACACTGCTGGTGATTGCTGGTATCCTAGCAATATCGGCGGTGCGAATCCGAGCGGCAGGCATCGTGCCATACGCTGATTGCATGTACAACCAAGATTGTGCACTTCTCGGATGGAATGAGCGTCCGGTTGAGGGAAACCCACCAACATACATTCCGGCACAGTTTAACTGTGACCTTTATGTCTCAAAGAAGGCCGATCTTTGTGTTGAGCATGAAACGCTTCAGTGCACCACGAGCGGCACTAACTCAACGACATGTACAGGGACATACATTGATGGCATCCTTGTCAAGCCTTGTGCTCAGCGCATTAACAAATATCCATAAGTGACTGCACACGACGAATCCTTGCGTCGCGTCTTTATCGAAAACTGGTAGTGGCCAATTATACATTACGCGGCCAGGAGTGATACGTCTTTGAAGGTCTGGAACTTCAGGGTCATCAGCGACTTGAACTCGTCGGCGTGCTGGGTGGGTACT
>JAYVXO010000055.1:0-21825 GCA_043785105.1 Fimbriiglobus sp.
CTGTTCGCCACCGCCCCGTTTTCGTTACCCGCCGGACTTGCGTCCGCCACCCAAGAGCAGTGCGATTCCGCCGACGACGGCAATACCGCCGACAACCGGGGGAATCCAAACGGTTTTCTCGCGGTCGGCGGTGATCTGCACTGGTCCCGCATCGACAATGGATTCACGGGTGACATATGTGAAACCCTGATAACCGAGCGCCAATGCGCCAAGAATAATCAGGATGATACCGAGCATACGCATAGCAAAGTTCCTTTTAGAGTGTCATTCCCGAGCGGCTTGGGTACCGACCGTTGAACGGATTGGTGGGGTCAGACGGAGCGTCGGCGGCGTTTCCCGCTGGCGCTGTGTGTGCTTGAACGAAGTTATCGAGTAGTTTTGGGATCTGGTTGTTCACGGTTTGCTGGATCGAAGCCGACGCGGATTCGACTGCCCGCTCGCCCACTTTGAACAACTCTTGGCCAACCCGAGTCAACACCGCATCCCAGAGACTCGGCCCGGCTGATCGGGCCGGTTCAGCAGCCCGCACGGGTTGGTAAGCCGGTGCAAAAGGAGCGGATGCCGACGCTGCGGCAGCCTGGCGAGAGCGGAAGAACACAAGTCCGGCGACAAAGCCGACGGCCAATGCGCTACCCACTGCCACGAGCGGATTTTCCCGCACCCGTGCCGTCACGTCCAAGGTTTGCTTCACGGAATCGGTCACGGTAGTCACGGACTCGGTGACCGTGTCTTTGACGGTGTTGACCGTGTCGTGCATGGCCGACTTCACCGTTTCAACCGTATCTTGAACGACAGTGGTAGCGGATTGAATCGTCCCGACAACTTGCTCTTCCAACGCCGAGACTTTGTCGGTCAAGGATTGTCGCGTTTCCTGCATCCGCTGTTCGATTAGTTCTGGTGATTCGTCTTCCACGAGAGATTCTCCTGAAGGGCGTTGAAGGATTTGACGGGGAGTGGGTTAAATTTCTCGAACGCCCGCTTACCGAGATATAGCGAGATTCCACCGACCACGAGGAACGTCAAGCCAACGATGGCCCAACACGCCCAGACGGGTAACGTCGGGAACAACCACCCCAACAGGGGAACCAAACTCATGAGCAGAAAGAACCCGCCAAGGGCTGTCAGGGCAGCGCCGAAGCCCATGTACGCTGCGGCGTTGGCGGTGCGCCGGACGTCGTCTTTGATCTCGGCCCGGAGCATCTCGACTTGTTGCCGAACGAGAGTTTGGCCGTCGGAAAGAATCCCCGAGACCAGTTCCGTCATCGTCGAGGACGGAACGTTAGTGGACCGCCCCAGTTCGTTCGGTATTTGTGTGTCGATCATGTCAACCTCCTGGATTAAGAGTTCACCACCAACACAAAGCAACTGATGTGCCAAGCGCGGTAGGAAACAATCCCAGGTCGGTCCACTTTTCTGCTGACAGGGAATGTAGGCGGTTATTCGACCAGCCGGGCGTCGCACCAGTTGACATCACCTTGGACATCGCCGCCGGGGCCGAAATCGACGAGGAGCGTTAATTGACGGGCTTTCGTCACATCAATCGAAAGCGTTTTGGGAAGTGTTTGTGCGGTCATGCGTTTTAATCCGTCGATCGGTATTTCCTTGCCATCGACCGAGATGGTGATGTCCACCGCGCCGCGTTTTCCGGAATACGCATCCAGGCCCACGACGGTTTCAAAACGATGGTACTTGCCAGCCAAATCGTAGACCAGCGTGGTGCGGGAATGCGTGCCAAGTCCCTTGTCGAACGTCTGGACGCCGAACGGGCTGTTGAGTCGCAGCGGCTGCCCGTGAACATTGCGATCTGCCACATGTGGCCACTTCAAATCGCCAAACGCCTCGGCGGTTTCTTGCTTGGGTTTCAAATCAGACAGGTACGTCGCTTTCCCGCCGTGAATGTCCAGCGCGATCACGTCATTCAGCGGAATTTGCACGCTGGCGCCGAACGCGGATGTGCCGGAAACCATGTTGGCATCGGCTTGAGCAGCGTTCAACGTGATCCGTGTGCCGTTGGCTAGCACCAACTTCGCGTAGGACGTTTTCTGCTTGCGAATCCGTGCTAAAGTCGGATCGAAGACAATGGCACTGAGCTTCGCTAGCGGCACGCCATCGCTGCCCTTCATCACAACGGTCGCCGGGTCCGGTGTCAACCGTTCGATCGTGCCACGTCGGGTGTCACCACTTCGCAGCAGCAACACGTCTTCTTTACCAGAATCAAGAACGGTTTCGGGCGGCGAGGTGAACCAGACACTTCGGATTGTGGATAACGGAACGGTCCAGGCGTTCCCAGCCATCGGCACCAGTTGAAGTGCCCGCGAATCCCCACCCGTCACCCGACCGGCGATGCGATCCCCGTTCGCCAAAATCACCATCGGCTGCGTTGGCAAATCCGGGAGAGCCACCCCGACACGTCGCAAGCTAATCAGTTGCCCCGCCGTAACAGGTGGCCCCGTCTTCCACACGACCTCCCACCCCGCACCGATTTTCGCCACGACCCCAGACGATGTCGTCCCCTCGGCGGTCATCGCCAAAAATTGCGGCTCCGAAGCGATGGGCGGAGCCATCAACAAAACGGCAAGGGCGACGAGTAGCTGCGCCATGTGTTCACGCCATCAGAAGTTGAAGGTCACTGTCACACCCAGTCTATCCAAAAGCGTGCCCGCAACTACTTCCACTCGAACTTCCAGAGTTTGGTCTCGCCTTCTTTGAGTTCGATGGTCGTGCGCCTTTGTTGCTGGCCACTCTCGTTCTGTAACGTGACGGCCCATTTCCCTGCGGGAAGTTCGTTGATGCGGAACTTGCCTTTGTCGTCCGGTGAGACCGTCGCGTTGATTTGATCCCCGGTGTCGGACATCAGCGTTACATAGAAAGTTTTCGCTGACTCGTTCTCTGGAAGAACAACCTCCCCGACCAACACCGATTCCGGCTTCAAATCGAGCTTCAATTCCTCGCTACCATCACGCCATGCGATCCGTTTGCGAGCCATTGCCGGAGCCTGCACAACGATCGTTGCACCGGAGAACGAAAGCGATGGGAAATCGACCTCACCGTCAGCGTCAGTTCGGCCACGGACACTGTTAGACCAGCCTGGATCGTCGTAACCCCAATGGAACCCTCGCTCGAAGTCGTTTGTGCTATCGACCAGAGTGATCCGAGCCTCTGGGACAGGCTTACCCCCATTTTCTGAAAACAACTTAAGTTTCAAGTGACTCGGAGCGGCGGCTTGAATGATCGTCGCTTCGGCCTTGGCGAGTTTGTTGATCGGTACCGTTTTCACCCGATCGACCACGGCTTCGCCGTGCCCATTGGCATAGACTTGAACGCGATAGACCCCGCCCGCACCTAAGTCAGTGAGGACGAACGACCCGTCAGTCGAGGTAAACCCAACCCCGCAGCCGCAGTACACAGCGTATGAATCTTCAAACCGCTCCCCCTTTATCCGCTCCTTGGGAGCGTTGACCGTAACCCGGAAGTTCGTGATCGGTTGACCGGCTTTGTCCACTACCCGGCCCTTGATCGCACCACCGTAACTCATCGTAGTCGAGTTATCAGCGCCCAAAGCCAGGGGTTGAAAGCGTATGGCGGTCAATCCCGCTTTCAAAAAATCGAACCGGGCTTGTTCTGGAATTCCGTGTAACTCGTATTTGCCGTCCGCATTCGTGTATACCGATGACTCGTTCATCGAGAATGGATTTCCGATACCTGGGTCTGGTGAACCGATCTCGGGGACGACCCAGACGTTCGCAATCGGCTTGCTCTCGTCGTCGGTCACGACCCCACTAACACTGTGACCTTTTTTAAGTGTGGTGTCGTGGACTTGGTCCCCGGCTTCCGTGATTTTCGGGAACTCGGGTAGGAAGTTTCTGGAGAGAATCGCCAGCCAATTGGGTTCATCGGGTACTGCGAGTTTGTAAGTTCCATCAGCACCCGTTTTCGTGTCAATCGCCCCGACATAGGGTTGATACCCCCAGCGAACTAAGACACCTTCCGCTGGTTTGCCGTCAGGCTCAAGTATCGTTCCGGTTACGAATCGACGTTTCACCAACCCCGGAACGACTTCTTTGGAACCCTTTGCCGGTTCCGGAAGTAGCACAAAGTTGGCAGTCGTGGGTTTGCCAAAAGTTGTAACGATTTGCTCTTTTTCATCTTCGATGTATCCCGGTGCGCCGGCGCTGAGTCGTGTTGGTCCACCATAAGTAGCGCTATCGTCGTATTCAAATTTCCCGTTCGCGTCGCACGCCTCAAATAGAGCGCTGGTCGAGAAAGAACTACCGGACGTGTGCCGCCCGACCCAGGCTCCTGGGATCGGCTTACCGGCCTTGTCCGTGACGCGACCGACGATCTTGACGGCGGTCGTAGCGCGGATTTCCAATTCCGTTTCGGCGTTGGCCGTTGTGTCGAACAGTACCCTGTGCCGGACCCGACCGGGCGCCACGACGAAAGATTCGTGATTCTTACGCTGCAATCCGCCGACGGCAAACCGCCCCTCTTTGTCCGTTGTCAGCACGACACCAGCGTCGAGATAGAGATGCCCGCCGACGATCGGTTTGCCCGTTTCCGATTCGAGGAGTCGGCCCTTGAACGTGCCACGGTCTTCCAGACGAATGTCAACCCGCAGGTTGGCGATTACCACATTGATGTCCACTTCGCGTTTTTGATTCGCCCCTGTGCCCTCTCCGCCGTGAGTGTCACGTCTCGCCCAGAAAAACCAATGCCCTGGCGGTAGCACCAGTTCATAATCGCCCTTGGCATCGGTCGTGGTTTCTTTGCGGATGAGCGGGCTGTATGTGCGTTGCGCCGCCCACACGATCGCGCCCTTTGCCAGGCTGCCGTCGGGCATTGTCACGGTGCCTTTGACGACCGATTCTTTCATCACCGGGTTGACGGCTTGCGGTGTGACTTTTGGTGCGGGTGTTGTGGGCGGGGCTTTCTTGTCCGGTATCTGCGCCTCGACTTTGGGGAAGGACGCGATGCCGACACTGAGGCCGAAGCCGCTGACGACGAGTAGCGTGGCCAGTAGCAGTTTGGCGGGGCCGGTTGTCATGGGTGTTACCTTTTGAGACAGTTCGAGTAGTGTTGCGGGGAGTTCGCTGGGGGTGGCATCCGGGAATTTTGCCAGGATGTCGAACAGTCGGGCTGGTATCACCGCCGCGCTGTTGGTTGCGCCGATGGCGACTAACCCGACCGCGACTGCCGGGGCAATGTCACGCCGGGCCAGTCGGTCGAGTAACCGTTGGCGGGCTTTCGACAGTCGCACCGCCAAGGTGCTGGGTTTACAGTGGAGTTGCTTGGCGGCCTCTGCTGGCTGGACGCCTTGCAACTCGCACAACACAAAGGCCGTTCGCATCGACGCCGGCAACCGTTGCACTTCGTCGTGAATGATGGCGTGCAACTCGTTCCATTTGGAATCCGGCAGAGATTGAGTGGCTTCCGGTGTGGCAACGCGCTCCTCACGCTGCCGGCGCCGCACGGCGGATCGCTTCAATTTCGTGGCCACTCGCACCGCGACGCCGTGGAGCCACGCCCCCAGGGTGCCGGTGTTGCGAATCGACTTCGCCGATTGAACGAACGCCAAGAACGTGGCCTGAAACGCATCCTCCGCATCCGCGTGGTTCGGAAGCAGTTGCCGACACACCGCCCACACCATCGGCCCGTGCCTACGGACGATTTCCGCGAAGGCGCCTTGATCGCGGGTTGCCAGGAATTGACGCAACAACTCCTCGTCGCCCAAGCCACCAACCGTACCGATTGGCGGCTTGCCCGCGAAATCCAACACAGTCTGCACCAACCGGCGGTTCATGGTGTCAACTCTGCCCTTTCACAAAGTCCGTTCCCGCGCTGCCCGAATTATTACCGCGACTACTGTCACCAATGTTACCAGATTGTGGTGTGGAGATCTGACGATAACCGAACGAGTCGAGTCACGCTGATTGATGCAATTCAGACAAGATTCGGTCAGTTCCGGGAACTTGTTTTCACTGGCTGTCTCTAATCGTTATCGCGGATGTAACGATTTTGTAGGATTGGCTGATTTTGCCTGCCTGAGTTGGCAATGTGTGTCCTAAGAATTACACTGTTGACATCCGGATTGATGTGTTCACCCGTTCCTCAAGTTTGATTCGCATCCCCACCGGCACCCCCTGCCGTTTGCGTATCAAGCTGACGCCACACCTGAATTTCAGGGTGGCACCCTCAGTTCCCGTCAGAACGAAGTACCGCACCACGCCCACCGCGCCTGCACACTGTGTATTCGGTGTCACACGCGACCCCGGAGATCCGTTCATGACGTTCGCCCGACGTTTGCTGTTGGTCGGTATCGACCATCGGTTCAGCCAGATTGTTCAAACCCATCTGCACAAAACCTTCCTCCTGACGGCGCCGGTCGTCCGGGTCGAAGACGTGCCGAATCTTGTCAGCCGGGATACCGACGGTGTCTTGATATTTCTCGTAACGGACGCCAACGATCCGGAGCGGATTGAGAACACGGTTCGGGAACTGCGCCTCCAGAACCTCCCGGTGAAAATCGCAGTTTTGGCATCGGACGAGTTCGCCGCGACGCGGCGGGTTGACAACTTGGTTTCCCACGTCGATGGTATTTTTTCGTGGTCGAACGAGTTGCGGGAATTAAACGCCTGGCTCCGCCGTGCCGTCACGCAAGGGGTCGGCTTCGTCGATCCTGCTAACGAAACCGTGTCCGAGCGCATTCGCCGCAAGTTGCTCACGCTCACGCCGTCGCTATCCCACATGACGGACCAACTCGACATTGCGGCGACGCACGACGTGACCGTGCTGATTGAGGGAGAAACCGGCACCGGCAAAACGTACTTGGCGAAGCTGATTCACGAATGCTCGGCCCGCGCGCCGAATCGGTTCCTGGTGGTCTCGTGCGGGACGTTGTCCGGTAACCTGATTGCGAGCGAATTCTTCGGCCATGTCCGCGGGGCGTTTACCGGGGCGGACTCCTCGAAGGTCGGCAAGTTCGCGGCAGCGGGGCAGGGGACGTTGTTGCTGGACGAAATTGACACGCTGTGTCTGGAACATCAAGCGAACCTGTTGCGGGTAATCGAAACCGGCGAGTTTGAACCCGTGGGCAGTAACGAAACGCAAATTTGCCAAGCCCGCATCATTGCGGCGACGAACTGGAACTTGGCCGAAGCGGTCGATCGCGGTTCGTTCCGTCGGGATTTGTACTACCGGCTTCACGTCGTCACGTTCCACCTGCCACCACTGCGGGCACGCCCCCAAGACATCAGCCCACTGGTTCGCGGGATGGTTGCCAAGTATAGTAGCCGATTCGGTAAGAAGATTTACGCCATCAACCCGGACGCCATGCGGGCAATTGAACAGTTCCCGTGGCCGGGGAATATCCGGCAGTTAGAAAACGTGATTCAACAAGCGGTGTTGACCTGCACGGGGGATTCCCTCACACTGTCCCATCTGCCGCCGATGGTTCAGTCGAAATCACTCGACGGCAGGCCGACCGATGCGGTGAACGGCTACTCGAGTTCGCTCGCCCAAAACCGTGAGACCACCGAACGGGCCGTGATTATTCGGGCGCTGGAAAAAGTAGCCTACAGTCGAACGCGGGCCGCGCAACTACTCGGTGTCAGCCGGGTGACACTGTACAAAAAGATGAAGAAGTATGGGCTTTTAGTGAAATCGAACAGCCTCGTGTCGGACGTGTTCGACTTGAGCGGTCACCGGATGGACTGATGAATAGCGATTGAAAACCAACCCACTCGGCGTTTCTTCACCTCACCACGCCGAGTGAGTTGGTCGTTGGTAATTTTCCCTTTCATTGATGCGAATCGAGCATTCGGGCAGGTCCGAATGCCATTGTGCTTGTTGTGGTTTCGTTGGAGTCGAAACAATGTCGTCGGAATCAGAACTGTATTACTTCTGCAAGCCCACTGAGACGCTCGCCACGGGGCTACCCGTTGAGTTTCTGACCGTGCAAGAGTTCCTTGCGGATGAAGCCGCGTGCAAGATGTTGTGGGAACTACTCGATACCCAATTCCGAACCCGTAGCAAGTTTCTGGCGATTTGGAAAACCGTTAGTTACGTCGTGATTCACCGCGATGCAGAGAACACTGTAGATGGGCTATTGCTGCTCACCACGCCCGTCAACTGGCAGATCGACTACGTCGTTGTGCGGCCCGATGCTCGTGGCCAAGGGATCGCCGGTGCGCTGGTCCGCGCTGCGGTTTCTCAAGCGTATTTGCAGAAAGCCCCTTACGTCATGCTCACGAGTAAAGAATCGTTGCGGCCACTGTACGAGGCGTGCGGGTTCGAGGTGGTAAAGAGTTCAGTCCCCGTTTAACCAAGATTTTTCACCACGGAATACACGGAAGCCACGGAATTTAAGAGTCAATGAGCACGAAGCCGTGAACAGTTCGGCGTGAGATATGAAGCTGCTTTAGTGTTCAAGATTTCTTCCGTAATTTCCGTGCCTTCCGTGGTTATTTGTTTTTTGCGGCTTCATCCCATCAGCTTCGGAGATCACTATGTGCGGGATTATTGGGTTCACGGGTCAACGCGAAGTCGCGCCGATTCTGATTGAAGGCTTGAAGAGACTAGAATACCGTGGTTACGACAGTTCCGGCATGGTCGTCGGTGACGGTAACAAGTTGGTGATGCGTAAGAAAGCCGGTCGCATCATCGAACTCGCCAAGGCCGTGGCCGCCCAGCCGGTACATGGCACCTGTGGGATTAGCCACACCCGGTGGGCGACCCACGGCGGCGCGACGGACAAGAACGCCCACCCGCACTTTGACACCGCCGGTCACGTTGCGGTCGTTCACAACGGCGTGATCGAAAACTACATGACGTTGAAGCACGGCCTTCAAGAAGACGGCATCGACTTCCGGTCCGATACGGACACCGAAGTTCTCGCCCACCTCATCTCACGGTACTACGATGGCGACTTGTTATCAGCAGTGAAACAAGCCCTCACGCTCGTGAAGGGCACCTACGGCTTGGCCGTGGTGTGCAAGCAAGAACCGGGCGTGATCGTCGGTGCCCGGCTCGGTAGTCCGCTTGTCATTGGCATTGGTCCGGATGGCCACTACCTCGCTTCGGACGCAAACGCGCTGGCCGGGTTTGCCACGCAAGTGGTGTACTTGAACGATCGACAAATCTGTCAGCTCGACGGCGAAAGTTGGGTCATCCGTAACCAAGACCTCGACACCGTGGACGCCCCGCTCCAGGACATTCAGCACTTCCTCGGCGAAGACAGTGATGGCGAACTCAACGGTTTCCCCCACCACATGTTGAAGGAGATTTACGAGCAACCCGAAGCGATCGCCAACGCCATGCGCGGCCGGCTCGACGACGCCGACAGCACCGCCCACTTCGGCGGGTTGAACCTCGATTCCAAAGACCTGCGTAGCATCGACCGCGTCATCATGACCGCCTGCGGAACCAGTTATCACGCGGGCTTGGTCGGTGAATACCTGTTTGAAGAACTGGCCCGAATGCCGGTCGAAGTCGAGTACGCCAGCGAGTTGCGGTACCGCAACCCGCCGATGGACCACCACACCATCATGCTCGCCATCACGCAATCCGGCGAGACCGCCGACACCCTTGCCGCGTTGCGGGAATCGAAGCGGATGGGCCACACCACGTTGGCGATTTGTAACGTCGTGAGCAGTACCATTGCCCGCGAAGCCGACGGCGGCGTTTACCTCCACGCGGGGCCGGAAATCGGCGTGGCCAGCACGAAGGCGTTCACATCCCAGACGACCGTTCTCACGATGCTCGCCTTGTACTTCGGGCGCACGCGGCACCTGTCGAGCCTGCAAGGCCAAGAGATTATCAACGAACTCCGCAAGCTGCCGGACGCCGTTCGGGAAACCTTGAAGTGCCACGAGCGGGTCAAAGTCATCGCGCAGAAGTATCAGCACGCCCGCAACATGCTTTATCTGGGTCGGCAGTACCTATACCCCGTCGCGTTGGAAGGCGCGTTGAAGCTAAAGGAAATCAGCTACATCCACGCCGAGGGCTACCCCGCCGCCGAGATGAAGCACGGCCCGATTGCCCTCGTCGATGCGGACACACCAAGCGTGTTCTTGGTGCCGCGCGGCAACGTGTTCGCCAAAGTCATGAGCAACATGCAAGAGATTAAAGCGCGGGGTGGGCCGGTGATCGCGGTCTGTAGTCCGGGAGATAAAGAAGTCGCCATGATCGCTGACGATGTCATCCCGGTCCCCGACGTGCCGGAATATCTGCAACCCATCGTCGTGTCGATTCCGCTGCAACTTCTGGCGTATGAAATCGCACTGCTACGCGGCTGTGACGTGGACAAGCCGCGCAACCTGGCGAAGAGCGTGACCGTGGAATAAAGCGGATCAGCAGAGTGCCTGGGTGGTCGTCGCGCTCACCCCAGGCAACCGCTGGCATCCCTCCAGGATGCGTTGAATTTGGGAGGCGGTCCGGACCTGGGGTGTCGCTGCGCTCTACCCCAGGCTAATGGCTGCAATCCCTTCGGGATTAAAACCAATCCGGAACACCCGTCCGGGATGAAACCAACCTGAGGCATCCCGGTAGGGATGCGAGCGATTAGCCTGGGGTTGAGCGCAGCGACACCCCAGGTACGCATCACCGATATCCCTCGACCCCGGCAGGGGTCGCAGCGTGCGCCGAAACCCCTGGCGATAACCACGTAACGGCTACTTCAACGGCACCTGTTGGGGACTCCCGAGATACGCGACCAAGTCGCGGATCTCGTCGTCTTTCAGGTTGTCGAACAGGCCGTCCGGCATGATCGACAACCCCGTCGGCTTCTGGCTTTCGATGTCCTCGACGAGTACCGTCAACTCGTCGTTCAGCGTGCGGATGGTCAACGCTTGGCCGGTCGTTTTCCGGACGATGCCGGACACCACGCGGCCGTCGATCAGGTTGAACGTGATGAGCTTGTATTCATTCGCCACGATGGCGCTCGGGTCGAGCACGTTCTCCAACACGTAGTCGAGACTGGCTCGCTGCGAGCCAGTCAATTCCGGGCCGACCTCCCCGCCTTCGCCGAACAGCTTGTGGCACGCCGCACAGTTCTTGGCGAAGAGTTCACGGCCATGCGCCTTGTCCGCTTTTTGCAACGTCGTTGCCGTGAGCAACGACTTCAGCTTCTCAGTCTGGGCCACTCGCGTTGCCGATGCCGGGCGGATCGTGCCCCAAACCTTCGCAAGCGTGGCATCAATCGACTTGTCTTTCAGGGCGATGATTTGCCGTGCGGAGAACGCGGTGATTTCGGTCTTCGGCACCGTCCCCTTTTCGATGGCACTGAGCAGGGCGACCGCAAACGATTTCCGTGATGCGAGGGTTTGGATGGCGTCGGTCTTTTCCTCCGCCGTCAGTTGCGGGTAAACGGCCAGAATCGCCTGGGCGGTCGATTCCTCCGGGTAGTTCGCCAGCCCGCGAATCGCCGCACCACGAACCTGCGGGTCACGCAACCCGGCTCGCAACGACTCTACGATTTCCGGCATCTTGCGAGCGGACAGCAGCTCGATGGCGCGATTGCGGTCGGCGGGCTTTTCGCTCACTGTAGTAATCCGCTTTTTCAAGAATGCGACAACGGTTTCGTCACCGAACATCAAGCCGAGTTCGTCGAGTTGTTTCCGCAGGTCGGCGGACTTGGTGTCGAGATAGTGGGCGTAGGTGGCTTGCCACACTTTGGACGGAACTGCTTTCACTCCACGGAGCGACTCGACCAACCCGCGAACCGCTGCGGTGCGGCACTCGTCCGAGGGCATGCCGGGCAATTCTTTCAACACCTCGTTGGCCGCTGACAGCGGCTTGTCAGCGATCGCGAGCAGCTTGCGAGTGAGGAAATCGAACAGCAGGGGCTGCTTTGCTTTGGTTTTAATCAGCCGCGGCATATCGAGGTCGGCCGCATCGACGGCATACCAGAACATGAGCGCGGTGTCGGGGTCAACATCGTGGGTGAGCAAGCCTGACGAAAAGAGTTCATCGGCCCATTCCTGCACGGCCTCGGGCGACTCTTTCGCCCGACTCGCCAAGACGGCCCGACGGAGGATGGTAGCCTGTACCCGGAGCGTCGGGATGCTTTTGTCCTGGGTGGTGTTCCGGAAGTTCAAATACGCCAACTCACTTGCTCCATATCGCCCGCGTTCCGTCTCAGGCTTGCCGTCCGAATAAAGACGGTAGAGCCACCGCTGGTAGGCCGGATCTTCCGGAGTGAGATCAATTGGAAGGTAGAATGTGTCTCGGATGGCGTTCAGCGCCCAAGCACAGCGCAGTCGGGTTGCGGAATCTTTCGCTTCGCTCAGTTGTTTCCGTAGTCCCTCTGCTAATTCTTTTGGGATGCGGATGAGGGATCGCTCCTGCAACACTCGTCTCGCCTTCCGGCTCAGCCACTCGTTTTTACTAATCGCGGCCTTCACCAGTTCCGCATCAGTGTACTTACTCACGTCGCCCTCGAACTTCTTCGGCGCCCCGTACACCGTGCGATAAATCCGCCCGTTGCTGATGTCGGCGACTTCGTAGTTGTGGCATTCGCCGGTGTCGCTCCAGTCGCTTACGTACAGCCCGCCGTCCGGCCCTTGCTTCACGCAAATGCCACGGAACCAGGGGTCGTTGGCGAACAGGAAGTCCGGGCGGCGGACGCCTTTCATGCCGGTCGGCGTGCGTTCGAGGCCGTCGTTGTTCAGCCGGTTGCCGTGGATGTTGCAGGTGAACAGCGTGTTGCGATACTCCTTCGGGAAGTTCTCGCCCAGGTAAATCGCCGCCCCGCTGTGGGCATGTCCACCACCGGCGTCGCCGTGCTCCTTCTTCGCCGTGCCGGTGGCCTTGTCGAACCGGCTCTCCGTCCACGGCCCGCCCGCCCAGTGCTTGTAGTCCACCGCGCTGCCCATGTACCCGTAGGTGTGCGGGTTGTAGTCCTCGCCGTACATGCGGGTGTACCGCCCGCCCGGAATCACGTGCCACAGGTGGTCGATCACGCAATTCGTTATGAACATCTCGCCCATTTCATCCCAGTCGAGGCCCCACGGGTTCGTCGTCCCGGTGGCGACGACCTCAAAGACCTTTCGCGTCGGGTGCCACCGCCAGACGCCGCAGTCAAAGAAAATGCGGTCCTTGTCCGCCGTACCCGGTTTGCCGACGTGCGACTTCGTCTGGATGCCGTTGCACCCGTACAGCCAGCCGTCCGGCCCCCACCCGAGGCTGTTGAAGACGTTGTGCTTGGCGTCTTTGATGTTCCAGCCGTCCAGCAGGACTTCCGGCTTGCCACTTGGTTTGTCGTCCTGAATCGGGATAAAAATCAGGTTCGGCGACGAGCAGAGATACATCCCGCCAAACCCCAGTTCGATACCGGACAAATTCACGCCATTATCCAGCACAACGGTTTTCTTGTCATGCACGCCGTCGCCGTCCGTGTCCTCCAGGATCACCACGCGGTCCCGCCCGCCTTTGCCGTCTTGGCTCCACTTCGGGTACATCACGCATTCCACCACCCACATCCGGCCACGGTCATCGAATGTAAACGCAATCGGCTGCACCACGTCCGGCTCCCCCGCAAACAGCGTGACGTTGAAGCCGGGGGGCGCCTTGAATTTGCTGGCCGCCGTTGCGACCGGGGCAGGGCCGTCGGCACGGCAATGGGGAATGAAGTGCAACGAAAGTGGGACACACAGCAACAGTGGCAGAAGCAGGAGTCGCATGGAAGAGTACCGTATTCGAGTAGGAAGCAGATCGCGCAGGTTGGTATGATACCAGCGAACGAAGGAGGATGGGAGATGACCACCGCCACGGTGTCGAAACTGATTACGGCTGAAGAGTTCATGACGTTGCCACAACCGGCAGACGGCTCCAAGGAAGAACTGGTGCGAGGAGAGATTGTCACCATGCCGCCCACCAAGCAAGAACACGGTCTGGTTCAGATGCAAATCGGGTACTTGTTGAAAAGCACCGTGATCCCCACCCGCGCCGGGTGGGTCGGCAGTGAATCGGGCGTGATCTTGGAACGCGACCCGGATACCGTTCGTGGCCCCGATGTCTACTTCTTCAGCATCGAGCGGATGCCGACCCGGCCGTCCGGTTATTCGGAAATTGCCCCGGACTTGGCGGTCGAAATCCGCTCACCGGACGACCGACCGGGACGAAGGCGTGAAAAGATTCGGGCGTACTTGGCTGCCGGGACACTGATCGTGTGGGATGTGAACCCGGAAGAGCGTTCTGTGACGGTTTACGCCGGCAACCATCGCGGCGTCGTGTACGACGACACGGACACGATCGACGGCGGCGACGTGCTGCCCGCTTTCTCGTGTCCCGTTGCCGACTTCTTCCTTTAACCTGTTCGAGAACTTTCATCATGCCGCACGTTCTCTCCGACGCGCAAGTTCGTGATTACCATGCCGACGGGTACGTTTTGGCCAAGAACCTCTTCGATAGCGCAGAGATCGAACTCTTACATCGATCCGCGAAGGAGGACCACGAACTGGACAAGCGGTCGTTCGGGCGGGCGGACGGGGAAGGGGGCACGGTGCGGCTGTCGCTGTGGAACCATCCGGGGGACGGGATTTACGGCATGTTCGCCCGCTGCGAGCGGGTGGTGCGGTCGTGTGAAAAGCTGCTCGGCGGTGAGGTGTACCACTACCACTCCAAGATGATTATGAAAGACCCGAAGGTCGGCGGCGCGTGGGCGTGGCACCAGGACTACGGCTACTGGTATCAGAACGGCGTGCTGTTCCCGTTGCTGACGAGCGTGTTCATCGCTGTGGACCCGAGTCGCAAGGAAAACGGCTGCCTGCAAGTGCTTCGCGGGTCGCACCACGCCGGGCGGATCAACCACGTGCTGACGGGCGAGCAAGCCGGAGCAGACCGCGAACACGTCGAGGAATTGATGAAGCGGCTGGAACTCGTGTACGTCGAAATGGACCCCGGCGACGCGCTGTTCTTCCACGCCAACACGCTCCATCGCAGCGACCAAAACAAGTCCGACTACCCCCGCTGGTCGATGATCTGCTGCTACAACGCCGCCCGCAACGACCCCTACAAAGACAGCCACCACCCGCGCTACACCCCGCTGAACGTCGTCAGCGATTCTAGCATCCAAGAAGTCGGCGTGAAACGCTTCGCCGACAGCGGCCACGTCGCGTGGCTCGACGACAACAAGGACCGCAGCGCGAAGCTGCTGGAGCAGGGGTGATGAAAGGGGATGGCAAGTGAACTGCGGGCGATCGATCAGGATTAGTAGACGTAGCGCACGGATGAGCGATGAAGTCCCAGTAACGAATCACGCCCCGCCGTCGGCTGCATCGCCTGGTTAGGCTCTCAGGCCGACCCACGCGGCGGCAACCAGGGCCGGCCAGAAGCCCCACCGCACCCACGCTAGGTCGAGGCCAGTGGGGGTGTGCGGCCGGCGGGCCACCAGCACTGCGGTCGCCAGCCAGAACCCCAGGCCCGCCACTCCCACCACATGGGCCACCCGTCCGCTGTCGAGCAGCATCAGGGCGAGCAGGCCGACGGACGCCTGTGTCGCCACAGCGAACACAACGGCCGGCTTGTACCGCAGCGACACCACCTCACGGGCCACGTCCATCGGTCTCTCTCTGCGGCCTAACTTGCAATTAGATTGCGACTGTGCAATCTATCCCGGCGTGACATTGCGACGGGGTCAAACCACACACATTGTGAGAACATCCCAAGAGCCAGTCAAGTGAATACCGGGGAAAGTGGGACGACTGTTCGGAACCGGGCGGAATGCTGTTGCCACTGTCTTGTAGGTCGTGGCGCGCACCCTGGGATCGTAGTAATCCGAACTTTACCGCGATGCGGTTGCAGACAATAGCCCAGGGTCGCGGCGCTTCGCCGCGCACCCTGGGTAAACGATTGCCGCCTGGGATACCCTGAAAGGGTTGAATTGTTCGTCAGGGCGGATGCAACCGCTTCGCGGTAAATGGAGAGACGAATCGATACCCAGGGTGCGCGAAGCGCGACCCTGGGCTATTGTCTGCAACCGCTTCGCGGTATAAGAAACCTGCGGAACCTTGTTGCTCAATCGGTTCGACGAAGGAAAAACCTCTTCCGTTGGAAAATCCTGTCCCCAGGGTGGGGTGGGAGGCGTTTCTTCCGACGAAACTTCTGACCCGGTTCGTCGGAAGAAACATCTTATACCCCACTGGAAGGGGTATTATTTCCGACGAAGCCCATTTCCCTTTCGTCACAAATCCAGACTTCGCCGGAATTCGGGACGCACCCTTGATCCCCACGACGTTCAGAACGTGATCCCGACTTCGTCGGCGATCTTCAGCACCCGTTCTCGGGCGACCGTGGCGGCGTGGTCGGGGTTTTCGTGGCAGGTGTAGAGTTCGATCGTGACCCAGCCGTTGTAGCCGATGTCCTTCAAGGCTTGCAGCGTGCTCTTGAAGTCGATCACCCCTTCGCCGGGGATCAGGTGGTGATGAATTCGGGTCGCGGCGATGTCTTCGAGGTGGACGTGGTGGATGAGCTTGGCGAGCTTGTGGACGGTTGACGCTGGATCATCTTTGACGCAGTAGAAGTGCCCGATGTCGAAGTTCAGCCCGAGCATCGGCGATTGGATGTGCCGCGTGAATTCGAGGTACTGGTCCGCCGTTTCGATGAGCAGGTCCGGCTCCGGTTCGATTAACAGCGGCACGCCTTCCTTCTCCGCGTGTTCGACGACGGGCTTCAACATTTCCACGAACAGCTTGAGGCAATCGGACCACTTACGACCTTCTAACGGACCGCCCGGTTCCGTCGTCACGCACGGGGCGCCGAGTTCCTTGGCCAGCGTCAGGCAGCGTTTGGTGTGGTCGATCCGCACTTGCCGGTAGTTCGCGTCCGGCTCGATCCACGACGGGTGCCAATACTTTTGCCGGTGGTCGTTGACTGCGTGCATCATGAACGCATTGACGTTCGAGATGGCCAGTTTATTGGTCGCCAACGCATCACGGATGGCTTGCTTCTGTTCGGGCAACAGGTACGCCGGCCAAGCGTGCGGCACGTCCGCCATAATCTCGATGCCGCGATACCCGATCGTGGCCAACCGGCGTGCGGTCTCGGCGAACGAATGATTGAGGTAAGCGTTCGTACTGAAGGCGAGTTGCATGGAGAGAGTCCTGTCGCGGTCGCGGGTCGGTTGATGCTTGCCGCTATCTTAGGATTTCCAACCCCAACGGGGTTGTTCGATTCGCCCAGGGTGAAACCCAATCGTGTTCGGCACGATTCTTGCGCTATTGCGCCGTGGGGTCTGGTTTGTCATAGTGAGGTTTTCCCCTCCTGTGGGCCTGAACCATGGAAGCAGAAGCCTCCGTCCAACGGCTCCGTGTCGTCGCCCGCGCCAACGACCTCTTCGCCCGGCTCCGCGACGCCGGTTGCGAACGCGATCGTGCCGGCAATCGCCACCGGCTCTATTCCCAGTACGCTTCCCTCGTCCTTTTAAGCCTTTTCAACCCCGCCATGCAAACCGTGCGCGGGTTGCAATCGGCGTCGGAACTCCGCCGCGTTCAGAAGAAACTCGGGACCGGGCAAGCCTCGCTCGGCGCGCTTTCGGAATCCTGCCGCGTCTTCGCCCCCGAGCTCCTGGTCCCGCTCATCCACGAGTTGCTCGCCGGCCGGCCGACCTCCCACCCCGGACCCCGACACCGTTTCCCTCGCCGACTGCGGGTACGCCCAATACGCCCTGTTCAACCGCACCGTCGCCGTCGGCTCGGACGACGTCATCCGCGGCCAAGACCGGCCCGTCGCGGTCGCCGCCGAGCGGCCACTCTCCGCCGCCGCCCGCGATGCCCGCGTGATCGTCGCCGCCGTGGTGACGCGGAACCTCACGAAAACCAGTGCCGCCACCATCGACCACCCGATCCGCCGGATCGTCATTGCCAAGCGGGATCGCGGCCGTCCCCGCCGCGACCGCACCAACGCCGACGAGGTGATCCTCTTCACGAGCCGACTCGATCCGCCGGCCGAACCGATCGCGGCGGTCTACGAACTGCGCGGGTCGATCGAACTCTTCTTCCGATTCCTCAAACAAGTGCTGGGTCTGAAACGCCTCTTCTCGGACAACCGCGAAACCGTAGCGATCCAAGTGTATTGTGCCGTGATCGCGAGCCTCCTCATGGCCCAAGTCGTCGGTGGCCGCGTGACCAGGGACGCCGTCCGGATGCTCTGCTTCTACGTCCAGGGTTGGGCCGACGAAGACGAACTCCTCGACTTCCTGAACAAGCTCCGTGACCGCGAAGCCTGACCCGAGAGCAACTCCCGGGCCGAACACGATTGGGTGAAACCCTGGGCTGACAGAACGTCCCTTTCAGGGCCGAAAACCTGTCCATCATCGAGTGCCAGAAAAATTGGATTTCTGTGTGGTAAATACTCTGGATTAAATCCGCTTGCCGCGGCCGATGGCGTAGTACGTGAAGCCATGGGTGGCCATCGCTTTTTCGTCGTAGATGTTGCGGCCGTCGAAGATGACCGGCGATTTGAGCAACCGCTTCATCACTTCAAAATCGGGGTTCCGGAACTCTTGCCACTCGGTCACGATTGCCAACCCGTCGGCGCCTTCGAGTGCGCCGTAGGGGCGATCACAGTAGGTGATTTTATCACCGTAGATGGCGCGGACGTTTTCCATCGCTTCGGAATCATGAACGCGAACGTGAACACCTTTGGCGAGCAAGGCGTCAATCAGCACAAGAGCGGGGGCTTCCCGAATGTCGTCGGTGCGGGGCTTGAACGCTAGACCCCAAATCGCCAGCGTTTTGCCGGCCAACGTGTCACCGAAATAGTGTTCGACTTTCTGGAACAGCACCTGCTTTTGGGCTTCATTTACGTCGTCCACGGACTGCATCATCTTGAGCGACTGGCCCACTTTTCGTCCCATGCCGATGATCGCGCGGATGTCTTTCGGGAAGCACGACCCGCCGTAGCCGGGGCCGGGGAACAGGAACTGAAACCCGATCCTTTGGTCGTGGCCGATGCCACGCCGGACGTCGTTAATGTCCGCCCCGAGGCGGTCGCACAGGTTCGCCATCTCGTTGATGAAACTGATTTTCGTTGCCAACATGGCGTTGGCAGTGTACTTGGTCATCTCCGACGATTCGGGGGACATCGCAATGAAGGGCCGTTCGGTGCGGAGGAACGGCGCGTAGAGTTCGCGTAACACTTCCGCAACAGCCGGGTGCCGAACCCCGACGACAATGCGATCGGGCTTCATGAAGTCTTCGATCGCCGCGCCCTCTTTGAGGAACTCCGGGTTGCTGGCCGCATCAATGTGGGCACACCCGTTCTCCGCCAGAATATCGGCGACGCGGGCGTTGGTGCCCACAGGAACCGTACTCTTGACGACTACCACGCGCGACCCCGGCGCACCCGGCGGTAATGTTTTGAGCGCGTTGGCAATCGCCTTCGAGACCGCCCACACGGCACTCAGGTCGGCGTCCCCGTCGTCCGATTGCGGCGTCCCGACGGCGATGAATGTCAGTCTCGCTTGCTGAACGGCGGTCACCAAATCGGTCGTGAACGAAAGCCGCGCTTCTTTGCTGTTGCGTTGGACCAGTTCCAGCAAACCGGGTTCGTAGATCGGCAACTTCCCGGAATTCAGCGTCTCGACTTTCTTGACGTTGTTGTCCACGCACACAACGTCGTTGCCGCTCTCCGCCAAGCAGGTTCCGGTCACCAACCCGACGTAGCCCGTTCCGATGACTGCAACTTTCACGTCACGCACTCCAATGTTGTCGTAGATCAAATCACGATTTTGTGGCTTCGGCTCGCCAGTAGTCTAGAACGTTTTTCAGAGTTTGCTCGATCGGATAAACAGGTTGCCAGCCAGTGGTTGTGCGGATCTTGGTCGGGTTCGCTCGGGTGATTGTGGTGTCGGCCCGGCGACCGGGTTCGATCGTTTGCCGAACTTCAACAGTCACACTGGCCATGCGAAGCAGTTGATTCAAAATGTCCTGAATTTGCCACGTTTTGCCACGACCGGCGTTATAGACTTCGCCCGATTTGCCGTGGTCCATGAGCAACCGAAATGCCGTCACAATGTCGCGGATGTCCGTGAGGTCGCGGTGGGAACTGAGGTCACCTGTCTCCAACACGGCCGGTTGTTTGCCCGCTTCGATGTTCGCAATTTGGCGGGCGAAATTGGCCACGGCGTACTCGGCGGATTGGCGCGGGCCAATCTGGTTGAACAGCCGCACCCGGATGATGTCGAGGCCATGACTGCGGGTGTACTGATAGCTCAATAAATCGGCGGCGGCTTTACTGGCCGCATACGGACTGGCCGGTTTCAGAATCGCCGATTCCTCCACGGCATGGTCCGAAACTTCGGGGTCGCCGTAGACAAGCCCCGTTGACACGAAAACGATCCGGGGTCGAACATCCGTCCGGGCAATCGCGTCGTAAAGTGATCGGGTGGCAGTGAGGTTATCCCGCCAACACAGGTCAGGTTCGCGGAACGATTTACCCGTGTTCGCGTACCCCGCTAGGTGGAAAACCCAGTCGGGTCGAACAGTTCGGATGAGCTGTTCACAGGCTACACCGTCGTTCAAGTCTGTGGCTTGAAGTTCGGCTTTTCCATCAAGGTGTGACAAGTTTGACGGCCACACGGAATGTCGGCTGATGCCGACAATCGTGTGGCCGGGTTCCCTTAGCAGATGCTCCGTGAGATGGCCACCCACGAAGCCCGTGATGCCGGTGATGAGAATGCGCATCGGCTACCTCAAATGCCGCGTGGTTGCGCGCTCGTCGTCACAGTTTTTGACAGGCGCTCCATGTCGGCATCGACCATCATTTTGACGAGTTGCGGGAAGGTGACATCGGGTGACCAGCCCAGTTGCCGCTTCGCCTTTGCGGGACTGCCGATCAACAGATCGACTTCAGCGGGGCGAACGAACGCGGGGTCGATCACGACATACTTTTGCCACTCCAACCCGACCGCGTTGAACGCATGTTCCACCAGCGATTGCACGGTATGCGTTTCGCCAGTCGAAATGACATAGTCATCGGGGGTGTCTTGTTGCAGCATCAACCACATCGCACGGACGTAGTCGCCAGCAAACCCCCAATCCCGTTTGGCGTCGAGGTTACCCAGGCGGATTTCCGTCGCCAATCCGAGCTTGATGCGGGCGACGCCGTCGGTCACTTTTCGTGTCACGAACTCCCGCCCGCGACGGGGGCTTTCGTGGTTGAACAGAATCCCGCTGACGCAGTACATGTTGTAGCTTTCACGGTAGTTGATCGTGATCCAGTGGCCGTACAACTTTGCCACGCCGTAGGGGCTACGCGGGTAAAACGGCGTGTCTTCGGTCTGTGGTACGGCTTGCACTTTGCCGTACATTTCGCTCGACGACGCTTGATAGAAGCGGATGTTTTTCGGGTTGAGCAACTTAATGGCTTCTAGCACCCGTGTCACGCCCATTGCGGTAAATTCACCAGTCAGGACGGGTTGTTTCCAACTCGTCGGAACAAAGCTTTGGGCGGCGAGGTTATAAACTTCCGTCGGGTTCGCCGCTTTGATCACGTCAATGATCGACAGTTGGTCGAGCAAGTCCGCTTGGTGCAGGTGAATCTTGCCCGTCAGGTGGGCGATCCGTTCAAAACTTTCCGTACTCGACCGACGAACGATCCCGTGAACTTCGTACCCTTTCTCCAGTAGAAGCTCCGCCAGATAACTACCGTCTTGCCCGGTGATCCCGGTGATTAAAGCACTTTTCATGTTTGCAACCCAGCAGGAATCGAACACCAAACCCAATGCTTGCTCACTTAGGAGTTACGCAGTCGCGGCATTTTGAAGGCGGTATCGCGGAGTCGTTCGGTACGCGCGGACGGCATCCTGGACGATCTGCCACTTCGCGGTCA
>JAYVXO010000056.1:0-7368 GCA_043785105.1 Fimbriiglobus sp.
ATTGGTGTGGTCAGAAGGAGTAATCTTTCTGTAACATTCTGTTAACTTCCGTTACTGATTCGCCAGGATTTTCTCCCGGCTGTTCCATTGGGTTTGCCGGCTTATCCCACATTAGTCGTGGATACCGGATCGATTCAGAGAGAGTTCCCATGGCGCTCGCGCTTAACATCGGCAAGTGTAGTCTGCTCGGAAACTACCGCGAGAACAACGAAGACTCCATTGAAGTGAAGCAATTCCCGGACCTCATCGTCAGCATTGTTGCCGACGGGATGGGCGGCCAAGCCGCCGGGGAAATTGCCAGCAAACGGGCCATCGAAATTATCCCCCGCGAACTTCGCAAAAACCTGACCGCCCACCTCAACGTTGAGGGCGTGAAAGGCGCCATGAAGCGGGCCATCGTTCAAGCCAATGAAGAAATCATGGCAATGGGTGCCCTCGATAAAGACATGAAGAACATGGGCACCACGGTCGTCACCGCGATCTGGCGCAAGGGCAGCGAGTTGTACGTCACGGGTGTTGGTGACAGTCGGGCGTATCTGATTCGGGGTGACAAAATCACCCAACTCACGGTCGATCACTCCTTGGCCCAAGCTCTGGTGGAAGCGAAAACAATTTCGGCAGCCGAAGCAAAAGAACACCGCTTCAAGAACGTGCTGTGGAAATACCTGGGCAGCAAAGAAGTCGGCGACGGCCCGGATGTGATCGTCGTGCAAGTTCAAGCAGGCGACCGATTGTTGCTCTGCACCGACGGGCTAACCGGCGTGGTCCAAGACGAGAACCTCGCCGCGTTCGTCAACCAGCAAACCGACATGCAAGCCTGTGCAGAAGGTCTTGGGCAACTCGCACTCGACTCCGGTAGCCGCGATAACGTGTCGTGTGTGTTGATCGAAGTGATCGACGCACTCTAGAAGTATTGGTGTACCGTCGGTTTGATAACCAGTTCTGGGACCGACACGTGAGCTGGCAAACTCGCCACAAACAACACACTTTCGGCGACATCTTCCGCCTTTAAGATCATCGCCCGTTGCTCAGCGGTCACCGGCTTGGGTCGGGCGGCTAAAATCGGCGTGTCAATTTCGCCGGGGTAGATATTGCTAACGCGGATGCCGCTATCTTTCTCTTCGTTGCCTAGCACCAACCCCAACGCCCCCATCCCGAACTTCGCCGCAACATACGCCGCCCCGCCCAGTGGATTGGCGCGCTTGCCGGCCACCGAAACCACGTTCACGATCACCCCATCTTTGTGTTCCAACATTTGTGGCAGAACCGCTTGGATACAGTAGAATACCCCATCCAAGTTCGCGCGAATCATCTTGTCCCACGACTCCGGCGTCAGTTCCCGGATCGTGCGATTCTTGATGTTCATCCCGGCATTATTCACCAAAATATCCACACGCCCGAACGCTTCTGTGGCCGCGATGATAAGTCGCTGACATTGGGTGGCGTCGGTCACGTCCGTGGGAACAGCAATTGCGGATGGGGTGCCGTTAGGAGACTTCCCAACCAGTTCTTCGAGTGCCGCAACCAGCTTCGCCGCGTCACGTCCGGCGATCACCACTTTCGCACCGTTCTGCAAAAACAGCTTGGCCACCGCCTTGCCTACGCCCGACCCGCCGCCGGTAATGACAGCGATTTTTCCGGTAAGCTTATTCACGTGCTGTTGACCCTGATGTGACAAATCCGTTAAGAACAACCCGATCCGATAGTATTATGTTACTGTCCGGACAATGCGACGGCACCCACGAGGTTGCTGTCACGAGTCATGCGAAACTTCCACCGATTTTGAGGCTCCTGGTTATGAACGTTGAACTCACCCGTCGTACCGAAGATGTCACTGCCAGAATGGCCCAACTCCGGGGGTCACTTTGACATCGCTAGCAAGCTAGCGGTGCGGGACCAACTGGAAGCGAAACAGGCCGACGCGGGTTTCTGGGACAGCCCGGATTCTGCGAAGAGTGTGATTCAACAAATCAAAGTGCTGAACGCGATTTTGAAGCCCTACGAGGGTCTGATGAAGTCATGCGAAGACATCGCGGCGATGTGCGAACTGGCGGAAGAAGACGCTTCGTTCGAGGTGGAAATTGAACCGGCACTCGCGCTGGCGGAGACGCAACTTGATGCGTTTGAACTCAAAGCGATGATGAGCGGCAAGCAAGACGGCTGTAACGCGATGGTTCGGTTGCAGGCCGGACAGGGCGGTACGGACGCCTGCGATTGGGCGGATCGGTTACGCCGCATGTACATCATGTGGGCGAAACGGTACGGGTTCGCGGTCGAGGAAATCGACGAAGTCGCCAACATCGAAGCCGGCGTGCAAAGCTGTGAGTTCCGCATCGTCGGCGAGTACGCTTACGGCTACATGCAGGCGGAAATTGGCGTCCATCGGTTCGTGCGGATCAGCCCGTTCGGTGATGGCGGCACCCGGCAAACGTCCTTCGTGGCCGTGGACGTGACCCCGGAACTCGATGACACCATCACCATCGAAGTGAACGAAAAAGAACTGGAAATGCAGACGTTTTGTAGCGGCGGGCCGGGCGGTCAGCACCAGAATAAGACGCAATCCGGCGTGCGGCTCATTCACAAATCCGGCGTCCGGGCCGAAAGCCGGACCGAGCGCAGCCAGCCGAAAAACTACTCGAACGCTCTGGCACTGTTGAAGGCCCGCCTGTACCAAATCGAGGAGCAGAAGCGCCTCGGCGACATCGCCAACCGCTACGACTCCAAGGGCGAAATCGCGTTCGGGTCGCAGATCCGCAGTTACATCATGCAGCCCTACACGCTGGTGCGCGACGAACGCGACGGCGTCGAAATGAAGTCGCCTGCGGTGAACTCCGTGCTTGATGGCAACGAGGAACTCGACGAGTTCATGTACGCCTACCTCCGCCACAAAGCGCTCCGCGCGAACCGACAGAAGGCGAAAGCGTAAGCGTAAGAGTAAGAGATTTACCACAGAGGGCACGGAGAGCCACAGAGGAGAACTAAAAAGAACTTGTTTTGGCTTTCCTCTGTGGCTCTCCGTGCCCTCTGTGGTGAATACGATTTGCGATGACCATATCCCTTACCATCACCGTCCCGGATTTGGCCGCGACCGAAACGTTCGGGCGGCGACTCGGTGCGTTGTTGTTTCCGGGGGCGGTCGTGGCCCTAATCGGTCAACTCGGTGCGGGGAAAACCCACTTGACGCGGGCCGTTACCGAAGGGTTGGGCGTGAAGAATCCGGCTGCCGTCAACAGCCCCACGTTCGTGCTGATCCAGGAATACCCCGGTTGCATTCCGGTGTACCACTTCGACACGTATCGCTTGGCGTCATCGCGCGAATTTACCGAGTTGGGCGTCGAAGAATACTTCGCCAGCGATGGCGTTTGCCTCATCGAATGGGCCGACAAAGTCACTGAGACTTTGCCCCCCGAGCGGCTCACGATCACGCTCCATGTCACCGGCCCAACTTCGCGCATCATCGAATTGCAAGCCATCGGTGAACGGTACGAATCGGTGGTGAAAACGCTGCAGAATTAGCAGCGATCATCCGAGCCGCGACCGTGAGGGCTGACAGTTCCTGGCATCTATTTCGGAATGGTGCGCTACTGTTGCTCATCGTCAGATTGAGGGATGAGTCATGGCTGTTGCGTTGCAATTGGATCGGGTGGCGGACGAGTAGTTTCCCGACCTCAAACTGGGGGATGTCCGACGCGACCGGCGGTTCCGCCGGGTGGTCGATACCATCGCACAATCCGGGCGCGTCGTTGCCGTGCCTGTTCCCCAATCCCAGTGACTCCCACGCCTGCCGGGATCTCTATCGACATCCCCGAATGCACCCACGCCGCGATTCTCGCCGCGCATCAACCCGCTGACCCACCCGCCCGGCTGGTCCCAACGCCAAAAACTCATCCAATACCACCAATCCCTGAAAAAGATGCCAGGAACTGGCAGCCCTAACGGCCGTGGCTCGGATGATTTCCGGTTGTCGGTGCCCACGTCGTAATGCATCATCGACCGCGACCTACGTGTCCAACCAGCAAAATTTGCCAGCCCCGTGTTACCAGTGGCCGTTGCATTTGGGCTAGTTTTGGGTTCTGATGTGGCACTCTCCACACTCCGAAATCATTGAGGAATCCCATGCGACAGTTCTGGATTGTGATTGCGTTGTTGGTCATTAACCCGGTGGTTGGGGTTGCTCAAACGCCACCGGACCCGGAGTTGGCGGCGGCGATTAAGGCGGGGTACACCAAGTACGAATACCGCATTCCGATGCGGGACGGCAAGCGACTGTTCACGGCGGTTTACGTCCCCAAGGACGACAGCAAGCAATTCCCAATGCTACTGATCCGGACCCCGTACAGTGTTGCGCCGTATGGCGTGGACAAGTACCCGGATCGCCTGCGACCGGGGCCGCTGTTCTCGGAAGCGGGTTACATTTTTGTCAACCAAGATGTTCGCGGACGGTGGATGTCGGAGGGGGAGTTCGTGAACATGCGGCCCCACAATCCCAAGAAGGGGCCGAAGGATTTCGATGAGAGTTCGGACACGTTCGACACGATTGATTGGCTGCTGAAGAACGTCAAGAACCACAACGGGCGGGTGGGGCAAACGGGGATTTCGTATCCGGGGTTTTACACCGTGGCCGGCATGATCGACGCGCACCCGGCACTTGTGGCCGTCTCCCCACAAGCCCCCGTGACCGATTGGTTCGTCGGGGATGACTTCCACCACAACGGGGCGTTATTTTTGCCACACTGCTTCAACTTCATGGCCAACTTCGGCAAGCCGCGACCGTACCCGACCACCAAGTTCCCGTTCCTCAAGTTTGACCACAACACGCCGGACGCCTACAAGTTTTTCCTCGAACTCGGACCACTGGCGAACGCGGATACCAAGCACTTCAAGGGCGAAATCGCGTTCTGGAAGGATGCGATGAAGCACGGGACTTACGACGACTTTTGGCAGTCGCGTAACATCCGCCAACACATCAAGGAGATTAAGCCCGCCGTGATGACCGTCGGCGGTTGGTTCGATGCGGAGAACCTGTTCGGGGCGCTGGAAACCCACAAGCGTGTCGATGCAACGGGTTGGCCGAAAGCCGGGCACACCCTTGTGATGGGGCCGTGGGTTCATGGCGGCTGGTCGCGTGGCGAAGGCGACAAACTTGGCGATGTTTCGTTCAACGCCAAGACTGCGGAGTTCTACCGCGAACAAATCGAGTTGCCGTTTTTTGAACACCACCTGAAAGACCCCGACGGCGAGTTCAAACACCCCCGCGCCTGGGTGTTCGAGACCGGCACGAACGTCTGGCGGAAGTTCGATGCGTGGCCGCCGAAGGAGTCGAAGCCGACCGATTTCCACTTCCACGCCGACGGCCAACTCTTCACCCACGCGCCGCCGAAGGGCGAGAAGCAATGGGATGAATTTGTCTCCGATCCGAAGAAGCCGGTGCCGTACATCAACAAGACCGACATCGGCATGATGAAAGAGTACATGACGGCGGACCAACGCTTCGCATCCGCGCGGCCCGATGTGCTGGTTTACCAAACCGAAGTGCTGGAAGACGACACCACAATCGCCGGACCAGTTGAAGTCGAGTTACACGTTGCCACGACCGGCACGGATGCGGATTGGGTGGTGAAGGTGATCGACGTTTACCCAGATGACTACACCGATCCGGAGCCAAACCCCACGGGCGTCAAGATGGGCGGCTACCAGCAACTGATTCGCGGCGACGTGTTTCGCGGTAAGTTCCGCAACAGCTTCGAGAAACCGGAGCCGTTCAAACCGGGGGAAATCACGAAAGTGAAGTTCACGCTACCGGACATCTTCCACACCGTGCGCCCCGGCCACCGCCTGATGATCCAGGTGCAAAGCACGTGGTTCCCGCTTGTCGATCGCAACCCGCAAACCTTCTGCGACATCTACACCGCAAAAGCCGACGATTTCACCAAGCAAACCCACGCCGTCCACCGTAGCGCAACGTACCCGAGCAAGGTGACCGTGCGCCTGATGCCGTGACGATGGGTATACGGTAAAAGACATTGCGATGCCTCACCGTTAAAGACCGCTCACGGTGAGGCTTCCGAATCGTCGCCATAAATCAGTAACCAGAGAATTGCAACCGGCCAGCAGAATATAATAATTACCAGCAACCAAGCAGCTAGAAGCGTTATCGCTACAGCGAAAGCAAGGCAGGACAGAACACGCACCCACCAGCGTTGTTCGACCTCTTCTAGCAATTCCAGTGTTTGTAGTGACAACTCATGTAACTCCCCTACGCTGATCTCTTCGCATTTCCTGTTTATTTAACTTCTTCATTAGTTGTAACCAGTGGATACAATACAGACACAATGAAATAGTTACGCCGTCACAAATGAGTTCAATTACTGCTTGACCCGTCTCTGTGATGACGCCACCCAATACGAAAGCTGCTTTCCCGGCGAATCGAATCGTACACAAAATCAAAAATAGCCAAATAACCCATCGTACATCAAGAAGTATAGACCATGCAGCAAGCGCCAATAACATGCATATTATATATAAAATACCTTTTCTGGCTTTGTCAATTTCAGAGCCACTCGGCAAATTGCTAATTTGATATTGAATTGCAAATACAATAAAAATTGAAATACCAAGCAAAAAAATCCCAATACCATTCGTGCAATAAAATAGTCGGCTTCAAGTTGTGGCATCTCTCGAGCGTAACGCTTGGATACTGGCTTCTTTGGCAGTTCATCCTTTCTTGGAAATAGGCTATCTGCTATCTTTTGGGCATTATCTTCGTCCATTCCAGCAACATTTACGAGGGAGTCTTTTACAGCGCAAGCACCCTCCTGCACGGCTCTTTCAGGTGTCCAAGATGAAATGAGTCGATTTTGTATTTCATGCCTTTGTTCTTTCAACTTCTCTTGTTCCTTGTTATTCTTAATGTAAGCTACTTGGCACTTTTTACAAAAGCCTGTAAATAAATCGGCGCGAAATAGTGATGCCAACTGCCCACATTGAGGACAACTTCGTGCGACACGACGTGGTTGCTCAGATTCGGATGATGATTGTGTTGGTTTGGGGGTCGTCACAACTGATTCTGGAATCGGAACTTCCAGTGTAACAGCCGTTAATGGTGTCAATGAAACCGTCACACTATTGCTGCATTTAGGGCAGATAACAATTTTGGTTAACGAGTGCGTCTTGACCTGTAGGTTGCTACGGCAATTCCCGCACTGGGCTTTCAGAATGTGCAACTTGCTCATCGTTATCCCCTCCACACCACAAAACAAAAATCTCCGGCAATTGACTAGGCCGTGTTGATTGATGTTGTTGGAATCTGGGCGGCTTGGTAAACGGCTGGGGTAAGGCTGGCAAACTCAGACCGGAGCGCACGGATGC
>JAYVXO010000057.1:0-7365 GCA_043785105.1 Fimbriiglobus sp.
AACTCAAGCGCGGAGACTTTGGGCTGGCTCATGCCCGCGACTATAGCCACCCTGCGGGACTTCGAGAACCCGACTCACAACACCACTGCGTAACTCCTAGATATGTCGAAGTCGTTGGAAGGGCTGGCTGTCGAGAATCTTTCGTTCGCCGGTTTCGATCCGGATAAAATTGTGGATCGGATCGCGGATCTCGTGGAAGTCCTTCGGCATCACACTCGGTCCTTTTCTGTTGGCATTGTGTCTGCATGATGTCAGTGGTTATATTTGAAAATTGGTTTGATGACGATTTGTAGAACTGTTCCGAAGTGAAGACAGTGGACGCTGCGGGGATCGAACCTGCGACCACTCGCTTGTAAGGCGAGCGCTCTACCGCTGAGCTAAGCGTCCTGGTGTTGTGATTATAGCGGACTCGCGGAGTCTGTCACGGTCAAGACCCGTTACACGTCATCCGGGTTCAAGTCGCGGAGTAGACTTTGAATTGTTTTGACGGCGTTTAAGCTCCGGCGGATGGCGACGAGGCAGGGATTAGGGTCGGGGGTGGATTCCAGTTTCGCAAACTGTCCGGCGATGTGATCGAGTTGTGTGGACTTTCGGATCTGGAGTTGGGTTTCGAGTGCGGATAGATCTTGGGTGTTGCCTGTCGATTGGGCTTCCTCGATCTGTTCGCGTAGCTCCATCATTTCCATCAGGAAGGTTTGATCGAGGTTCTTTTCGGCTTGCACCGTGGGGCCGCCGAGTAACTGCAACAGGTACTCGGCGCGGCGAAACGGGTCTTTTAGCGTGATGTACGCTTCGTTCAGCCCAGCGCTAGATTGCAAACTAATGTGCTGTTCGGCGGGGGTGCCGAGTTGGTGAAAGTCGGGGTGCGATTGCCGGGACCGGGCGAGGTACTCGCGCTCGACGGCGGCCAAGTCAACGGAAAAGCGCCTTGGTAAACCAAGGCGCTCGAAGTGATCGCTCATAGTTACATCGAGAAAGAACTACCACAACCGCAGGTACTCTTCGCGGTGGCGTTCGTAATGCTGAAGCCGCGCTTGTTCAGGTCGTCGTGGAAATCGACCATGACGCCGCCCAAGTACAACATGCTGCGCTTGTCGATCACGACCGGCACGCCTTCGATGTCGAACACGTCGTCGAGCTTCTCGTTGATGGTGGGGTCGAGATCGAGCTTGTGTTGGAAGCCGCTACACCCGCCGCCGACGACGCGGAGACGCAGGTAGAGCTTGTCGTTCACGCCTTGATCGCCCATGATGCGGCGAACTTCTTCGGACGCTTTCGGGGTGATGGTGACGTTCGGGGCGGTTTTCGGAGTCTCGGTTTTGACGCCGAGTTCGGGTTGTTCGAGTGTCGTCGCGGACATAGTTCACCTCGTGTGGGATGGGGTTCGAGAACCCGCTCATTTAGTATACAGCACTTATCACCAGAGCCAACAGACTTTAGTGGGCGGCGCCGACCGGCACGGCGGTTTCTTCGGCGGTGCCTTGCTTCTTGTGGTAGTTCTTGATGGCCGCTTTGATCGCGTCTTCGGCCAGCACGGAGCAGTGAACCTTCACGGGCGGCAACGCCAATTCTTCGACGATCTGCGTGTTTTTGATGCCGAGCGCCTCGTCGAGTGATTTGCCCTTCAGCCACTCGGTTGCCAGGCTGCTCGACGCAATCGCGCTACCACAACCGAAGGTTTTGAACTTCGCGTCTTCGATCAACCCGGTCGCCGGGTTGACGCGAATTTGCAGCTTCATCACATCGCCGCACTCCGGCGCCCCGACGAGGCCAGTGCCGACGGTCGGGTCCACTTGGCTGAAGCTCCCCACGTTTCGCGGGTTGCTGTAGTGGTCGAGAATCTTATCGCTATAAGGCATGGTATGACTCCTGATTGTGGATCGTATTCGTTCAAGGTTTCTGCTTCAACTTCTCTTCGATGTTGCCGAGTTTTGTGCTAATCTCGGTCATTTTGAGTTCTGTTCTTCGGATAGTTTCATCTTGATGCTTATAGATATTTTCCTGCTGTTGCACGGCCTCTTTGAGCCGATCAACATTCGATTCTACTTTTCCCGCTGAGTACGCGAACGAGATCACGCTAACAACTACGGTTGCAGCCAGACCTGTAACGAAGATTCCTATCCAGCGGATTAACGCAACTACAGTGTCGATTTTCGACTTAAACGATGTAAAGTCGTTTGCCAACTGGTGAATTTCATCCTTGACTGAATCAATCTTCACTTCGAGTACGTTGGTCCGGTCTTCCAAACTCGTAACGGTAGTTGGCATACCGAACCTCTCACGTGGTGATATTGTATTTTAGTGCCCCGCCCACTCGATGCTCTTCAGGTCGATGCCGTCTTGGACCATTTCGTACAGGGGGGACATTTCGCGGAGCCGGTTCACTTCTTTTGTCACGAGGTCCACGACGAAATCGACTTCTTCTTCGGTGTTGAACCGCCCGATGCCGAAGCGGATGCTACTGTGGGCGAGTTCGTCGCCGACGCCTAGGGCACGGAGGACGTAACTCGGTTCGAGGCTCGCGCTGGTGCAGGCCGAACCGGACGACACGGCCACGTCCTTGATGCCCATCATCAGCCCTTCGCCCTCGACATAGGCGAAGCTAATGTTGGCGCTGCCGGGGAGCCGGTTCACCGGGTGGCCGTTGAGGTACGATTCCGGCAGGTGGTCCATGATTCCTTTGCGAAGCCGTTCCCGTAAGGCGTAGGTCCGCTTCACCTCTTCGGGCATTTCCAGCCGGGCAATCTCGGCGGCTTCGCCCATCGCCACGATCAGCGGGACGGGGAGGGTACCCGAACGCATTCCGCGTTCGTGGCCGCCGCCGTCGATGATCGGTTCGAGCCGGACGCGGGGGTTCTTCTTGCGAACGTACAGGGCGCCGATGCCTTTAGGGCCGTACATCTTGTGGGCGCTCAAGCTCAGTAAGTCGATGCCCATTTTCTCGACATCAATTTCCACCTTGCCCGCCGCTTGCACGGCGTCGGTGTGGAACAGGATGCCCTTCTCTTTGCACAGCTTGCCGATCTCCGCGATCGGCTGAATCGTGCCGATTTCGTTGTTGGCGAACATCACGGAAACCAGGATCGTCTTGTCCGTCATCGCGGCGCGGATTTGGTCCGCACTCACGAGGCCGAACTTATCGACCGGCAGGAACGTCACCTGGAAGCCTTCGCGCTCCAACCGCTTGGACGTGTCCAGAACGCACTTGTGTTCCGTGCCCACCGTGATGATGTGGTTGCCCTTCTTTTTGTACATCGCCGCGACGCCCTTGAGAGCCAAGTTGTTGCTCTCGGTCGCGCCACTGGTGAAGATGATTTCTTTGCCGGTGGCCCCGATCAATTTCGCAATCTGGTCGCGGGCAATTTCCACAGCAGCTTCGGCTTCCCAACCGAACGGGTGGTTTCGGCTGGCGGAGTTGCCGAACTTCTCCGTGAAGTACGGCAACATCGCTTCAACAACGCGCGGGTCGGTCCGGGTCGTGGCGTTGTTGTCCATGTAGATCGGCAGTTTCACGGCCATGATATTTTCAAACTCCTCGGCTGGGATGGTGTCAAACAATTTGGTGTCGGTTGGTCACAGCTTCACGAATGGGCAGTGACGGAAATAGTGTAAAGGTCTCGTCACCCGGTTTACCACTCGCATCGAACAAATCTTGCAGTGTCATGCTGTGCAACACTTCGGCAATCCGTCGGTGAATGGCCGCGAGCGGGTTCTTCACCGGACAGGTCGCTTCAAGGCTACACATCTCTTCGGGCGAGTTCGCGGAACTGCACACCGTGAGCCGGAACCCTTCGCCGATGGCTTCCAACAGTTCCCCGAGGTTCACGCCCCGGCAACTCGGCAACAACACATACCCACCCTTAACCCCGCGCGTGCTGCTGACGTAACCGTTGTGGCACAATTCCTTCAAGATATTCGCCACGAACGGCCGGCTGAGGCCGTACTCTTCGGCAATCTCCCGAGCATTTCCGCCCACCGCATTCTGGTGCAGATAGGCCAAAATCAGGAGTGCATAATCGGCTTTCCGACTGAGGAGAGTCATCGCGGGCACTCCCAACAAGGTCCGATCGTTCAATCCGTACTGCTCTACTACTATTTCTACTCACCTAACCGGAGTTAACAAGTGCGATTTAACGGGTTCTCCAATTCCAACGGCAACTTACTAGGCGGATCGGAAGTTGGGGTTGAATGTTTTTGGGCATCGTCCCGGTCTGGTTTTGTGAAGATCGCTTCGTAGGCCGGGAGTGCCTGGGGTGTCGCGGCGCTCAGCCCGAAGACCTGGGGTGTCGCTTCGCTCAACCCCAGGCTAATCGCTGGCATCCCTACCGGGATGCGTTGATCCGGGAGGGTGCCGTACCTGGGGTGTCGCTGTGCTCAACCCCAGGCTAATCGCTCGCATCCCTACCGGGATGCCTCAGGTTGTTCATATCCCGACGGGATGTTCCGGATTGGTTTTTATCCCGAAGGGATTGCAGCCATTAGCCTGGGGTTGAGCGCAGCGACACCCCAGGTCACCGTCACCACGTTTCCTCGACTCCGGAGGAGTCGCAGGTCTCGACGAAACCCGTAACGCAGACCGCGCCAGTGGGCGGCCTTCGTTGATACCGGTGTTTGATAAGCCAAGAAGTGACAAGCGGAGCGGGCGAAGTACCCGGTGCCTAATAAACCGACTGGTGCCCGGCTTCGTGGTCGATGGGCTATTTGTCGCCGTCATCAATCGAGATTGCCATGCACCGAATCGTGTTCGCATTGGTCGGGTTGCTGATTGGCTTCGGGTCGCTGAATGCGCAATCGGTGGATCGTGCCCAACTGAGCCGGATTGATGCGGTCGTGCAAGCCGCGATCACGAAGGGTTTCTGTCCGGGTGCAGTGGTTGTCGTGGTTCACAAAGACGAGGTGGTCTTTCGTAAAGCCTACGGTGACCGGGCGAAGGTGCCGCAAGTGGTGCCGATGACGGTGGACACGGTGTTCGATCTGGCGTCCCTGACCAAGCCGATGGCCACGGCCACGAGTTTGATGACGTTGATTGAACGCGGCAAAGTGCGGTTGGCCGACCCGGTAGCCAAGCACTGGCCGGAGTTCGCGGCCAACGGCAAAGCTGCGGTCACGGTCGAACAGTGTTTATTGCACACCACCGGATTGACCGCCGACAACAGCATCAAGGATTACGATAACGGCCGGGCCGACGCGATGAAAAACATCGCCGCCCTGAAGCTCGAAATACCACCCGGCACACGGTTCAAGTACAGCGACGTGGGGTTCATCGTGCTCGGGGAAATCATCGAACGGGTCACCGGGATGCCTCTCGACGAGTACGCGGCGAAGACCGTGTTTCAACCGTTGAAGATGACCGACACCACGTTCAAGCCGGGCGACGAGTTGAAGAAGCGCGTCGCACCCACCGGGTTGCGGGACAAGAAAACCATTCTCGGGGATGTCCACGACCCGCGATCGTTTGCGATGGGCGGCGTGGCGGGGCACGCGGGCTTGTTTGGGTCGGCGGACGACTTGGTGCGGTACAGCCGGATGTTGCTTCATGGAGGGGAAATGGACGGCGTGCGCATTCTCAGCCCGTTGACCGTGAAACTGTTCACCGAAGGCCGCCCCGTGCCGCCGACCGGCGAACGCTCGCCGGGGTGGGATGTGGACACCGGCTTCAGCGCCCAACGCGGCGAACTCTTCCCGCCCGGCGACGGCTTCGGGCATACCGGCTTCACCGGCACGTCGCTTTGGATCGACCCGCCTAGCGAGACCGCGATTATCATCTTGTCGAACCGCGTTCACCCCGATGACAAGGGCAACGTCACCGAAATGCGCCGACAGATCGGCACGATCGTGGCCAGTTCCCTCACCACGAAAGCCGTGCGAAAAACGCCTGTCCGCGTGCTTCGATCAAATGCGCACGCGGTGACGACGGGCATCGACGTGCTGGTTGCGGAGAAGTTCGCCCGACTGAAGGGCCGCAAGGTCGCGCTGGTCACCAACCACACCGGACGCGCCCTGGATGGCACGCCGACGATTGACTTGATCGCCCAAGCCGAGGGCGTGAAACTGGTCGCGCTGTTCAGCCCGGAACACGGCATTCGCGGGGAGTTGGACGAAAAAGTCGGCGACACGAAGGACGAGAAAACCGGCCTGCCCGTCTACAGCCTGTACGGCCAACGGACCAAGCCGACCGCCGTCCAGTTGAACGGTATCGACACCATTGTCTACGACGTTCAAGACGCGGGGTGCCGGTTCTACACCTACATCAGTACGCTCGGCGCGATCCTGGAAGCGGCCAAGGAAAGCAACACCCGCGTCGTCGTCTTGGACCGCCCGAACCCGATCGGTGGCGTTGCGGTGGAAGGCCCGATCCGAGATTCGGGTCGCGGGTCGTTCGTCGGCTACCACGAGTTGCCGCTGCGCCACGGCATGACCGTCGGCGAACTGGCCATGATGTTCAACGCCGAACGGAAGCTGAGCGTCGAACTGGACGTGGTGAAAATGACCGGCTGGCAACGCACTGATTTGTTCGACCGCACCGGCCTCACGTGGCGCAACCCATCGCCGAACATGCGCCACCTCACCGCCGCGCTGCTCTACCCCGGCGTGGGTCTGTTGGAGACGACCAACGTGAGCGTGGGCCGTGGCACGGAGCGCCCCTTCGAGTGGATCGGCGCGCCGTGGATCGACGGCCGCAAACTCGCCGCCGACATGAACGCCCGCAACTTGCCCGGCGTCAGTTTCATCCCCGTCAGCCGCACCCCAGTTTCTTCGACGCATAAAGAGAAACTTTGCGGCGGCATCGACATCCTCGTGACCGACCGTGCCAAAGTGCAACCCGTACTGTTGGGCCTGCACCTCGCCAGTGCGATCCGCACGTTGTTTCAGACGACTTGGGAGACCAAGAACTACGACCGCCTCTTGATTCACAAAGCGACTTACGATGCCTTCCTAACCGGCAAATCTCCCACCGAACTCGAACGCGACTGGCAACCCGCCCTAACCGAATTTCGGGCAAGACGCCAACCCTTCCTGCTGTACCCGGAGTGAGAAACGGGTGATTGTCATGTCGATTCAGCACTGCGGTGCATACTGTGGTCGAAACAGGGTACATTGTTTGCGATTGGCAAATGTTACAGCGCACGGTTCTGAGGACGAGTTACCTGTTGGGCTACGTTAACAACACGAGCAACGAATTTTGATCGTCATCAAACGCCCGAGTTGCCGGAGACAACACAGCACGTTTCTTTGTTTTGAACGATGTTGACCTGAATCTGTGTCGCTCGGGGTGTGCCTCCAGAAGTTGGCGTTAGGCTTTTAGGGTTGTCCAATGTTCTTCCCATTCGGCGGTTTTGCTCAGGGCGAGCAGTTCCACGAACG
>JAYVXO010000058.1:0-21583 GCA_043785105.1 Fimbriiglobus sp.
CCCAGGGCATGGCCCTGGGCTGGTTGAACGCCCCTTTCAGGGCCGAAATCAAGGAGAACACCTGCCATAAACTTTGCCAAACCCAAACATCTCGATTTCATTCGTTCGATTCGTGGTGATTCAGTCTGCACTAAATCAGCGTAAATCCGCCATCGACCACGATGGTCGTGCCGGTCATGTAACTGCTGGCGTCGCTGGCGAGGAACACGGCCACGGGGCCGAGTTCCTCGGGTTGGCCCAGGCGGGCCATCGGGATGTGGTCGAGGAAGCCGGTTTTGAAGGCCGCTTTCTCTGCAAACCACTTCTTGTTCGGCGCCGTTTCAAACACACCCGGCGCGATCGCATTGACCCGCACGCCACGATCCGCCCAATCAACTGCCAGCGATTTCGTCAGCGCGGTCAGGGCCGCTTTTGCCGTTTCGTAATGCCGACCGCGAATGCCTTTCATCGCAATCGGCCCGGCGATCGAGGTCACGTTAATGATCGAACCCCGACGCCGTTCGAGCATCGGCTTGCCGAGTTGTTGGCAGCAAACCAAGGCACTGGTCAAGTTCAAGTCGATCAACTTTTGCCAGTCGTCGAGCGGAAAATCTTCGGTCGCCACATCAAGCCGTCGCCCGCCGACGTTGTTGATGAGGATGTCAATCGGCTGGCCAAGGGTCAGCACACGCTGACACGCTTCCGTTGCCCCTGGCGGCGTGCTCACATCGCCTTCGACAATGAACACTCGCCGACCTAGTAAACTCAGTTCCTGTTTCGCTACGGCCAGGGACTCCGGATCCCGCCCGATCAGAACTAAGTCCGCCCCCGCCTCCGCGAGTGCTTGGGCCATTGCCCGACCCAGCCCGCGACTACCGCCCGTGATGGCTGCGGTCCGCCCGTCCAACCGAAACCGATCTAATACCGCCATCATGTCTACCCACACACATTCTCGTTCCTGATAATATAGCAGCTTTTAGCGACGGATCATGGCAGACTGTTGCCGAGGGCGAAAATGGCACGTTGTGACGAAGGGTATTTGTGCGACGTCTGTGGTCAGGATGTGGCAATCATCCTCGACTCCGATTTGTACTTGCGGTACATCTTGGGTGAGGTGCCGCTGGACGTGTTGCACCTGATGCCCGAACGCCACATTCGCTGCAACCCGGTGGTCGCACAGTACATCGTTGCCACACAATTCCCAAGTGTCGAATGCGTCGGCCCGTTCGCCAAAGCGAATTTGGACGCCGACTATGTTCAGGAAGAAGAAGCCCGGCTCACACAAGCCTGGCGACGGTTGCACGCCATCCCAACACTCGGCCTCACCATCGCGGAGTATCCGCTCTCGATCACCCCGTTCTCGGAATTGGAGTCAGTCCCATGTTGAAGCCATTCGTGGCGATTTGTTTGCTCCTGGTGTTCACACCCTTCACTCATGCCGATGTCGAATCCGGCCCGAAAGCCGGGGAAGCGGTCAAGGAACTCAAAGTGTTCGCGGTCCTCGGCCCCGTCGAGAACAAAGAAGTCGATTACTCCGCTGAACGCAAGGAGCTACCAACCGTTTACCTCTTCGTGCAATCGGAACACTTCAGCCGCCCGATGGCACGGTTCCTAAAGGGACTCGATGGCAAACTCGGCGACGTGAACGACAAAGCCTTGAGCGTGGCAGTATGGCTTGGTGGAGATGTAGACAAACATAAAGAGTACATGCCCAAACTTCAGACGAGCCTGAAGTTCGACAAGACCGCACTGACTGTCTTCTCCGGTGAAAAAACCGGCCCCAACAACTGGGGCATCAACGCCGACGCCCACCTCACCGCCATCGTGGTTCACAAAGGCAAAGTCGTGAAGTCGTTCGCGTTCATTTCGGTGAACGAAGCGGATGTGAGTGGTGTGGTGAGTGAGTTGAAGAAAGCAGTCGGGAAGTGAGTGTCCAACAAAGCCCATGAACGATCGTTCGTGGGCTTTGTTGGACATTTCATTACCACCCCAACTTGGTCCGCAACTGTTCCAACCCGCCCTGCATGGCCTCACCCACCGTGGGATACGTGGTGGCATCATCCAGGCGCTTGCCGTTGTTGGTTTGCACCACGGAGCAAATGTGCTGGCCCTGGGCGGGGCAAACTTCGAGGCGGTAACTGGGTTGATTGCTGAGCATCACGAACACAATCTCCTCGCGGATGCCAGCCTTCAAGCTGCCGTCACGCTTCTGCAACCAGTCCGGAATCGTCAACGTCACCATTGCGGTAAGACCTCTCGTTGAATTCAAGTTCCCATTCTATTCCGGCAACGGCTTGCCTTTGGTTTCCGGCAAGAAAGGCAGAGCGAACAAGCCGAGGATGAACACGATGCACATCGTGACCCCGGCGTACCGGAACGCATCGTCGCCGTAGGGTGCGAACAGGCTGCTCTTCGTGAGTTGGGCCAGCGTGAACGGCCCGGTCGCGGCGAGGAACCGCCCGGCGTTGTAACAAAAACTGGTCCCGGTGCTGCGGTACTTCGTCGGGAACAACTCCGGCAGGTAAATGGCGTACCCGCCGAACAGTGCGAGTTGGAAGAACCCCACCATCGGGATCATCCAAAAAATATCGTCGCGGGTTTTGAGCGAGAAGAACGTGAAGGATGTCGCGGCCGCGGCGGCGATTAAAAAGAACGCGAACGTTGGTCGTCGCCCGATGATCCCGGTCACCCAACTGAACGCGAAGATGCCGAAGAACGCGCCGAGGTTTTGCATCATTGAGGTGATCCCCCGCCACCAGCCGATTTCCCCTTTCAGGGCATCCCCTTCATACCCCTCGGCAACAAGGGTCGCCCGCAACGCCGTCCCGGTCAGGTCCGTGGCGAAAAAGCCGATGCCCCACAGTCCAATCACGCCGGCAGCCGTGAGCAACAGCCCGAAAATCGCGCGCCGGCCCCACGGCGACGTGGTTAGCATCTCGGACAACGTGCCGAAGAATGCCGCCCACGGGGACTTCTTTTCACCGGCCAGTTCTGCCGCCCGCATCGCCTTCCACTTGTCCGGTTCCTTCAACGTAAACTGCACGACGGCGAGCAAAATTCCCGGCAAAATTCCGATTAAGAACATCACCCGCCACGGCGACAGCCACTGGTCCGCCGGGAACGCCCCGCTCGCTTCGAGCTTGCCGAGGTACATCGAAATTCCGGCGGCGGCACAGTTCCCGATCACGCTGGACGCTTGAAACATCCCGAGGATGTAGGGTCGCGCGGCGTCCGGCACCGTCTCCGCGAGTAGCACCACAGCCGAAGCAAACGCCCCGCCGACGCCCAACCCGGTCAACAGACGGTAGGCCATGAAATCCCATTCATTTGTGGAGAACGCGCTCAATCCGGTGAAGAGTGCGTACAGGCCGATTGTCGCCGTCAGTGTTTTGACACGGCCCATTCGGTCGCCCAGAATTCCGAAGCCGATGCCGCCGATCGCCCACCCGATCATGAACACTGCCGTGGCGTACCCGCCCAGTTCCGCGACGCGGGGGCTGGACGCCGGTTGCTGAATCAGTGCGCTGAGGGCCGGTTGTCGCGCCAGCACAAAAAGTTGTTGGTCGAGACAATCCAAATCCCACGCCAGACAGCAGATGACGAACACGAACCAGTGGTACGGCGTTAAGAGTTTGAGCGTGGCCCAGCCGGTCGGCAGTTTCGCATCGGGCATTTGTGATCGCCTTCGATAGGTGCTGTGGGGAGTTACCAAGGGTATATCCGGTCCGGGTATTGAATGCCAGCGTTTCCTACTACTTGCCGCGGGTGATACACTACTCTTTTGGATTTGGACTCCGGAGGCCGCTGATGTCGGTCCCGTTCATACCACTTTCGATCGGCTTCCTCGGCGCGGGGCAAATGGCGACCGCGCTGGCCAAAGGCTGGACAACGGCTGGTCTGCTGGAATGCGGGACGAGCCTAGCCAGCGATCCGTTCCCGTCGGCACGCGAGAAGTTTACGCAGACGACTGGTGTGCGTAGCACACCCAATAATGTTGAAGTCGCCGCTGCGGCAAAGGTGTTGGTTCTCGCAGTCAAGCCACAAACCATTTCGGGATTGTTAGCCGAGATTCGTTCCCACCTAACACCGCAACACGTTGTCATTTCAATCGCGGCGGGTGTCACACTCGAACAACTAGCACAAGCACTCGGCAGCGAAACACGACTGATCCGGGTGATGCCGAACACGCCGTGTTTAGTGGGGGAAAGTGCCAGTGGGTTTGCACTTAGTCCAGCAGCCACCGCCGATGATGCCGCGTTAGTAGCGAAGCTGTTCGGCAGCGTGGGGCAAGCCTTCGCCGTGTCGGAACACTTGCTCAACGCCGTGACTGGATTAAGCGGCAGCGGCCCGGCGTATGTCTACGTGATGATTGAAGCCCTAGCCGATGGCGGTGTGCGAATGGGTTTGCCACGCGATGTGGCATTGAAACTCGCCGCCCAAACGGTCCTCGGCTCCGCCAAAATGGTCCTCGAAACCGGCCTCCATCCCGGCGTGTTAAAAGACGCGGTCGCCAGCCCCGGTGGCACGACCATCGCCGGCCTGCACGCCCTCGAACGGGGCGGACTCCGTGGCATTTTGATGGACGCCGTCGAAGCCGCAACACAACGTGCCGAAGAATTGGGAAAGTAGACATGCGACGGTTTTGTAGGTCGTGGTCGAGGCTTTGCGAGGCCCGACAGGAACGAACGAAGGGAAAAGAACCGCGATTTTTTTGGTAGTAGTCGCGTGTCGGGCCTCGTCGCAAAGCCTCCTCGACCACGACCTACAAAACAGGTAGTAGTCGCGTGTCGGGCCTCGTCGCAAAGCCTCCTCGACCACGACCTACAAAACAGTTAAGAAAATTTGCCACACCCCACGGCCACCATCGAGTCCGACTCGTGACGCAAACTGAATCAGTCCTGATCTTCGATTTCGGCTCGCAATTCGGGCAACTGATTGCGCGCCGGGTGCGGGACTTGAACGTCTTTTGTCAGGTCGTGCGGCACGACATTTCGGCGGAGCGGGTCCGCGAGTTGAACCCGAAGGGGATCATTTTCTCCGGCGGCCCGGCGAGCGTGTACGCACCGAACGCGCCCAAGTGCGATCCGAAGATTTTCGACCTCGGGATTCCGGTGCTGGGGATTTGCTACGGGATGCAGTTGGCCTGTCACACGCTGGGTGGCAACGTCAGCCCGGCGGCGGCACGGGAGTACGGACGGGCCACATTAAATGTCTCGAACCCCAACCAGTTGTTTCAGGAGTATCCGACGGAATCGATCGTTTGGATGAGCCACGGCGACCAAGTTCACACGGTGGGCGGTGACTTCGTTCCGCTCGCGTCAACCGACACCTGCCCCGTTGCGGCGGTGAAGCACAAAACGCTTCCCGTTTTCGGCCTGCAATTTCACCCTGAGGTCAGCCACACGCCCCACGGTGGGTTGATTTTGGCCAACTTCTTGCGCGACATTTGCGGCTGTCAGGGCCTGTGGAAAATCCAGACGTTCATCGACAACACCGTTGACGCCGTGCGCAAAACCGTCGGCACCAAGCGGGTGATTTGCGGCTTGTCCGGCGGCGTGGATTCCGCCGTGTGTGCGGCACTTTTGGTGAAAGCGATCGGCCAGCAAGTGGCGTGCATTTACGTCGATAACGGCCTGATGCGGTCGGGCGAAACCGAGATGGTGCGACACGCCTTCCGCGACTGGTTCAAGGCCGATTTGCGGGTCGTCGATGCGAAAGACCGCTTCCTGTCCGCACTCGCCGGGGTCACCGACCCGCAGGAGAAACGCAAGGTCATTGGCAAGGTCTTCATCGACGTGTTCAAGGCCGAAGCCACCAGCATTCCGGACGCCCACTTCCTGGCCCAAGGGACGCTCTACCCGGACGTGATCGAAAGCGGCGGCAGCGTGGACGGCCCAGCAGCCACGATCAAGCTGCACCACAACGTCGGCGGGTTGCCCAAGGAGCTTGGGTTCGAGTTGATCGAACCACTGCGAGATTTGTTCAAAGACGAAGTGCGTAAACTCGGCCACGAACTCGGGTTGCCGGACGACATCGTGTGGCGGCACCCGTTCCCCGGCCCTGGCCTTGCGGTACGGTGTCTCGGCGAAGTCACGGAGGAGAAACTCGTCACCCTTCGCCACGCCGACACGATCTTCCTCGAAGAACTGCACAAAGCTGGCTGGTATCGCAAAACATCCCAAGCGTTCGCGGTGCTATTGCCGGTGCGATCGGTCGGTGTCATGGGCGACGGCCGAACTTACGAAAACACCATCGCCATCCGTTGCGTCCAAACCGACGACTTCATGACGGCGGATTGGTCCCGGTTGCCGGAAGATTTGTTGGCGCGAGTCGCCACAAATATCATCAACCGCGTGACGGGCATCAACCGCGTCGTCTACGATATTAGCAGCAAACCCCCGGCGACCATCGAATGGGAATAGTCAATTGGGAGTAGTGAGAGCCGACATCTGCTCGTCCGAAGACTACGCCACGATCGACCGCCTCCGGGATGTCATCGCGGAGTTAGGCGGCGTAGGCAACACGGACCACTACGACCTCCCGCTTGGCGTCGGCCTGACCCGCGTGCGGTTCGGCGACGACGAACTGACCGTATTCATGGATGCGTGGCAAGTAGACATCGCCGGGCCACAAGAACTGGTGGCACGAGTTCTGGCAAAACTGAACACCCGAGACTGAACCTTTAACCGGAGCAAATCCGATCATGGCGTGGAACACGATTCTTTGCGGCGCGTTGCTGGTGATGATCGGCGTGACCGGGTACTTCAACGGCACCCCGAACCCGGAGACGGGCGAGTTGCCGAAAACAGCCCTAATCCCGGCGTACATCGGCGGGGTGTTGGTGCTGTGCGGGCTGTTGGCGTTTTCGGATAAGATCCGCAAGCACGTGATGCACTTGGCCGCAATGGTCGGCGTGCTCGGGTTCCTCGGCGGCTTCATGCCGCTGATCCGCCAAGCCTCGAAGGGTAACGACTTCGACCCGACTGCACCCGCCGCCCGCAACGGTTTGTTGATGTCGCTGGTCTGCGCGGTCTTCGTCGGGTTGTGCGTGAAGTCGTTCATCGACGCGCGTAAGGCTCGCAAGGCGAGCCTTACTTCTCCAGTGTCGTGATCCACTTGCCCATGATCGCGGCATAGTAAACCCCGCTCATCGTCGAAGGCGCTCCCGGCGTGACGCCGTAACCGCCGTCGGCGTTGCGGCACGTGGCGATGAACGCTTTCACCCCCGCGAGATTCTTCGGCTTCGCCTTTGCCAACATCAACGCCCGCATGATGCGATAGCACGTCTCCAAGTCGGACGACTTCTCGCCCGCTTTACGCCACCCGCCATCGGCAATTTGTCCCAGATCGGCGATGTTGACCAGCACACCTTTTAACTTGTCACGATCCACAGACGGCGCATCCAATCGAAAGTAAAACGCCATCAGCGAACCGATGTCGCGTGTGCCGCCATCTTGGGCGATTTTTCCGATTTCTTCACCGAAGTCCTCCGCAATCGCAATCCATGCATCGAGCTTGAACGGACAATCCTTCACGCCCCACGCTTCGACCGCTGCGGCGCTGATTCGCACGTCCTCGAACGTTTTGGCGTTGGCTTCCAGGTACTTCATGGCACCGGCGAACTTCGCTTTGGGAAGGCCCATTTCCACGGCGATGATGACGCCGACGGCGTTGATGGCAACGTCCGGTTTGGCACCCGGCTCTGCGAACGTGCCGGTCTTCTCGTCGTAGCAACTCAGCACGAACGCCTTGACTTTATCCTCGTGCGGAACCTTCTCACCCAGCACCCGCAGTGCCTTCACCGCACCGTTGCAGGCGCGCACACTCGGCTTGCCACTCGCCTCCACTTTGAAGCCGCCGGTGGTCGGGTCTTGAAGCGCGAGAATGAACTTCACCGTCGCCTGTTTTGCATCGCTGTCTGGTGCCTGAGCAGGTGACAATGCCGACGTGAGCAGTAACAAAGCCAGTGCAATTCGCATGGGAGTAGCTTCCTGTGAGGACACGGACCGAACGCTGGTATAGTTTACGAGCAAACTTTCCTTCTCAGCAGAGCTTCCTGATGCAAACGCGACGACTCGGAAATTCCGACTTACACATCACCCCCATCGGATTCGGGGCGTGGGCCATCGGCGGCGGCGATTGGGCGTTCGGCTGGGGTAGGCAGGATGACGCCGATTCAATTGCAACGATCCACGAAGCCATCGACCTCGGCATCAACTGGATCGACACGGCAGCGGTGTACGGGTTGGGGCACTCCGAAGAAATCGTCGCCAAGGCGCTGGAAGGCATCACAAAGCGACCCTACGTCTTCACCAAGTGTGCGCGAGTCTGGGACGCCAACCGACAGATCGGCAAATCGCTGAAGGCCGACAGCATCCGCACGGAGTGTGAAGCAAGCTTGACGCGGTTGAAAATTGACGTGATCGACCTGTACCAACTGCACTGGCCCGAACCACCCGAAGACATCGACGAAGGTTGGCAGACGATGGTGAAGTTACGCGAGGAAGGCAAAGTCCGCTGGATTGGCGTATCCAATTTCGACGCGGCCCAGATGCAACAGATCGCCAAGTTCAGCCCGATCACGTCGCTTCAACCGCCCTATTCCCTGATCCGCCGCGACATTGAACCGTCCATCCTGCCGCACTGCTTGGCGAACAACATCGGCGTGCTGGTCTACTCGCCGATGCAATCCGGCCTGCTCACGGGCGCGTGGACCCAGGAACGCCACGCCGCCCTGCCCGCCAACGATTGGCGCCGCGAAAAGAACCGCCACTTCCAAGAACCCCTCTTCACCCGCAACCTGCAACTGGTCGAACTCCTGAAAGCCATCGGCACCCCGCACCAAAAATCTCCCGGCGAAGTCGCCATCGCCTGGACCCTCCGCCACCCCGCCGTCACCGGAGCCATCGTCGGCGCCCGCAAGCCCGGCCAACTCGCGGAGCTAGTCGGCGCCGCCGCCTGGAGATTGACAGACAGCGAAGCGAAGCAAATCGACGAGTTCCTGCGGGCGAACCCGGAGTGACATCGGCACATCAGCCGATGGCGAACACGCCGTGAACAATCACACGCTTGTCGTCCTCGATGACCTCGAACTCGATACCGAGGACATCAAACGAGCCAACACGATGAACGGACGAGTCAATCGGGACGCCGAACCGTAACGGCGTCTTAGCAAGTTGTTCATCGAGCCAAGCGGATGCAGTCGTGACCGCGTTACGATTGGTCGCGGCAACCCACACGGCGGCGAGTTGTCTCTCCGCCGTGCGTGCCCACGAGACGTGGTAGTTCATTGTTGCGCCCCAAGGTCGCGCAAAATATCCTTAAGCGGGCGACCAGTCCGTTCCTTCCGCATCTCGGTCCGCTGTTCATCAGTAAACGGCGACGTGACGCCCGGCGGCAATCGCCCGAGTCCTTCGACCGCAAAAAGACCGAGGACGTTGCCGTCCGGGTCTTTCAACTCGACGGAACCACCCGCCTGCCGCAACAGAGCCAGCAACCCCGGATCGGTAATTGTGATCGACATTCGCAAGTCCTCCAATGTGTGATTTGATCATACCGCACAACCTGGATTTCGTTCAACGGGATTGTAGAAATGGAAGCCTTAGTTTCATTACGCCCGGAGTCAATGAGAAATCATTTCGTCGCACTTCACTTTACATTGCAAAGTAAAATTGGTACGATTCACTTCAGTGGTGTGCTCACCTCGATGTCTAGTGCGAGATCAACATGAAGGCGTTTCGGGAATTGGATCGGGTGCTTCGTGGGGAGCCGGTGGTGAACCCGCAGGTTCCGGTTCACATGCCGTCGTTGGTTATGATGAACTTGGTGTTGGCGGTTGTGTACGGTTGTTGCATCGGGAGCTTCGGGCTGTTCGGTCGGGACGCGCCGGAGTATCGGCAAGTCCTGGCGTCTGCCGTCAAGTTGCCACTGATGTTTCTGTTGACATTAGGTGTCACGTTCCCCTCGCTGTACGTGTTCAACACGTTACTCGGGACGCAACTTCGCTTCGCGGTGTTAGTGCGTGTCTTAACTTGCGCGATGGCCATCTTAACGACCGTGATGGCGGCACTCGGCCCCATTGTGGCGTTCTTTTCGGCGACCACGATCAACTACTCGTTCATCCTGTTGTTGAACGTCGCGGTGTTGGCTGTCTCGGGTCTGTTCGGGGTCTCGTACTTGATCCGGCTTCTGATGCAACCCGTCACGCGACCATTAGAAATAGAAGGCGAGGGGTGGTCGCACGTGCCTGAACAAGCCTCAATCGGCAAGGTTTTCTACATCTGGCTTGTGGTGTTCGGGATGGTCGGTGCCCAGATGAGTTGGGTGCTGCGGCCGTTTATCGGTTCGCCGCGTGTGGACTTTACCTGGTTCCGGCCACGAGACGCTTCGTTCTTTGAAGCGGTGTGGAAGACGCTCCGCCTCCTCGTTCATGGTGATTGAAACCATGTCAACTTGGGAACAACTCTTTCGATCCGTGTTGATCGGCCCCGGCGAGTTCGTGGGTCGGCGTCGGGTCGTATTGACGTGGTTAATCGCGGTCGGTTTGGGCGGCGGGTGCTACGGTGCCGTCATGGGAAGTTTCGGCGGGGTGAGTGGTGATCGTGGTTGGCAAATTCTTTTTTCGGCGGTGAAGGTGCCGGTCCTACTCGTGGCCACCACCCTCCTGGCAACGCCCAGTTTTTTCGTCCTGAATACGCTGTGTGGACTGCGCGATGATTTCGGTCAAGCGTTCCGGGCTGTGTTGAGTACCCAAGCCACCGTGGCGATCATCCTGGCTTCGTTGGCACCATATACGCTACTTTGGTACGTCTCGACCAAGGATTGCCACGAGGCGTCGTTGTTCAACGCCGTCACGTTCGCCATCGCAAGCTTTGCTGCACAAAGACAGTTGCGGCACCGCTATCGACTGCTTGAGAGTCACACCCCACGACACCGCCTGATGCGTCGTGTCTGGGTGGTGATGTATGCTTTCGTCGGCATCCAGATGGGCTGGTTCCTACGCCCCTTCATCGGCGATCCCAGTCAATCGCCGACGTTTTTGCGCAACGGCCCCTGGGGAAACGCCTACGTGGTTGTCTGGGACTCGATCGTTCGAGTTCTTCAGCGTTAACAATGCCTCCGACTCAGTTAAAAAGTCATCACGGGTTCACCGCTGTCTCAAACGCTGCGAGAGAATCGCTTCGTTGGCCGTCTGGTTGCAACACAGGATAAGTCCATTCGGCACCGTCCACCTCGCCGACCAACTCTGGTTGCTCGATCAAGTCGTCCGGCCCGACGGGAAGATCATCGTGTTGGGCGTCGGGTACGCCGACCGCTTTTCGGGCGGCTACACGACGGACGTGTATCAATTCAACGCGGACGGCAGCCCCGACGGGAGCTTCGGCACGAACGGGCTGCTACGCCTGAACGACCGGAGTTCGTATGATCCGTATTCGTTCACGAAGTTGTCCACACTCGGCGACGGGTCTGTTCTGTTAACGACTGGTTCTTCCAGTGGATTTCAGGTCGCGAAAGTGTTGGCGGACGGTGCGCTCGATGCGAACTTCGGTATCAGCGGGGTCGCCACGATCACCATGCCGTTCCAAAACTTCGCCGGCAGAACCACATTGTCTGCGGTTTCGACGATGAGCGATGGCGACATTCTCATCGCGGGGGGATACCTCGCATCCCAGAGCGGGACCGGATCGGGCCAGACGGTACCCGTCGTCGTCCGCCTCATGCCCAACGGACAAGCCGACCCCAACTGGGGTACGAACGGCGTCCTGGATCTGGCCTCGCTCGGGGGAACGGAACCGGGCAGTGGCTTGCGAAATGAGCGGATCGGCGACATGCTAGTCACCAAGACCGGCGTGTTGCTCCGCTTTCCCGATTCCATCTTGAAGGTGACCAACGGTGGTGAAATCGACCAAACTTTCGGGGCAGCCGGGTGGCTCGCCACGGCGTCGAAATTCTCGGTGCTCCATGCGGACCATTCCGGGACGTTATTGGCCGAACTGAGCGACGGTCGCATTGTCTTCACGGGTGACTTGGCCACGCCCAATCCCAACGATTTTATCGCCACGGTGACCGTCGCGTCCGCCACCGGCGACGGCGTCGCGGACATTGTTCGCGTGTCCAACACGAACCGCATCACGATTATCGACGGGGCTACCCAAAAAGTACTGGTTTCGGATTACCAACCCTACGAGGACGGCTACGTCGGCGGGTTGTCCCTGGCGACCGGCGACCTTGATGGGGACGGCGACGAAGACATCGCGGTCTGTGCTCAAGAGGGCGGGAGCGCCCGCGTGATCGTGTTGCGGCCGAACTTGACCGGCACCGCCCCGACGCTCGAAGTGGTGACCACCTTCTTCGGCATCGCGGACTAGAACTTCCGGGGCGGCGGTCACGTCGCAGTCGGCAGTTACACGGGTTCGGGGGTGCAACTGGTCGTGAGCGCCGGTCAGGGCGGTGGCCCGCGTGTCACAGTTTACGATGCGAACTCGTTGGTCCGGGGTGTGGCCCCGGTCGCGGTTGATAACTTCTTCGCATTCAACGACACCGCGTCCCGCAACGGGGTTGACGTGACCTTCGTGAAAAACGGGGCGGGCCGGGACGTTCTGGTAGCCGGGGCGGGAGTCGGCGGCGCGCCGCGAATCGTCGGCTTTGAAGCCACGATGGACGCTCAGAATCAACCGCAACGCCGAGTCGTCCTCAACGATTACCTCGGCGATCCCAACAGTCGCGGCGGCGTCAACTTGGCCACTGTGAGAGACGACTTGACCGTGATGCTCGGCGCCGCCGTCGGGTAACAGTCAACGCCTGTGAAACCTTGGTTCCCCAACCCTGTGTTGACCAAACTTCGACCCTCGGGCTAGACTCCGCTGACTTGGATGCTCAGAGGAGTCTATGATGTCGGTTGTCATTCCATCAGAAACGCATTTGCCACGGTCATTGCTCGGTTGGTTGCCGTTCTTGTGGGGCAGGGTGTTATTCACCGCCACTCCAGATCCGGTCACGCGGATTCGCCTGTTGTCGGTCCTGCTAGTGGTCTTCTTGCCTGCGGCGTTGTTGTACCCGTCTCGATCGTTCATGTTGTTGGAACCGGATGAAGGACGGTACGCGCAAATCCCAAAAGAGATGCTTGACCGGGGCGAGTGGATTGTGCCCACACTTCAAGGCGAAGCGTATCTCGACAAACCGCCGTTGATGTATTGGCTGGTGAAGTGTTGCTACATGATGTTCGGCGTGAACGAAGCCGCAGCGCGGCTCGTCCCGGCGTTGTGTGTGCATGGAACGATCCTCGCCGTTTATTTCCTCGGTCGCCGAAGTCTGGGTGAACGAGCCGCGTTGTGGGCCGCGTTGTTGCTCACGATCGCGCCGGGTTACATGGGCATGGCGAGGTTGTTACTGCTTGATGGCTTACTAACGATGTGCGTGACGGTGTCCGTGTTGTGCGGGTTTGAAGCGGTGCGCACGGGGCGGTTGCTGTTGGGGTGGTGGGTTGCGTCCGCACTGTTTTCGGGCTTGGGCTTTTTGACGAAGGGACCGATTTCTGAAGTGCTGTTGTTCCCGCCCCTGTTGGCATTTGCGTACTTGAATCGTGGAACGGCCCGCGTCAGCTTTGGCAAAATCCTCCTGTTCGCGGCGATCGTGTTGAGCGTGAATTTGCCGTGGTACGTCGGCATTTACTTGAAACAGCCGGAGTTCCTGCGGTACTTCTTTTGGGAACACAACGTCATGCGGTTCCTGCAACCGTTCGACCACCTGCAACCGATCTGGTACTACGTCCCCATTTTGCTGGGCGGCTTTTTGCCGGGGGTGATCGTCGGCGGACTGTATTTGCGAAACCTGCTCAACACGGATGGGAATGGTGTGTCGGCACGGTCGGCGGCAGGCGGGTTTTGGCTGTTGAGCGGCTTGTGGTGCGTGTCCTTTTTCTCATGTGCAGGTAGCAAACTCCCGACCTACATTCTCCCGGCATTCCCGCCTTTGTGCTTGGCACTCGGGGAATTCATCGCCCGCACGCGGTGGAATACTTCGGTATTCACCAAGCTGCTGTTCACCGGCTTCGTCGGGTTAATTGGCGTGATGAATTTTGTGATCGTGCCGTGGTATGCCAAGGAACGGTCACCAATGGGGCGACCGGAGTTGGTGACAAAATTTGTCAACGACCCAAATACAATGGTCGTGACCTTCCCACGCAATCTTGACTCGATGGCGTTCTACAACGACCGCAGTGACTTGCAAAAGGTCCGCTCGAAGGACGTGAATCAGTTCATCTGCGATTGTCACTTCCGTCCCAAGACCGTGGTGCTGTTCACCCACAACCACTCCTATGAAACGTTCCGTGACGCCCTTCCACCAGCCCTCCAAGTGACCGAACACGTGAGCTTCCGGCGCAAAGACATCAAGGGTGCATTGCTCGATAAGCTCCTGGGAAGTAGCCCTTGGGGTTTGTGCGACGTGGCCGTGCTAGAGCCGGTCGTGGTTCAAACACGGTAGGCGAAAACCGAGTGCCAGAGTGTTCGTGTGTGCGGGTAGAGAGTGAGATCAGCGGATTTGTTTGAAACGCTCCACTCTCACACTCTCTACCCGCACACACTCTACCCGTCACAGCCCTTTCATGGCGTCTTGGTACACGCCGCCGATGGACATCACGATCCGGATGATGACGACGATAATCATCAACCCGACCATCCCGTAAACGAGGCCGCCGGCGATCATCGTGAGGACTTTGAGTTGCCGGGCGGCTTCGTCGCGGTATTGAATGGCTTGGCGGCGCATGACATCGGGAAGTCGCCCCGTGACTTCGCCCACTTGAACCGCGTCGATGTACTCTTCCGGAAATAACTTTGTGCCACACTCTGCAAGCGTCGGGGTGATTTCTTCGCCGCCTCGCGCACTCTTTGCGGCCCGGTCGGCGTGTTTGCGGTACGCCTCGTTTGCTGTGGCCCGGAAGCTGAGGTGCAACGCCTTGTCGGCCTTCATCCCGGCTTCGCTGGTCATTTGCATCCCGAGCGAAAACCGTTGCAACGCGAACGCACGGAAGCAACTTGCCAGACCGGGGATGTTCAATGCGGTAGACTCAAACTTCGCGCGAATCACGTCATTTTCGCGGACGTAAAAGAACGTGAATACCACCGCCGCCGTGAACATCCCGGCTACGGTTAAGAAAACCATCGCCCCTTTCGGCCCAAGTAAGCCCAGGCCGAGAACGTCAAACCCTTTGCCGTCGGCGGGTGCGATGAGGCCCAGAATCAGCAGCATCGCGGCGATGATGAAAATGGACGAGATGTACATGAGGATCGGCCAAATCAACGCTTGGAAAAACTGCTTGCGGCTGGACACGACCGTTTCAAAATACTCTTCGAGTACCTCAAACGTTTCCGTGAGCCGCCCGGTTTTTTCACCGATGGTAATTAGCTCGACGAACAACAACGGGAACCGTTTCTGATCCGGCTTCAGGGCTACTTCGAGTGACTCGCCTTTTTGCAATCGGTCCGAAAGTGTCTTGGCCAAGTCCCGTGCTTTCAACGGTCCGGACTTCGCTTGCTGGCGGAAGATTTTGCCGGGTGCCAAGCCGATGTCCACGCCATGCCGCAGCGCCCGACACCATTGTACCAACGCGGGGATTGCGACTTTCGACGAGAACAACATGGGTGACTCCAGGGCCGAACCGCAAGCCCGCGCTGCTGCACGGTTGCTACTTACACTAACCGCTGCGGGGTGTTCAGAGAATACGGCGGGGTCCGAATCCTTGATTTGCCGGGTTCAGCTTCTCTACGATATAGTAGCTGATATTGCTCAATGAAATTGACTGAACAAGCCCCCAAACAGTGATTTCGTCTCACACCATCCGAGTTGACTGATGACCGACGACCAAGCGGCACTTGCGAAGTTTGATGGTACGGCGCGGCTATTCCCGATGCCGAACCTCGTCTTCTTTCCGCACGTCGTTCAAGGGATACATATCTTCGAGTCCCGCTATCGCCAGATGGCAGCCGACGCAATCGCGGACGATCAACTCATTGCGATCGTGCTGTTACGGGGCGACTGGGAAAACGACTACGACGCCAGTCCGGAGATCGAAACCGTGGCGTGCCTGGGTCGGATCACGGGCCACGAGTTAATGCCGGACGGCCGGTACAACATGCGGTTGCGGGGCATCGCGCGGGTGCGGATTGTTGAAGAATTAAGTACGGACAAGCTGTACCGGGTTGCGCGTGCCGAACCGATCCTTGATATTGTGAGCGCCGACATTCAACAGTTGATGGCGTTACGTCGGCAGTTAGCCACCGTCGTGTTGTCGCGGTTTGACCCGACCGGATTAGCCTACGCCCATCTCCATGATTTGTTCCACGGCGAAACGCCATTGGGACCACTTTGCGACATGCTTTCTTATGCACTGCTCATCGAACTCGAACTGAAACAGCTTCTACTGGCCGAACCCCATGCTCATAGCCGGGCGGAGATTTTGACGACTGCACTTCGGTTGCCGGAATCCGAGACAACATCGGACGGCGTCATACAATCACCTCGTAAGTTCCCCCCCGATTTTAGTCCGAATTGAACCCCGAACTGATAGAGTTCAAGGAGTTAACATGGAAAAGCGTGCAGGAGCGGTCACGTTCAAAGGTGGCCCGGTTACGTTAGTTGGTCCCCTTCTCAAAGCAGGCGACAAAGCCCCCGATTTTAAGTGCCTCAACAACGGCTTAGCTCCGGTATCACTCGCCGATACGGGTGCGAAAGCTCGGCTGTTTAGCGTGGTGCCGTCACTGGACACCGCAGTTTGCAGCCTTCAAACCAAGAAGTTTGAAGACGGCATTGCGGGACTCGGTGACAAAGTGGCTTGTTACACCGTCAGTCTGGATATGCCGTTCGCCCAGAAGCGGTTCTGTGGCGCGGAAAACATCCAGAACATGCAAACGCTGTCGGACGTTCACAACCACAGCTTCGGTGAAAACTTCGGCGTGTTGATCGAAGGGCTACCGTTGCCGCTATTGGCCCGGTCCGTGTTCGTGGTCGATAAAACCGGCACAATCACGTTCGCTGAATACGTCCCCGAAGTGACCAACCACCCTAACTACGATGCCGCCCTCGCCGCCCTGAAAGCCGCCGCGTAGAAGTCTACTACGTTTCACCACAGAGGGCACGGAGAGCCACAGAGTCAGAATCAGAACTTGTTTTGGATTTACTCCGTGGTTCTCTGTGTCCTCTGTGGTGAATCGTTCTTGGTTTTGGGGATTGTGGTGATTTGAACGAGGTAGGGCAGTTCACAAGCTGCGCGGTTTGGTGAAAGACTGATAGATACGCTGACCTTGCCGCATCTAACGACGGCGATATGCAATTCCTGTTTCTCCGACGAAAAAACCATTTGAACCCCGCCGCGTTAAATTTAATCTAAAGTAACAGCACGTATAGAGTGGGTTACCGCCTGATACCACGGGCACTGCTCACAATCGTAACGGCTGTTGCCACCGTCCGGAGAACACACCATGATGACCCCCTTTCGATTCGTCGCCCCCGCACTTGCGGCTGTTGCGATGTTGACAACCGCTGACATTGCCCGTGCTGGTTGGGACAACGTCTTCCAAGTCGCCTGTTGGGATTGCCGCCCACGGGCACGAACTTCTTACTCGCCCCCGGTGCAGCACTCTAGCGCCAAGACCGAAATCGTCACTCGTTGTGATGTCGAGACCATCACGGTGATGAAGCCGACCGTCGTTCGAGAAGAAGTTTCGGTTCAAGTGAAGAGCTACTATTGGGATCCGGTCACGACCTACACCCAACGGAGCTATTACAACTCCCAGACGGGCTGCTCCGAAGACATCAGCGTTCCGCGGACTAGTTATGTCCGCAAAGAATCGTGCAACACAGTAATGAAGTACGTCGAGCGGATGAAGATGGTGCCGACCGAAGTTCAACGTAAAGTCTGCGAGAAGACGCCGGTCACAACAATCGTCGGCCCGACCACCAAGAGCTACAGTTACGATTGCGATAATTGCGGCCTCCCGCCGACGAGCAGCAGCGCACCACCCCGCGTGGAAGTGATCCCCGGCAGTCCGCCGTCCGTGCTGCAAGACCAGCGGATTCTGCCGCAATCCATGCCGACGATTAGCAACTCGATGCAACGACCCGCGAAGAGCACCACGACGCAACCCTACACCGGGAAGGTCAACGCCCGCACCACTTCCAGCAGTGCGATTGTGCGTGGCGAAGTGGTTCAAAGTGACCGTGCCACACCGAACGCCGGGGCAAAGCTCGTGTTCGTCAGCAAGTCCGACTACGCCGTCCGCGAATTCGTCACAGCCGACGACTTCGGCACCTTCGACGTGAAACTCCCCGCAGGTGAATGGCTGGTGTACCTCGGCAACGGCAACGGGCGCGCCGAACGCAACTCGGCAGTCACCGTGGGATCATACGACGCGAAGAATTTGACCGTCGTGAGCCGCTAGGATTTTGTGCAAAAGCAGAAGCAGAAAGCCCATGAACGATCGTTCATGGGCTTTCTGCTTTTCTAATCCCCGAACGCCGCACACAACCGCAAATGTTGCTCGATGTCCAGCACTTCGGAACGCACGGTGCCGTCGATGCCGAGTGCGGCCAGTTTCGCATCGACTTCGGGCTTCGGTTTGTGGCCGGTGGGCCAGTTCGACAGGGCTTGACGGATGTGCTTGCGGCGGTGGGTGTAGAGGTCGCGGAGGAAGTTGCGGAACTTTTGCACGTCGCCGACTTTGGCCCGTTTCGCCGCGTTCGGGCGGATCAACACGATAGCGGAATCGACCTTCGGCTTCGGGAAGAAGTTCGTCGGCGCGACTTTCCGGATGATCTCCACATCGGCGACACTTTGCACCAGCACGCTCAGCGAGTTGTATTCCTTGGTGTTCGGGGATGCCTGCATCCGCTCGGCGATCTCCCATTGAACCATGACGACCATGCGTTCAATGTTGGGATCGGTGATGAGCAAGTTGCTAATGATCGGGGTGGCAATCACGAACGGGAGGTTCGCCACGAGTTTGCGCTTGGTCGATTTGTGCTTGGCCGTCAACGCCGCCCACCCCGCGAGCATGTCCTGGTTCAGCATGTTCTTGCGGGCCAAGGCATCCCCTAAAAAGAGTTGCACGTTGGGGCGGTCAGCAATGAGGAACGTGGCGATGCGTTGCATGTCCACATCGACTTCCACACTGAACACGCAACCGGCTTGGTCCGCCATGAGGGACGTGAGTGACCCCGTCCCGGTGCCGACTTCGAGGATCGAATCGGACGGCGAAAGTTCGGCGGCACGGCAGGTCAGATCGAGCAGGTTCAAATCGATCAGGAAGTTCTGTCCGAGTTTGCTTTTTGGTTCCAGCCCGTGACTCCGCAGCATGTTGCGGAGGTACGACATCGTTTGACGGGGAGCAGGCCGGGTCGAGACCAGTTCTTCAACAATTGGCAGGCGTTCGACCACGATCGGCGCGGAGCCGTCGGCGGGGAGCATCGGGAATTCGTTGGGAGGCATTACAACTCGAGGGTCAGGTTCTTGAACAGTTTTCGGACGTGTTTGGCGAGCATGTCGCATTCCATGTTGACTTCGCTTCCCACGCCTTTGAAGCCAAGTGTGGTCGTGGCCATCGTGTGCGGGATCAGCATCACACTCACCCGCCCCGGTTGAACGTCCACGAGCGTGAGACTGATGCCGTCGATGGCGATGGAGCCTTTGGTCACGAACAAGTCGTCGAACTCGACGGGGACTTCAAACCAGATCGTGTGCCATTCCCCGTTCGGAATCTTTTCCACGATCTTGCCGACGAAATCAACGTGGCCACTCACAAAGTGCCCACCAATCGCATCCCCGACCCGCAGCGCCCGCTCCAGGTTCACGCGATTGCCAACAGTCAAGCGACCCAAATTTGTGCGGTCCAACGTCTCTGGGCCACATTGAAACGCAAACGTCGTGGAGGATGAATTCACCACCGTCAGGCAGGTGCCGTTCACGGATACACTTTCACCCAACACCATCAGTGGGGCCAGCGTGGGTTCGGTGATTTCCAGTTGCACGCCGCCGTGCCCGTCCGGTTCGATCCGGGAAACAGTCGCTAGTGATTGCACAAGTCCTGTAAACATGTTGCTATTCTATTGGCACTGGTGGCATTGGGTTTCTAATTTCGGGAATGCGGATCTTCACCGCAATGACCGTGGCGAAAAGCGGTTCGAGTCCGAATGAATTTCGTGACACCCCGGTAACAATTGGTGTTGCTGCGCTGTCGGCAAACTTGCCGCGACTCGTACACTTCCCCACAGCGAACGAACGCGGCGCAGCTCGCGCTCGCGGAGTTGTTTCGCCCCGTTGACCGACCGGATACGATGCAGGCATGAACGAACGGCACCTGGCACGCGGATTCCGCTACGCCGGAATCATCAGCGGGCTTCGCAACGAACCGGACCGCCGCGACTTGGCGGTCATCATCTCGGACCGCCCGGCGACGGCTGCCGGCGTGTTCACGCAGAACCAAGTCTGCGCGGCGCCGGTTCACGTCTGCCGCAGTCGCCTTCCGTCGGACACAGTCCGGGCGGTCGTGATCTGTTCCGGCAACGCCAATGCGTGTACCGGCGATCAAGGCATGGCGGATGCCATACGAATGACGGAGTTAGTGGCAATCGGAATCGGCTGTTCGCCGGAGCAAGTCCTCGTCGCATCCACGGGGGTGATTGGCCGACCGCTGCCGATGCCGATTCTCGAAACCGGCATTCCGAACGCCGTTCAAGCTGCCAAACCTGGCACCGCAGCGTTCAATGATGCCGCTCATGCGATCCTGACAACCGATACGAAGATCAAAGTTTCGACGCGCCAAGTGGGAGATTACCACATCACGGGATTCGCTAAAGGTGCCGCGATGATCGGGCCGAACATGGCGACGATGCTCGGGTTTATTATGACCGACGCCCCGGTTGCCGCCGCCGATTCGCAACGGCTGTTGAAGCAAGCCGCCGACGCCACTTTTAACTGCATCAGTGTGGAAGGCCACACTAGCACGAATGACACGGTTCTTTTGCTCGCCAACGGAACCGGGCCGTCACTGCATGGCGAAGTCTTGGACGCATTCACTCAAGGATTGCGCCAAGTTTGTGCGGACCTTGCGATGCAAATTGCCCAAGATGCCGAAGGGGCGAACCACCTCATCACGATTGACATCGAAGGTTGCCGCAGTAACGGCGAGGCCCGCACGGTGGCCAAAGCCATTGCCGAAAGCGCACTCGTGAAAACCGCCGTCTTCGGGGCTGACCCGAACTGGGGTCGAGTCGTGTCCGCAGCCGGATACTCCGGCGTGAAGTTCGAGGAACGCGACCTGACACTCTGGATGGGCGACATGCTCCTCTACCGCGACGGCCAGCCACTCCCGTTCGATGCGGTCACGGCCTCCGCTTACCTCAAGCACAACCGGGACGTGCATTTTCGCTTGAAATTCACCCACGGGACCGGACGCTGCACCTTCTACACCTGCGATTTGACCTATGAGTACGTCAAGCTGAACGCGGACTACACCACTTGACGAAGAAAAAATATTCACCACAGAGGGCACGGAGAGCCACAGAGAAAACCAATACAGGTATTTTTCTTCTCTGTGGCTCTCCGTGCCCT
>JAYVXO010000059.1:0-21449 GCA_043785105.1 Fimbriiglobus sp.
TTGTTAGCATGACGGACCGGGGCGGGACCGTCCCGACCGGACCCCTCGCTAGCGCGTCGGGCTAACAAAAGCCGCTAGAATGATATTCAAAATGCTCTATATGGGTGAGCGTCATGAGAGTTGGTGGAAAATTTGTTCACGACACTCGCATTCTTTGTCTTGAAACTGAAAGCCTGGGGGCACTCAACCCAGGAGGCTTAGCGTCGCCGCCCTGGGTCCACCGTTCAGCCTAAAATCCGGCATACTGAGTGCAAACTTTGACCAACAACTGTGACACACACCGGCTAGCGGATGGAATTTAGGTGAGCGATTCCAACCCGGCGCGGACATACTTGAGTAGACCTCGTTCTCGCCAGGAGTTCCTCCCATGCCGATTCGGTTTCGCACGGCCAGTCGAGCGAACCCGACTGGGGATGACGACCGCGCGTTGCTGGCAAGCTTCGCGGCAACGGGCGATCAGGCGGCGTTCACCAGACTGGTGATTCGACACGGGCCGCTGGTACTCGGTGTGTGCAAGCGGATTTTGCGTGACGCCCACTTGGCGGATGATGCGTTTCAAGCCACCTTTCTAGTGTTGTCCCAGAAAGCGGACCGCGTTGAAGTTGGCCCATCGCTAGCGAATTGGTTGTTTGGGACAGCGCGACGGGTGGCACTGGCGGCGCGACGGCAACAACTGCGGCGAACGGCGAACACCACCCCGTTGCCCGGCGATGCGGTGCCGGAACGCACTTCGACGACGCCCGATTGGGATGAACTTTTGAAGTTATTGGATGAAGAACTGGAGCGACTGCCGGACAACCTCCGGGTGCCGGTGATCGAATGTTTCTATCGGGAAAAGACTCAAGACGAAGCCGCGAAAGAACTCGGTTGGAGCCTGAGTACGCTCCGCCGTCGCCTCGAAGACGCGAAAGTCATCCTACGTGCCCGGCTCACCAATCGCGGCGCGACACTCGGGGCCGCACTCATCGCGGGATCGTTCTTCGCCTCCACGGCAACGGCCAGCGTGCCGTTAAACTTGGTGCAAGCCACCGTGACCGTCGCAGGCAGCATTAAAACCGGCACCGCCGTGGCGGCATCCGTGGCAGCGATGGCGAAAGCGGGCGCGGGTGGCAACTTGGGTTTGTTGATGGCGAAGATTGGTATCGGGGTTGTAATCGCGGGGTTGGCCGTTGCTGGCATTGTTGACATGGCGAATCCCACACCCATTCCGGTATTCGTACCAAACCCGACGCTCGAACTGGCCCCGATGCCCCGTGACTTTATCCCCGCCGAGTTGCCGATGCCGCGCGACATCAGCCCGCAAAACGTGGATACCAATTGGGTCACGCTTCGGGGTCGCGTGGTGGTGCCACAAGCATTCAAATCGGAACCGAAGCGAATTGAAGTGACTACCGACCGCGAACACTGCCTGAAAGATGGCGAGTTGGTGTACGAAAACATCGTCATCAACCCGAAGAATCGCGGCTTGAAGAACGTGATCGTGTGGCTCCGCCCCGATACGACCGACCGCAAAGATACCTTCCCCCGCGACCGCGTTCACCCGACATTAACCAACGCCGCATCGCGGCATCACATCATCGACCAACCGTGCTGTCAGTTCGTGCCCCGCATTCTTGCCGCACGGGCTGGTGACACGCTCGAAATTAAGAACAGCGCGACCGTGCCGCACAACGTCAATTACAGCGGTGAAACGGCGTTCAACATCACGATTCCCGTCGGCAGATCGTACTTAGCGAACAACCCACTGGTCGCGCAATCCACGCCGATTCCCTTCAAGTGCGACCTTCACCCGTGGATGGCCGGCCGGTTGCGGGTCTTCGATCACCCCTACTTTGCGATCACGGACGACGACGGGAACTTTGAAATCAAACTAGCCCCCGCAGGCAACTGGCGACTGGTCTACTGGCACGAAGACGGCTTCCACAAAGGCCGCGAGGGGCTACTGGGTGACAAAATCACAATCGGTGGCCCGCAAGTGGACCTGCAACCGCTCGCGTTTGAATGGCCGAAGTGACCCACTCCGATATACATGGAACCACGAATCACACGAATACGACGAATGAAATCAAGGTCATCAAGAACAGTGTAAAACTCGTGAACAACGGATTGTCGCATTCTTAATTCGTGGAATTGATTCGTCGTATTCGTGTGATTCGTGGTGAAGAATTCGGGTTACAGCGCCGGCAATCGGATGGTGAACTTGGTGCCGTGGCCGGGTTCGCTTTGGACGCTGATGGTGCCGTTGTGGGCTTCGACGATTTTGTGGGTGGTGGCCAAGCCGAGGCCGCTGCCGCCGGGCTTGGTCGTCACGAACGGGCGGAAAATGTTCGCCGCCAGTTCTGGCGTCATGCCGCACCCGCTGTCGATCACGTCGAGTGTCACCCACCCGTCATCGGCACTCGCTTGCAACGCCAACAACCCGCCATCCGGCATCGCGTCTTCCGCGTTCAGCATCAGGTTCAACAGCACTTTCTCGAACATCTCGGCGTCAAGATTCACGAGTGGCAAATCGGCTGCGGGATACCAGTTGATTTCCACATTCTGGGACCGTGCCGTTGGGGTCAGGAAATCGACCATGCCGGTGATGAGGTCGCCCAGGTTGGTCGGCACGCAATGCAAGTCGGTGACCCGCGCGAACCGTAAGAAATCGTTCGACAACTCCACAATTCGGCGGCACTCGTCGTTCAACTTCCCGATGCGGTCGTGGGCCTTCCGTTCGCGCGGGGTTTGCGGGTTCTCGAAGTCTTCCCCGAGGAGTTGCAAGTTCAGCGACAGCGTGTTGAGGTGGTTCTTAATCTCGTGAATAAACCCGCCCGCCAATTCCGCAAGCTCAAGGTATTGTCGGTGGCTAGCGGCAGACATGGGCAGCTTCGGGAAATGATTTGGCGTAGGCTTTTGAAGATGGTAGACATGACAACGTTGCTTGTTCGCCCGAAGATCGCTTCGGGCGAACAAGCAACGTCGTTTTTGCAACTTGGTTTAGTGGTGTTTTTTGGTGCTACGGAGCTTGTGCTTGCGGTTCTTGCGAATCCGCTTGCGGTTGGTGCGCAATACTTTGCTGCCGTTCATCACTCGCTTGCCCATCGTTCGACTCCCAAACTGATTCTAATTTACCGTCTTCATGTGAGTCAGCCATTCTAGGAACATTGCGGGCAACTCGTCAGCGCCAACATTGTAAATTTCCCGCAATTTGCTGGACAAATAGCCAGCGTCTGGACTAAAGATGTACGATGGGCAGGCAGTAAACCGCTGATTTTTCCTACAGGGCGATCCCATGCCAGCCATTCCTGGCACACAACTCGTAACCCGATTCGCTGCGGTGCGGGCCGCGACGGAGCGGCTCTGCGAGCCGCTGGAACCGGAAGATTATCAGCTTCAGTCGATGCCCGATGCCAGCCCGCCCAAGTGGCACCTTGCGCACACGACTTGGTTCTTTGAGACGTTTTTGTTGCTGCCGAACGTCCCCGGTTACCGGGTGTTCCACCCGACGTTTTCGTACCTGTTCAACTCGTATTACGAAACGGTCAGCGCGACCCGACAAGCCCGCCATCAGCGTGGACTGTTGACCCGCCCGACGGTGGCCGAAGTGTATGCGTATCGCCGACACGTTGACGGCGCGATGGGGGAGTGGCTTGGCAAACAATCGGTTCTCAGTCCGGAACTGTTTGCAGTGATCGAACTCGGGTTGAACCACGAGCAACAGCATCAGGAACTGTTGCTCACAGACCTCAAGCACGGCTTCGCGCAAAACGCCCTGTTCCCGGTTTATCGAGACACGCCGCCCGCGCCGCACGCAGCCGTCACCCCGTTGGCGTGGAAACAATTTGACGGCGGATTGGTTCAAGTCGGGCACACCGGGGACGGGTTCTTGTTCGACAACGAAGGGCCGAAACATACGGCCTTTCTGCGTCCCTATGAACTGGCCGCGCGGCTCATCACGGTCGGGGAGTATCAGGATTTTATGAACGACGGCGGCTATTCGCGGTCCGAGTTTTGGCTGTCAGACGGCTGGGCGGCGCGGAAAGTGCAGGGCTGGACAAGCCCGGAATACTGGGTCGGTTCGGACAACTCCCTGCAAGCTTTCACACTCGCGGGGTGTAGAGATCTAGACCGAGCGGAGCCGGTAACGCACGTCAGCTTTTACGAAGCGGATGCGTATGCCCGGTGGGCCGAGGCAAGGTTGCCGACCGAGTTTGAATGGGAAGTGGCCGCACGAGGGTTGGACCCGGAACAGGGCAACTTCGCGGACGCCGATTACGTCCACCCCCGACCGGCCCAAAAGGCGAGTGACAACGGCCTGTCACAGATGTACGGCGATTGTTGGGAATGGACTGCCAGCCCTTACGTTGCCTACCCTGGGTACAAGCCAGCAACCGGGGCGCTGGGCGAATACAACGGCAAGTTCATGTGCAACCAGATGGTTCTTCGCGGCGGGTCGTGTGCGACTCCTCATGGCCACGTTCGCAGCACGTATCGCAACTTTTTCTCTCCGGAGGCGCGATGGCAATTCACGGGAATTCGACTAGCCCGCGACGTTTAGCGAACCCAACCGAGGCACGCCCGAAAGACCGGGACGCCGCGACCGGGACTGCTCCGTTTCTCGCCGATGTTCTGATGGGCCTTCGTAAGCCGCGTAAAGAACTACCCTGCAAATACTTCTACGATGCCGTGGGTTCGTCGCTGTTCGACGACATCTGCGAGACCGACGAGTATTACCCGACCCGCACCGAACTGGCGATCATGCGTTGCCACGCCGGGGACATGGGTGCGGAGCTAGGGCCGAATTGCCAGGTCATCGAATACGGCAGTGGCAGCAGCGTCAAAACCCGCTGGTTGTTGCGGAAATTACCACGACCGGCGGTGTACGTGCCGGTGGATATTTCGGCGGAGCACCTGCATAAATCCGCATCGGCGTTGGCGGCACGGTTCCCGGAAATCGACATTCACCCTGTGGCAGCGGACTTCACGCAACCCTTTGAGTTGCCCGCATCGTCGGTTCCCATTTCGCGCCGGGTGGTGTACTTCCCCGGCTCGACGATCGGTAACTTTGCACCCCCGGACGCCCTGCGGTTGCTCGGCGACATTTCCTCGTTGTGTGGCGCGGGCGGTGCGTTGCTGATCGGCGTGGATTTGAAGAAAGACATCGCCATTCTGGACGCCGCGTACAACGACGCCAGCGGCGTGACAGCGGCATTTAACAAGAACCTGTTGACCCGCATCAACCGGGAACTCGGCGCGGACTTCGACCTGAACCAGTTCCGCCATCAGGCGCATTACAACCCCGATTACGGCCGCATGGAAATGCACCTGATCAGCACCCACGAGCAGTGCGTCCACATTGCGGGCAACGTGATCCCGTTCCACAAAAGTGAAACGATTCACACCGAGAATTCGCACAAGTACACCATCAACGAGTTCCAGACCCTCGCGGCACGGGCGAACCTTCGCCCGGTAAAAGTGTGGACCGACGCGGCAAAATTGTTTAGTGTGCAACTCTACACAGTTGGGGAATAACCGAGACGCGGGCGGTCGATGAAACGGGACAACCATTACGAAGCCGCGTTTGAAGCTTACCTGCGGGACCGGCAGGTGAGCTTTGTTGCGGTTGATGAAGCGAAGCGGTCCCAACTCAGTGACGTGCTGGTGAAGAGTCTCGATTTCATCATCGTCGGCGTGGAGACGGCCAAACTTGTGGTGGACGTGAAGGGGCGACGGTTCCCCGGTGGCCAGCCGGACCAGCCGCGAAAAGTCTGGCAGAACTGGGCGGAACACGAGGACATCGACGGGCTAACCCGTTGGGCGGAACACTTTGGCCCGGACTATCGCGGGATTCTGGCCTTCACGTATCACATCGTCGCGCCGTTCCAAGTTCCGCCGGACACGCCCGACCAATTCACCTACCGCGACAAGTGCTACCTGATGCGGGCGATCAACGTGGCGGATTACAAACTCTGTATGCGCGAACGAAGCCGACGCTGGGGCACCGTCCACCTCGGCATGGCCGACTTCCGCCGCCTCGTTCGCCCCTTCTCCGAATTCCTGGTACCCCAACTGATACCCAGCGTGATAGAGTTACACCACGAATAACACGAATCGAACGAATAAAATCAAAGCACTGACACCCGGTGCAATGGTTCCAACCCACGGATCGAAATACAATTTGATTGATTCGTCTGATTCGTGCTATTCGTGGTGAAAAATCCTAGGAAACCATGAACCGACTCAAACTTGGTATCGTTCTCGAAACGACTGGGCTGCCCGTCCGGGCGGCGTTGGAGCAAGCTGCGAAGTTGGCGGTCGATGGCGTGCAAATTGACGCGGTCGGCGACATTGCCCCGGACACCCTCACCGGGACCGGGCGGCGCGAGTTTCGGAACTTGATGCGCAGCTCCAACCTCGAACTGTCCGCGTTGAACTGCCCGTTGCGACGCGGTCTGGACAACCCGGAGAATTTGCAACCGCGCCTGGAACACCTGCACAAAGTCATGCAGTTGGCGTTCGACCTCGGCGCTCGCAAAATTGTCGTGCCGATGCCGAAAATCCTTGAGGATACCAAGTCGTCAAAAGCCGTAACGATGCGGGAAGCACTCCTCGCACTGGCCGGTTACGGTGACCGGACCGGCACCCAAGTCGCGCTCGAATGCGGTCTCGATTCTGCCGAGAAAACCCGCGATTATCTCGCCACGTTCGACACCGCAAACTTGGCCGTCAACTTCGACCCGGCAAACTTCTTGATGAACGGCATCGAGCCAATCGGCGCGATACCAATCTTGGGCAACCGCATCATCCACAGCCACGCCCGTGACGCCCGCATGGCGACCGTGTCCGGCGGGGCACAAGAAGTACCCGTGGGGGACGGCGATATTGAATGGATGATGTACTTGGCGACGCTGGAGTCGATCGACTACCACGGGTATCTGGTTGTGGACCGGGAAAGCGGGCAATCCCGGTTCGCGGATGTGATGGCTGCGGTGAAGTTTCTGAAACGTTTCGTCAATCCCCTCTCGTGACACAACTGGGGAGCTAACCCGCCGTGAGTGACAACCCGTTTCGCAAACTGCCCGCCGTATCTAAAGTGCTGGACCACCCGACGATTTTGTTACTGCTCGCCGACCACGACATGGACACTTTAACCGAAGCCGTGCGTGTCGAGTTGGACGACGTGCGGTCCACGATCCTCGCCAACCCGACTACTGAAATTGCCACACTCGATGCCATCGCCCGGCGTGTGGCCGAACGATTAGTCCATGCCGCTAAGCCGCGCATTCGCACGGTGATTAACGCCACCGGCATCGTGCTGCACACCAATCTGGGCCGATCCCCATTGCACGAAGACGCCGCACTCGCCGCCTACGAAGCGGCCCGTGGTTACTTGAACTTGGAACTGGACCTCGACACCGGCAAGCGGTCCTCGCGGCAAAACAACGTCCGCGACGGCATCCGTCACGTCACCGGCGCGGAGTCGGCCACTGCGGTCAACAACTGTGCGGCGGCGACGGTCATCGTGCTTCGGGCGTTGGCCGCCGGGAAAGAGGTGATCGTTTCGCGCGGGCAACTCATCGAAATCGGCGGCAGCTTCCGCATCCCGGACATCCTGACTGTCAGCGGGGCGACACTGCGGGAAGTGGGCACGACGAACATCACCCGCATCAGCGATTACGAGAACGCAATCGGCCCAAACACTGGCTTGCTGATGCGGATTCACACCAGCAACTACCGCGTGCGTGGGTTCACGAAAACCGTCGGCATTGAAGAGTTGGTCGAACTCGGCAAACGGCACACCGTCCCCGTCGTCGATGACGCCGGCAGTGGGGCCATCATCGACTTCGCTAAGTACGGGCTGCCGGGGGAACCGAACGTGGCCGAAGGCATTCGGGCCGGTGCGGACTTGGTACTTTTCAGCGGGGACAAACTCCTGGGCGGTCCGCAAGCCGGGCTGATTGCCGGGAGAGCCGCCTACATTGCCAAGATCGAAAAAGACCCGCTGATGCGGGCGTTCCGGTTGGACAAGATGACGCTCGCCGCCCTCGAAGCCACGCTCCGGTTCTACCGCGACCCCGGCAAAGCCGTGCGAACTTTGCCCACCCTGCGAATGCTGACCATGCCACTGGCCGAACTGCGCGAACGTAGCGAACGCTTCGCCGTTCAACTCCGAACCATCACCGAGTTGACGGTCGAAGTGAAAGACGATGTCGCGTTCGTCGGCGGCGGGTCGTTGCCAGATCAGGCGTTACCCACGATCGTGATTGCGCTGAGTGCCAGCGACCGCAGCGAAAGCGAGTTGGCCACCCGACTGCGAACAGGAACCCCTGCGGTCGTGGGACGAACGCAGGACGGGACGATGTTGCTAGATTTACGCACGGTGTTTGAACGCCAAGAACCGGAACTACAGCAAGCGATCCGGTCAGCCCTATCGAACTAGCATCCTACGGCATCGACACGGCTTCTGTGGGCTTTTCGTCAAGCGTTTGTGTTTGCGGCACTGCCGGTTTCGGCGGACCCGATTTGCCGGCCTCGCCGATCTCTTTTGAGTACAGCACCAGTGCCGCGCCCAGGCCGACGAGGACGATGCCGATCAGCAGGTACACGTTCGGCATTTCAAAGTGGAAGTTTGCCCAGCCGGTTTCCTTGGTGGGGTGCCAGACCGTGCTGAGCAGTGTGTTAATCACGGGTGCCAACCCGAAGATCAGCGGCGCGATGTAAACGCGGTACGACGTGGCGGGTAAGCCCGCGTCCGTGGCCGCTTTCACGGCAGAACTCGTGGCGAACACCACGCACATGGCCCCGACCGCCCCCGCGATCCCGGCCAAGCAACTGAACACGACCGCCGAAGACTTGATCGTCGGCTGGTCCTGCGACCCGGAGACGAACAGGATCATCGGGAACAACACGGCCAGGACAAAGTACGCCAACCCGACGCACAAAATCGCTGCCAACCGCGCGTTCGGCTTGCCGCCAAACTCCGCCCCACCGAACGCGATGATCGGCACATACGTGCCCCACGCTAGCCCCGCCAGAATCACGTAGCCCCACCACGGAATATTCATACTCAGTTCCTTTTCAAAGCTCGGTTACACAAAACGTAGCCATCTTCCCGGCTCCACGCGATCCGCGTCACTGCACCTGCAAGCTGGCGACCCAGGCGGTTTCGTGGGCGATTTCTTCTTCGCTGAGGCCGCCTTGGCGGTGGATTTCCGATCGCGCCATGCGACCGCTGGTCATGTCGAGTGCCATCACTTCGATCAACCCGTTCGACGCCACGCCGCATCGCACCTGGACCGGGGAACCCTTTGGTAACTCCGGGGTCAGGTCGTCGATCCAACATTCCCCGACCGGAATGCACGCGGCGGCTTGATGGCCTTCGCCTTGTAAGATGCGGACGCGGACGCGCGGTTGGTTCACCTTCGCCGTGTGGTAAACCCGGCTGACGGCGGCGGGCAGTTGGGTGTTTTTCACGATGAGTTTGTTATTGATGCGTTCCTCACCGTGGCGGATTTCGACGCCCAAGCTGTGGGCGTTCACGCTAATCTCGACGACATCGGCGAGCATCTCGATCGGCACCAGACCCGCTTCTTTCGCCTTTCGAGCGGACAAAATTCCGGCATGAACCGCCGCGCCACGGGCGACTACTTCGCTCACCGCCAAGGAGCGATCGGGTTCCTTGCCGGTCAGGTTTCGCAACATCACGCTACAAGCCGGCATGTGCGTCGAACCGCCGACCAGAAGGATTTTATCCACCGCGTTCCAACTCAGTTTTGCTTCGTTCAGCACTTCTTGCGTCGTCAACCGGGTCCGCAGCAACAGGTCCGCCGTCAGGCTTTCAAACTCGGTTCGAGTGAGGGGCACTTGCATTTTGTGGCCGCCGTGGGCACACGTCACACTGGCTTGGTCAATCTTCGACAGCGTCCGCTTGGCCCGCTCCGCCGAGGCTTGGAGCATCGCCAACGATTGCGGGTCGTTTCGCGGGTCGTTGGCGTGGTGTTGCAGAAACACGTCCGCCACGTGGTTCACAATGCGGTCGTCCCAATCCTTCCCACCCAACCGCACGTCGCCTTCGATCGCCAACATTTGAAACCGCTTTTTGCCAAGCTTCACGAGGGTCACGTCAAAGGTGCCGCCGCCGAGGTCGTACACCAGGACCGTGCGCGGCCCGTCCTGCGGCAGGTCCGAACCGGGCGTGACTTGGAACGTGTACGCGAGTGCGGCTGCCGACGGTTCGTCGATGATGTCCAGCACGTCCAACCCGGCGATGCGACCCGCGTCTTGTGTCGCTTTGCGCCGGGTGTCGTCGAAGTACGCCGGGACCGTGATGACCGCTTGTTTGATCGGCCCGAGGACGTGTTCGGCGTCCAGCACGAGTTTTCGCAAGATGATCGCGGACAGCGTTTCCGGGCGGAACGTTTTCCCCGCCACCGTGCGGCCGTAATCCGGCAACCCCATCCGCCGCTTAATCATCGTGGCCACCCGTTCGGGCTGTTCGAGTGCTAAGTCGAGAGCCGGTTGCCCGACTACGGCATGACCATCATCCGTGAGGTAAACCGCGCTGGGCGTCAGGATGTCGCCGTCCCGGTTCGGGACCGTGATGGGCCGCCCCCGGTCATCGAGGTGCGAAACCGCGCAGTACGTCGTACCCAAATCAATGCCGACGATGGACATGGCGACTCATCAACAACAGGTGAAACGGGTTGTTGGGGAATTGTAGACTGATGGGGTAGAAACAGAAGGAGTGTAAGCCAAAAGCCCACGAATTATCATTCGTGGGCTTTGCGTGTACAACCGTTGTGAATCGTTACTTGCCCTTCTTCTGAATGACCATCTTCGTCTTGGTGGGTGCGGCGGCTGGGGCCTTGCCGTGCGTGGAGCCGTGCTTGTTCGTGGGGCGAACCATGATGTACGAGCCGTTGAAGCCCGGTACGGCACCACGAACCAAGAGCAGGTTGTTTTCGATGTCGATTCGCACGACCGCGAGGTTGCGGATCGTCACGCGGGTGTTGCCGTACTGACCGGCTCGTTTCAGACCCTTTTTCGGACGACCGCTACCCCGGTTACTGGCCAGCGAGGAGGTCGAACCGGCTTGGCGGTGAACTTTCTTCGCACCGTGTGCTGCGGGCAAACCGTGGAAGTTGTGCCGTTTCATAACCCCTTGGTAACCGCGACCTTTCGAGGTGCCAATCACGTCAACGGCTTTGATGTCGCTGAACACGTCCGCGACCGCGAGCTTTTGGCCCACGGTAACGGTGGCGGTGTCCACGCGGAATTCCCGGACGTAGCGTTGCGGTTCGCAGTCCGCTTTCGGCAGCAGTTGAACGCCACCCTTCAGGCGAGCGTCTTTTCGCTTCGACGAAAGCTTCGAGGCGACGTGCCCTTGCTCCGCACGAATGGCGTTTTTCCGGGGTTTGTCGCGGTACCCGAGTTGGATGGCAGAGTAGCCATCCCGCTCGGTGGTGCGAATTTGCAGCACGGGGCACGGCCCCAGTTGCAACACGGTGACGGGTTCAATGGACCCGTCTTTTTCGTTATAAACCTGGGTCATTCCGACTTTGGTACCGAGCAAACCGAGCGGCATAGCAGAACCCCGAAAGCCGTATCACAGCAGAAACTCACGCCACTCGCTTCAACCAAGTGTGGGCGTGCGCAATGTAGAATTTTCTACTATATCACCCGTTCAAAAGTCGTCCAGTGGGCGCGGCGCGCGAAATGGGAATCGTTTGGAACAGTCTTATGTTGTGAGAGATTCTTTTCCTCTCCAAGTTCAACAATTATGGGACTCGGCGAAACTGAGGTAGCAATATGATGTCCGGTGTTCTTTCACGACTTGGCGTCTTCCTACTCGCGTTCCTATCGTTCGCGTGCTTGCTGGGCCAGTTTTACGGCCTGTGGTCGATGCACATCTTCGGTTGTTACGTCCTACCTCCGTCTACGGCGTTGCTTGTAGCGATTGCTTACCGTTCGCGGCACCAAGTGAGGGGCATTCGCAGTCCGTACACATGGATTGTTGAGGGCGCTGTTGGCGGCATCGTTGCGGCGATTGCTTACGACCTTTATCGGCTCGTTTTCGTGCTGCAAGGTGCGCCGTTGTTCAAGGTCTTCCCACGGTTCGGTGAATTGCTCCTGGATGCCGATGAGCCACGGTGGTTGGTTCACTTGGTGGGCTGGGCGTACCACTTCTCGAACGGTGCCGCGTTGGGGATCATGTTCCTGGCGATGGTGCCGATTGCTTCCCGGCGGTTGCTATTCGGCGGCGCGATCCTGTGGGCGATGGTCGTGGAAGCCACACTTTTATTGACCCCCTACACCAATTTCTTCGGCTTACCGCTGGACGAACGGTTCCTGATTTTGACGATCACCGCCCACCTCGTGTTCGGAATCATTCTCGGTTCGTGGTGCCAATGGCGCATCCGACCGGGAACAATTCACGCCTCGTGACGATTTAGCGGTAACACTTCGTGTCGCCCCTACGGGATGATGTCGGTTGGCGGTCGGTTGTGTTGCACCCGGCGAGAAAGCCGCCGAGTGACCCGAACTACCACGCTGCTCGCCCAACACAGCTTTCCGGACCCGACCAGCTTACCCAAGGGCTTGAGTCGATTTCGGACTTTCGGTGTTAGTTTCTTGTGCGCGGGTGGGGGGAACCGTTAAAGTGGATTGGTTCGGATTGTCCGCCGCTCACCAGGATTCTCGCCACACGGCTTCCGGAAGGATCGACCCATGCGGTGCTGGCTTTGGACTTTGATGACGATTGGGTTTGTCACGGGAACCGCATTCCCGGCAGAGCCGACCAAGCTTGCCGTGGATGTGCTCATCGAAAAATTGGGCGACCCGGTGTTCGCGGAACGCGAAGTCGCCCAAAAGCATCTGCTGCAAGGTGTCGAAAACCTGTTACCCCTTGAATTGGCTGCCGTCACGCACCCCGATGCCGAAGTCCGGCAGCGGGCGGGCCTGATCGCGCAAGAACTTCAGCGGACCGCCAATTCGGCGAGGTACATCACGGCAAAACTGGTGAAGCTCGAATACGTCAACGAACCGCTCAGCAAAGCTGTAGCCGACCTCCGCACCAAGACGGGGATCAATTTACAACTCGATCCGAAGCGAGTCGCGGACCTGCAACGATTGGTCACCGTGAACTCCGGAATGGTGCCGGTTTGGGAGGCCGTCGAACAGTTTCGCGTTGCCGCCGGTTTGCATGAAATCTTCCGTGAAGAACTGAGTGGTCCCCCGGTTGGTTCGTCGGACCAATACCTGGGGCGACGGCGGGTTTCGTACTACGGGCCGGTGGCAAACGCATCGGAATCCGCGAACCAAGTCCCGGTCACCTGGGCGGACGGCAAAGCCGCGATTCTCTCCGGTGACCGTAGCAGCGCGATCCGGGTGATGGCACTCCCCGCGCGGTTCCCCGGTAACCGCATCATTCGCGGTTCCGGGCAAGTGATCTTCAACTTGGACGTGACTCCCCCCGTTGATTTACGTTGGGAAGAAGTCACCACAGTTCGGATCGAACGGGCCGAAGACGAGACCGGACGCCCGATCATGATCTCCCACCCGACCGCTCCGTCGAACGCGAACAACTCTTACAACGAAGCGGTCTTCGGTCGTGGCCAACCATTCGGGTGGCAACTGGACGACTACGGCGGTCAATCGCCGTCAAACGGGCGGGCCAATCCGCGTATCGTGCCAGTTACCTTGAAAAGCGACGACCGCATGATCCGCTCACTGAAAGTGCTCCACGGTTCGGTGTCCGGCATCGTGACGCTGACGAACCAGGAAGTCCTGTCGTTTACCGACCTCTCGAAGTCGAACGGGGCCGTCCGAGTGGGACCGAATGATACGAAGTTGACGATCCTGAACACTAGCACGTTGCCGGACGGCCGCACGTCATTACGGTTTCGCACCGAAGGCCCGAACCCCTGGGCACTGGCGCGCCAGAATCGGTTCGGTGGCGTCAATAATTTTGCCGTGATCGACAACGGCGGCCTGATGAACGGCAACCTGTCGCAGTTTCGCTTCACCGATGCCGAAGGCCACACGTTGCTCACGCCGCTCATTCAAAGCTCCAACATGAACGACGACGGCATCCGCCAAACCGCCGAGTACGAACTCGTGTTCCAAAAGCACATGGGCCACGGCGCCCCCTACAAACTGACGATGACGGGCAACAAACCCCTCACCGTCGAAGTGCCCTTCAAAATGCAAAACGTGATGTTGCCGTGAGGCTTTGCTCCGGTTTGTCGGTCGAGTTGGGGATGGGTGCGGGTTCCCAGGGTATCGGACCTTCGGTCCTCAACCCTGGGCGAATTGAACAACCCCGTTGGGGTAGAAAACGAAGGCATTCGACAAACTTCCACCAACACATGTGACGCCTATCTCGAACACAAATTGGGTGTCGCCCAAGAATATCGTCCGGAAAGACTCCTCCCACTTGACCGGCCGTGCAATAATACAGTGACCTGCCGTGTCACGACCGGGGTTGCGGGGTCTTATTGCGAATAGGAACGGGAACCCTTGGTCGTATCTGTTCGATAATCTTGGCAATTTGTGGAGACTATTCGTGTCTAACCAGTGGATTCGTTGCGTGGTCGGAGCGACCGGGTTGCTTCTGTTAATGTGGGTTGTCACCCCGGTCACGTTGACTGCGGCCAAAGATGAACTCCCAGCCGGAATCGGGGCCAACACGATTGCTGCGGACGTGGCGTTCTTGGAAAAAGGGCTGAGTAAAGACCCGCAGAAGCGGGAAATCCCCACGTTGAAGGCCGTGGCGATGCTGCTGGCCCTTCACGCCCAGAACAACCTGGACGGCAAAGACGGCGACAAGATGGCCGCCCTTCGGGCACAGGCTCTGAAGATTGCGGAAGCACTCGCCAAGAAAGATATTGCGGGGGCCAAGACCGCTGCCGCCGGGCTGCCCGACCCCAAAGGCGGCGACAAAAAGCCGCTGAAACTGGACACGATGCACAAACTTGACCTTGACGAAGTGATGTCGTGCTTCCGCAAGTCCACGGTCGGCGGGCTGAACATTGAAGCCGACATCCGTAGCTCGGCCAAGGCCGTCACGGACCCCAAAGCCATCGGCATTCTCGCCGGGCGCGTCAACGCCGTTGCGGAGTACACGCAGGCGTTCGCCCCGGACAATGCGAAGGACGGCGCGAAGAAAAAGCAGTGGGACGAGTGGAGCAAAGAGATGGGTGTCATCAGCAAAGACATTGCCACCGAAGCCGCCAAGGGCGACAAAGCCTCCAAACCGGAACTGTCCAAGAAGCTGAAGGCCCTCGATACGAATTGCACCGCGTGCCACAACGTGTTCAAGAACTAAGTAGTGGTGAGGATAAACTGCGAGCGGTTCAAACTGAGTTCCGACGAGCCGTGGGGGTAAACCCCACGGCTCGTAAGCTCGTAGAGGCCGGAACTCAATTCGACCCGTGAGCGGTATAGTAAGACCGGAGAGTGATTATCTTCCTATCCACTCTCCACTCTCCACTCTCCACTCTCCACGCTCGGCACTACGCGACCGGCGACCCGCTGACGGTTCGCATTGAGGCGGGCCGGATTGTTGGCGTGGAATCGCTCGCCGGTGTCAGCCCGGCGTCACTGCCTTGGATCGCGCCGGGCTTTTTTGACGTACAGATTAATGGCTGTCTTGGGATCAGTTTCAACTCGCCGACTCTGACTGCGGATCAAATCCACACCGTTGCGACGACTTGCCGCAATCACGGCATTGGGCGATTTTTGCCGACGCTCATCACCGGAAGTTTTGCGGCGATTTTGCACGGCTTCACGACCCTGAGCGCGGTGACGGACGCGGACCCGGAGTTAGCCCACCGCATTCCCGGTTATCATCTCGAAGGGCCGTATCTGTCTGCTGAGGATGGCCCGCGTGGCGCTCACCCGAAAGAACACATTCGTGACCCGGACTGGGACGAGTTCCGCCGCTGGCAAGAGGCCGCACGCGGGCAGATTCGCATGGTCACGCTCGCCCCGGAACGCCCTGGTGCCCTGCGATTCATCGAACAATTGACGGCAAGCGGGGTCGTCGTTGCCATCGGCCACACGGCCGCGACGGGGTCGCAAATCCGCGCTGCGGTCGATGCCGGTGCGAAGATCAGCACCCATCTTGGCAACGGCTGTCACGCGATGTTACCACGCCATGACAATTACATCTGGGAGCAACTTGCGGACGATCGCCTGTGGGCGAGCATCATCCCGGACGGCCACCATCTGCCCGCGAGTGTGGTCAAGTCCATCGTTCGGGTTAAAACACCGCAACGGTTGATTCTGACATGCGATGCCAGCAGTCTCGCCGGGCTTCCACCGGGTCGGTACGCCGAGTGGGGGCAAGAATTTGACGTGCAAGTTAGTGGCAAAGTCATCGTGCCGAACACCCCGTTCCTCGCGGGTTCCGGGCACTTCAGCGATCATTGCGTGAGTCAATTGTTGAAGATGACCGACCTAACTTTGCGCGACGCCATCGACATGGTGACCCGAAGGCCGTGTGAACTTTTCGGCCTACCGATTCCCGCGATTGCCGTCGGGGAACCGGCGGATGGGATTGTGTTCGACTGGCAACCCGGCGGCGAGATCCGTGTCAATCCTTGTTGATTTCGACCCCGAGGCGTCGGGCGTGGCGGGCGGCGTCGTAGCGGTCTTGCAAGTTGCCGTTGTTCGGGCTGCGTTGGCGGAGCCATTCGATGTGCGGAATGGCCTCCTCGTAACGCTCTTCTTTTTCGAGCCACCGGGAAAATCGGTCGCGGACATCCACGCGATCGGAATCGGCCGTCACGGCCTTCACCCAGACGTCGTAAACTTCGTCCGTTCGGTCGAGTTCGTCCAGAACACCGGCCCGCGCGACGAGTTGGTCGATCGTGATGACCGACCGACCACGAGTCAGTTCCAATACCCGATCCAAGAACGGCCGCCGTTGGACCGCTTGCGTCTCCCGGTCGGGGAAGAGTTCGTCCACCGTTGCCATCAGCAAAAGCGGGTCGTCCGGGAGCAAATTGGCACGCAGTTGTTCCGGGGTCAGGCGGCCCCGTAGCTCGTGCAAAATGGCCTTGAGATGATGACTGGAAAGCGACAGCGAGTGCTGCCAATCCGCTTGAGCTGCTGCTTCATCACCGCGCCGAAACGCTTCACGGCCCGCGTAGTACCAGAGGTCCGGATCGGTCGGCAACAACCGCTTCGCCCGTGCCAAGTGAACCGCCGCCGGCTCGCTTTGCACGCAATACTGGGCGTAGACGCCCAAGCGGGCGTGGGCTTTTGCGGCCAACGGATTCCCCGCCCGTGCCGCTTGTAGAAAGCGGAGTGCCGGCACGAGGTGTCGTTCAATCACGATTGGGTTCAGGGTTTGGGGCGGTTGAGCGAACCCCATCGCGCCACCCACTACACCAGCGCCCGGCGCCCAAGTCGCGGCAATCGCTGCGTCAATGTGGCCCTGCGCGGCGTCGATCAATGCCGTCGTGTCATCAGGCCGGTCATTCGCTCGCAACTCCAGCAATTCCGCACGGCGGGCGAACCGATCCGGGTCGTTGAGGTTCCAGAACGCCGCCTCGGCTTGCACTTTCAGTCGGTCCGAACGAACCCGACCGCGGACTTCCAACGTGACCATGATCGCCGCCGCACCAAGGAACAGACCGAGGAGGACGATCATCGGCCCGGTGACGACCCAACTCGGGCTGCCGGGTTTTGTGGGTTCGATCGTCACGTCCGGCGGTAACACGGTCGCGGTCGCATCCCCGGATCGAAGTTTACGGACGCGGATTCGTGGCGGCACAAACGACGGGTCCACCGCCGCAGCCATCCCGAACCCCGCCACAATCGCGGCGGTCACCGCGATGGCCGGCATGTGAATGCCGAAATCGACGACGGAGTGAAGGACTAAGGCCGCGAGGCCGAACCAGATGCCGAGCAACATCGGACCTACCGAGCGGTCCCGTCGTTCCAGATACCCCCGACCGATGACGGTCAGCGTTCCGAACGCCAACACCAGAGTGAGACCCAACCGGATCACCCCGCCTTCGAGGAGTGCTTCGAGGTATTCGTTGTGCGCACTTTCGTAATAGAAAATGCTACCGTTGGTGATGCGGCCGATCGGTTCGGTCCAGGTAAACGTGCCCGCGCCGCTCCCCGTGCTCCAGGTCGCGGGGAGCGTTCGCAAGCCGTTGCGCCAAAGTGGCAAGCGGGCAATAAACCCTTCATTTCCACCCAAACTCCCGAATCGCTTTTCAATGGCGTCGGACCCCAACCAAGCCATCACAACGACGCCAACTGCGACCGCACCGGCTAATGCGAACCGGGTCGGGTTCGTGTGACCTGCCGATTTTTTCTCGCTGCCTTCCCCGAACCGCGTGATTAACCACGTGAGAACGGTCGCCGCAATCGTCGCCACCAAACCGCCCCGCGATAAACTGAACGCCACGCTGACGAACAAAAACCCGACCGCCGTAACCAGGGCCAGGAACCGCGCGGTTTCCCAAGACCCGTCTTGGCTCGGGGAATGGTCATCCGGGGTCCGGGCACGGCGTGTCAGCAGTAAGGCAATCGTGAAGCCCAGGCACAAATTGACGTAATCGGGGTAATGGTTCCGACAGACGAACGGGCCGAAAACCGCGTTGTTGTCCACCGGAAACGTCCACAAGATCAGGTTCCGGGGACCGGAGTAGTATTGCAGGATGGCAATGAACGCCAGCACCACGCCGTTGATTGCCATCACCCAGGCTAACATCGTGAGGCTGTTCCGGGTCGCTAACCAGTTTCGCACCACGGCATACAGCAACAGCAATCCGAGCACTCGTGCCAAGAACGTCCGAGTCGCCGAGGTGTCAACGGTGAGGGGCAGAAAGGTGGATCGCGGCGTCGTGGCCAGACTTCCCGGAAGCATTTCGGAGAGCGTCGGTTGCAAGTCCCGATGCCAATCCAATCGGGCAGGTGCAATCAATCCGACAACGAATTCGGGAAGGGGGATGAGTTGAATCGCAGTCCAGAGAATCAACCCCGCCAAACAGATGGAAACAATATCGGGGCGGAACGTGAAGCGGTCAACTAGAGTGGAATGTGCGATCCAAAGGCCGACCAGCGACAGAATACCGGCACCGAGAATTAACTCGAACGCCGGTTCATTACAAGCAATTGGCCACGGAGAAAGGACGACCAGCGCGAGCAGCAACACTTCCCCGGCACGACGCAAAATACGCGCAGCGGGGAGCCGATCGGAATCCGATCCGTCAACAACTTCATGACGACCACTGCCGGGCATCGGTTATTGCACCCGGTGGAGTGTGAAATCGGCAAAAGTGCTCGGTTGACCCTGGCTCCGAATTAACGGAACCCGCCACGGGTGCGGGTGCCATCGACTTCGACCCAATCGCGGGTGGTCGTGGCAGGCGAAAGACCGTCTGGCGTGACGGATTGAACGTCCGCACGGCGTGGCAATTCCTTGACGGAAGCCAGCGACGTGCCGGAGAGTGAGCTAATCGTGAGCACGGCTGCCACGGTTACTAAGAACAAGGCCGGCAAAGCCGACAAAATTCGCTTGTTTGTCGTCGTCATGGTGATGAACCCCAGGTACGTATTCACACTACTGAGCTATCGTAGCGTTAACTTATGCTATCTGCGAGAGAAACTCGGGACTCAACACAAAAATTTTACAAATTCTGGTAGGGACTGTCCGGATACGCAATGAGTTGTGGTAACAACCGAAAACGACAGTCACCACTGAAAGCCACGGATCAAACCAATACTGTTTCGCTCTTCTCTGTGCCCCATTTATGGGGTCAGGCCAATGATTTCTCTTGGTTTTCGGCCCTGAAAGGGACGTTCTGTCAGCCCAGGGCCATGCCCTGGGAACTTTCAGGGCCGAAAGCCCCGTTGACGACAGAGTGCCAGAAAGGTTTGGCGAACCCGTGTTCAAGAACAACCATTTCGTGTTCGACGTTCATCGTGTTGTCGGTTAGGATGTTGCGGCTTGATTGGAAACAGGCTGATTTTTATCACAAGAGGATTGACCATGTTGATGCGACGTTGTTTCGCCATCGTTGCCGTGTTGGCCACGGTGACACTGGCCACGCAGGCCCAAGAAAAGCCGTCACTCGACGGCAGTTGGCTGCTGTCGTATGGCGGCTTGCCAGTCACACAGCAGCGACTCGGGATTCTGAAAATCGAGACCGAAGACGGGAAGCCAACGGTCACCGTGGTGGCGGGTAGCCCTCAAAAAGGCGCAACACCGCCGACCTTCTCGGATTTGAAAATCGACGGCGCCAAGATCAGTTTCAAGATCGGACTCGGGCCAACCAAGTTCACGTTTGAGGGGACAATTGACCCGAAGAACCCCAAGAAAATCATTGGTAGCTTCGGCGACAACGACCGGGTTTTCCGGGCCGCGCTGGAATCAACCGAGTTGAAGAAACTCGAACAAAAAGACATGTTCTTCGCCGAGAAACCCTCGCCGAAAATGGCCGAAATTAACGACCTCCGCAGCGCACCAAACGCGGTTCGCGCCAAAGCCCGGCAGGAAGACGATAGCGATGAAAAAGCGAAGCTCCTGAAGGAAGCCGCCGACCTGCAAAAGGTGTCCGACGAGAAGACACCCGCTCTCTACAAGGAGCTGGTGAAGGAGACCGAAAGCCCTTACGCCCTGACTGCTGCGGAAGCACTGTTAGCCCAAGCCGCCAAGATTAAAGCGAGTGCGGACGATGTCGCAACATGGGCCAAGCTCATCGAAGCGGATAGCAAAAAGTATGGTGCCCGCATCGAACAAACCGGCATCGCAAAGCTTGCGTCCACAATCGCGGGTCAGGACGGCTTCGCCGATATTGCGATGACCTACGCCGAACGCGCGGCCAGCGTGCCGAACATGACCCCGAAGAACCGCGTCGGCGCACTGAAAGTCCTCGCAATGGCGCAAGCAAAATCCGGCAAGACGGAACTCGCCCAGAAGACTGAAATCGAAATCGCCAAGATTGATGAGCAACTCGACACCGAGTACAACGCCACCGTGCCGCCGTTCAAGCCGAAGAAGTACGAAGGCCGCACCGACAAGTCTGCCAATAAAGTCGCCGTGATGGAACTGTTCACCGGCACCCAGTGCCCACCCTGTGTCGCCGCCGATGTCGGCTACGACGGCCTGCTGAAATCGTACAAACCCCAGGATGTCATCCTGATTCAGTACCACCTGCACATCCCCGGCCCCGACCCGCTGACGAACGCCGACTCCGTGGCCCGCAGCGAGTATTACAACAAGGTCGTCAACGGTGCGATTCGCGGTACGCCTGCGACGCTGTTCAACGGGAAGTCCCTCGCCGGCGGCGGCGGCGGGATGGCGAATTCGGAGAAGAAGTATAACGAGTACAGCGAAATTTTGAACGAGACGCTAGGCCGTGTTGATTGATGTTGTTGGAATCTGGGCGGCTTGGTAAACGGCTGGGGTAAGGCTGGCAAACTCAGACCGGAGCGCACGGATGCAT